>JAVHLB010000003.1 GCA_031082425.1 Candidatus Edwardsbacteria bacterium | reverse complement strand
CCCCGCTTTAAGCGGGGGGCTTTTTATTGTAATATAACCCTTAAAATCCCTTCAATTCTATGGCCGCGCCAATGCCTATGCCGGACATGTCCAGTTCCCGCTCCCAGCCGCCTTCCTCTTCGCGGGCTACCGTGGTGCCGTTATAAGATGCTTCCAAGAGCAGAGCGCTGCGCATCCCCAGCCCGATCCTGGCTCCTCCCCTGACCCGCCAGCCGAAGCCAGTGTAAAATCCGTCATCCGGGCCCTGGGTGATTTTATCGACAGCAATTGTGGTATCTTTGTAATCATAGGACACTTTGGCCAATCCCCACCCCAGGTCACCCCCTACATAGGGTTTTATGGCCCCACCGGCGGGAATGGTGATATTCAGGCTGGCCCACAAGGGGAGATATGTGACCTTATGCTCGTAAAGAACTTTGATCATGGTGGTGGTGGTTATCCCGGTGGTGCTGGAGGTGTCGGCCTCCTGCTTCTCCTCGAAGCTTTTGCCGAAGTATTCCAGCCCCAGTGTCAAATTGACCATATCATCCACCGCATTGCCGACCCCCAGGCCAAGCAGAAGCCCGCCGCCGCCTTTCACACCGGAGGGGTTATAATACCCGCCCTTCAGCATCAGGACGCTGTTGGCATAAGGCAGCATTCCGGCATGGGCGGTGGCAGTCAGGCAGATGGCGGCCAGCACAGCTATTGATATCTTTTTCATATTTATAATGATTTACGGTTATTAATAATCCTGTTCAGCCAGCACTATGGCGGAAACCGGGCAGGCATCGACGCAAGCACCGCATTCGGTGCAGGCATCGGCTTTGACCACTACTGCCTTGTCCGAGGGCATATCCAGCACGCTGGTTGGGCAGGCCGAAACGCAGGCCCCGCAGCCGATGCAGGCCTCAACATCGATCTTAGGATAGGTTTTCTTGGGCATCTTCAACTCCTTGTAAATTATTTATTCTTTTCCATTTTGGCGATATCCTTGAGCACCAGATTCTTCTTCTGGGTCAGGATCCTCTCATGTTTTAATTCTTCGGAAACCAGCTGCTTGAAGAGGCCCTTCACATCGTATTCATACGAATAGGTGGCTTCCCGGGCGTATCTTTCCTGGGCTTGTCTTTCGTACCTGATGGCCATGTCCAGGGCCTTGACCAGTTTTTTTGCCAGCTTGAGGTCTTCCATTGGGGTCTCCTTAATAATTTATTGATATCTCATTCAATTACTGCTGTAAATATTATCACAAGAAGCGCATTTTAGCAAGAGGCATTTAAAAAAGCTGCGGATTTTCCGCCACCCCCTCCTCCCTGGCCAGGTAGATGAAGCGGTCTATCAGATTTACATATTCGCTCCAGCGTTTGCTGTTGACACCCTCCCGCCTTATTATCCTTTCGTAGGCCGCGGCATGGGCATCCATAAGATCGCAATGGTGCACCACCAGGGCCTCCAGGGTGGCCGGAACCACAGGGGATCCCTTCTCCTTCTCCCCGTGGTGGGACAGCAGGATGTGTCTGAGCCGCTTGGCCAATTCCCGGGGGAAGTCCTTTATTTTGGCCATCCTCTCCAGCAGCATCTGGTCGCCCAGCACTATATGCCCCATCAGGCGACCGTCGTCGGAATAATCCACGAAGGTGCTAACGGTAAATTCCCTGATCTTGCCGATGTCATGCAGCAGGCATCCGGTGATCAGGAGGTCGGGGTCCAGCAGCTGGTAATTTTTAAGCCCCCCCCGGGCCAACCGGCAGACCGCGACCGTGTGCTCGGCCAAGCCTCCGATCCAGCCGTGATGCCACAGCTTGGCCGCCGGGGCATCCAGAAAGTCCCTCATAAAATCCTGATCGTCAAAGAACAGCTTCAATAATTTTGCCAGAGAGGGATTCTTGACCCCGGCCAGCTCCGACCTTAGGGACGCCTCAAGTTCGCTGCGGGTGAATGCGGAGGAAGCCAATATTTCCGCCAGATCATACTCGCTTCTTTCGCATTTGCGTATATTTTCTATCCTCAGCTGAACGTTGTCCTTGTATCTCCCCACCACCGCCTTGACCTGGACCACATCGCCGGGGGAGACCTGCTTATAGGCCGCATCGGCCTCATTCCATAGCACCGCATCCACACGGCCGGTGGCGTCGCCCACCTCCAGGGAAAGGAAGGATTTCCCATCCGATTCCTTGGTCTTGATCTCCACCTTGCGCAGGGCGTATTTTTCTATCAGTTCCTGGCCCTGCATCTCCCCATTTTTAAGTTGTTTTATGCTTATTCGGCTCATTTTTGTACTCCATCTATTAGCTTAATTTTATCCGTAAATTCAGCTATTGTCAACAAGATAAATAGCCCGTTCCAAACGAACGGGCTATTTATACTCCGGGAAAATTTTATTTCCTCAGCCTTTCCTCGAACAAGACATACAAAGTGGGCACGAAGATCAATGTCAGCAAGGTGGAGGCCGTCAGGCCGCTGATCACCGAAATGGCAAGCGGCGCCGAGGTTTCCGCGCTTTCCCCTATCCCCAGGGCCATGGGCATCATACCTACGATGGTGGTCAGAGTGGTCATCAGGATCGGACGCAGCCGGGTATGCCCCGATTGGATCACCGCCTGGTAAAGGCCCAGCCCTTCCTTTCTCAGCACATTGGCGTAATCCACCAGCAGGATGGCGTTGGAGACCACGATGCCCACCAGCATGATGACGCCGATGAAGGCGATCACCGAAAAATTGTGCCCGGTCAGGAACAGGCCCCAGACCACGCCCCCTATGCCCAACGGCACCGAGAACATGATGACAAAGGGGTCCAGCAATGATTCGAACTGCGAGGCCAGCACCATATAGACCAGCATGATGGCCAGCAGGGTGGCGTAGAACAGGCTCTTGAAGCTGTCGGCCATGTCCTTGGCCGAGCCGCCCACTTCCACGGTGAAGCCTTCGGGAATGCTGATCTTTGCTATTTTATCTGCCAGTTCGCCGTTGATGGCCCCGATGGCCCGGCCGGTGGCGTTGGCAGTGACGGAAACGATCCGCTGCTGGTTCTTGCGGCTGATGTCCACCGGCCCGAAGGCCTTTTGGATCCGGGCAATATTGGAGACCGGCACCATCTGTCCCATCGGGCTCATTACTTTCAGGTTCTTTATGTCCGGGATCTGGGAGCGGTCATTCTCCTGAAAACGGACCACCACGTCATATTCCTTGCCGAACTTGCTGTCCCGAAAACGGGTGACCGTCCTGCCCTTGAAGGCCGTCTCCACCGCCGAGGCCACCTGGTAAACGCTCAGTCCCATGGCTCCGGCCTTGTCGCGGTCCACGATCACCTGCAGTTCGGGCATGCCTTCTTTGCGGGTGATGTTAACATCCCTGGTTCCGTTGACCGAGGCCATTATCTGCTTGACCTGCTCCGCCAGCTTCCGGGAGTTTTCCAGGTCGTAACCCTGAATGTCCACCTGGATGGCCCCGCCGGCGCCCATGCTCATGATCTGGGAGATCAGGCTGCCGGAGAGGAACACCACCTGGGCGTCGGGAATGGCCGAGAACCTGGCCCTCAGCAGGTTAATGATCTGGTCGACGCTGCGGCTCCGCTGGGAGCGCGGGCCAATCTTGATCCGCATGGCACCTATGTTGGGCCCGGTTCCGGCCATGGCCTTGCGCATCCCCTCGCCTTCGCCGAAAGTTGAATAGAGGGTCCGGGTTTCCGGGACTTCGGCTTTAACGACATCCTCCATTCGCTGCAGGATGCTTCCGGTCTGCCTGAAGGAGGTGCCCACCGGCATGGTAAGATTAACGGTGAATTCCCCCTCGTCGCTGGAGGGGATGAACTCGGAATCAACCACGGTAAACAGAGACAGGCTGGCCAACACCACTCCCAAGGTGACCGCCATCACCACCTTCTTGTGGGCCAGGGCCCAGGTCAGGGCCCTTTTATAAAACCCATCAACATCGTCCTGCCATTTGCCTATCCTGTCCATCAACTTTTTCCACCAGGAAGAACCGATCCCAACTATCTCGGGCTTTTCCACCTTCAAAAACCGGCTGGTCAACAGCGGCAGCAACATCATGGACACGAAATACGAGCCGATCAGGGAGAACGACACGGTGTAGGCCATGGGCCGGAACAGCACCCCGGCGATGCCGGAGACGAAGGCGATCGGCAGGAAGACCACGATGGTGGTGATGGTGGCCGCCAGCACTGCCATGGACACCTGGTCGGCTCCTTTCAGTGCGGCCTCCTGGGGGCTTTGCCCGGCCTCGCGGTGGCGGTAGATGTTCTCCAGCACCACGATGGAATCGTCCACCAGGCGGCCCACTCCCAGGGCCAGCCCGCCCAGGGTCATGATGTTCAGGGTCATGTTACGGAAATAGAGCAGGACAAAGGTCACGATGATGGAGAACGGTATGGACAGCGAGATGATCAGCGTGCTGGAGAAGTTGCGCAGGAACAGGATTATGATCAGGATGGCCAGCAGGGACCCGCCGATGGCCTCGGCTTGCAGGGTTTTGACCGATTCCCGGATGAACTGAGCGGAATCAAAGGCCGCCGCCAGCTTGATGTCGGAAGGCATCTGTTTCTGCATCTCCTCGATCTTGGCCTGGATCTTGTTGCTGACCGCCACGGTGTTGGAACCGGACTGTTTCTGGATGACCAGGGCCACCGAGCGCTGTCCGTTGAGCTTGGTCTCGGTGTCTATTTCGGTAAAACTGTCCTCCACCTTGGCGATATCCCGGAGATAGACCGGGGTCCCGCCCCGGTTGCCGACCACGGTGGCCGAGATCTGTTCTACGGTTTTGAACTCCCCTGGGATCCGGATCAGGAAGTCCAGCTGGCCGCTTTTAAGGTGGCCTCCGGGCAGGTTCAGATTGGAGGCCATCAGGGCCTGTCCTATCTGATCAAAGGACAGGCCCAGGGCCTCCATCCTGGTGCGGTCGATGTTGACCTGGATCTGGCGGTCCTGCCCCCCCTGCACGGTCACCGCAGCCACCCCCGGGATCCGGGCCAGCCGGTCCTTGAGATTGTCGTCCGCATATTGTCGCAGTTCCGAGACCCCACGGGGGCTGGATACCCCCACCACCATCACCGGCATCAGGGCCGGGTCGAATTTGACGATGGTGGGATTCTGGACCCCGGCCGGCAGATGGGATTTGACCAGGTCAATCTTTTCCCGGACGTCTATGGCTGCGGCGTCGATATCGGTGCCCCAGTCAAATTCCAGGGTTATCATCGAGGAGCCTTCCTTGGAGGTGGAATGCACATTCTTTACGTTGCGCACCATGCTGACCACGCTCTCCATGGGGCGGCTGACCATGGCCTCCACCTCGGCCGGCCCCACTCCCGGATAATCTGTCATCACCGCCACGATGGGGAAGGACATGTCGGGCAGCAGGTCGATGTTCAGGTTGGCCAGGGCCACCAGCCCGATGATGGTGACGCCGATGAATATCATGAAGACCGTCACCGGGCGCTTGATCCCGAATTCAGAAAGTATCATTCTTATTTGCCTCCCACGATCTCTACCGCCGATCCCTGGGCCACGGTGTGCTGGCCGGCCACGATCAGTTTATCGCCGAAAGATAGGCCGGACTTGATGGAGCAGGTTTCGCCCATGTCCAGTTCGACAACGATCGGCCGGGATGCCGCCAGGCCTTTCTCCGCCACGAATACCATGGTGCCGGTCTCGCGCTCGATGATGGCGGTGGTGGGAATGACCACTGCCTTGACATGGTGTTTGATGTTGATCCGGGCCCGGGCGTACATCCCCGGCCGTATCTTCATGCCGGGGTTCTTGATGGCGATCTCGGCCTTGACCGTGCGGCTCAGGTAATCCACCGTGGGCGATATCTGGCTGACCGAACCGTAAAAGGTCTGGCCCGGCCAGGCATCTATTGAGATCTGGGCTCCCGCTCCGGTCTTGACCCGGGATATCTCAGCCTCGGGGATCTGAACCACCAATTTTACCTGGTGATAATCGGCGATCTGAAATAAGGGCATGCCCGGGGTCACATGGCCGCCGGTGTCAAGATATTTTTTGGTAAGCCAGCCCGAAATGGGGGCTTCCAACCAGGCCTCCTTGAACTCCACCCCGATCTCATCCCGGTCTATGGAAACCACATTCTGGCCCTTGTCCACCCAGGCCCCTTCTTCCATCAGATATTTTATGATCTTTCCGGAAACCTTAGAAGGGACATCGGTCTGGTTCTCGGCCATCATGGATCCGGACAAGTTTATGCTCTCGTCATAGTCAGAGGGAGAGACAGTCAAAATCTCCACGGGATATTTTTGGGCCTGCACCGTCACAGTTTTTTTATCAGTAACCGATTTTATTACTTTGAACCCCAGGAAAAGGGTTATCATCGCGGCTATGGTGATTAAAATTGTCTTGCCCTTCATGAATGACCTTGCTCCTTTTACAGTATATTCTTTGTTTTAGGTTGCTTGCCGACACTGAATTTAGTGTTTTATTGCCCAAATATCCGACAAAACAGATCCTCCGGTTAAGAGCTTTAAATTCTGGATGCCGATTATGATTTAAAGTCATCCGATCCTATTTGAGCGTCGCCCCCACCGCCATCTCCAGTTTTGCCAGGCTTACCAGATAGTCATGCAGGGCCTGGATCTTGTTGGTCTTGGCCTGGGTCAGGGCCACTTCGGCATCCAACACATCAAGATTGGTGGCCTGGCCGTTCTCATATCGGGTTTGTGCTATATTCAGAGCTTCCTGAGCCTGCTGCACAGCCTTTTCCTGTGAAGAAATGGCCTTTTCATTGGCCTTCATCGTCAGGTAATTGGCCGAAACCTCAAGTTTTATCCCGTCCTCCACCATTTCTTTTGCCAATTTAAGCTGTTGGGCATTGGCTTTGGCCTCTTTGATCCTGCCCAGCCCGGAACCGCCGTCGAACAAAGGCCAGCTGGCGGAAACCCCCACGTCCCAGTTCTTCTGCCATTCGTCCGAACCGGAGAAACCGGATCCCTTACTGTAGGAATAATCGGCAATCAGCGCCACGGTGGGCTGGTAGCTGGCATAGGATATCAGCTTGGCCTTATCAACCATCTTTTGCCTGATCAAAATTGATTTATATTCCGGCCGGGCTTGAAAAGCCCGCCCTACCAGCAGAGCGCTATCCGCCTCCAGCAAATGAAATGCCATGGAATCACTCAGAACCACTGGTGCGTTCAGCTCCCGGTTCAGGGCCATATTGAATGACTGCCGGGAAAGCTCCACCGCATTCTGCATGCGTATAAGCTGGGGCTGCATATTCGAAAGCTGGACCTCGGCCCGCAATAAATCGTAACGGGAGACCATCCCCTTTTGATATAAAGCCTGCACCCGTCCCAAGTGCTTTCCTATGGACGATACTGCCTCCTGGGTGACGGCGTAGGCGCTTTGGGCCAGCAGCAGCCCGTAATAGGCCTGTTTGACCGCATAGATCACCCCGGCCCTGGCGCTGTCGTAAGATTCATCAGCGGCCTGGCGGTTCAGCCGGCTTATCTGATAGCCCTGCCATATTTTTCCGCCGGTGTAGATCGGCCAGCTGGCGGATAATTTTCCGGAATAGGTGTTGCCTATTTTGTCCGAGGTTATCGAGGCGCTGGACATTTGCACCATATCCCCGGTAGGTATGAAATTGCTGTCCCGCACAGGCAGGTAATATGATTGCCCGGCTTTCATGTCGATCAGGCTGTTCAACCGAACTATGCTGCCGGAGACCGAAAGCTGGGGGACCAGATACCCTCTGGCGGTCATCAGCTGGCCCTCGGCGGCACTGACCTTGTACTGGGCTATTTTCAGGGCGGCGTTTTGCTTCAGAGCCAGATCTATGGCTTGGTTTAAGGATATATCCTCCGCCGCCGCAAAGGAGGCAAAAAGGATCACTAATGCAACCACTCTTCTCATGTTATTTAGTTCCTTTGGTATCATATTTGGTTATGCCGCTTAAATAGAAATTAACCAGAAATTTTAAATCTTCTTTATTATTTATTTTCTGTTGATGCCAGAAGGAGTTCATCGCATTCCCGTGTATCAGATTAAAAAACGCGGCGGCGGCCTTTTCGGTGTCTATCTTATCAAAAAATCCCTGTTGGATGCCTTCCTGAAGCACCCCGGAAACCGATAATATCAGACTCCTGAAATGAACCTTCATTTTTTCCTGCATTTTATGCATCAGCACCCCGGGTTGATTACGGGTCATCAACTGCATCAGGTCTACATTCTCCTCGAACAGCCGCAGTATGGTTTTTATCATTATGGATATTTTCTCGGGCGGAGGAAGGCCGCTGCCGCTGGTTTCCTTGATGACCTTTTCTAAGTTGTGAATTGTCTCCTCCAGAACCGAAAAGAAAAGATCCTCCTTGTTCTCAAAATAGCCGTATAAGGTGCCCTTGGCCAGCTCCGCCTTCTCGGCGATCTCGTCCAAGGTGGTTTCGTGAAGCCCCTTTTCAGCGAATATCACCCGGGCGGCATGAAGGATCTCCGTCCGGCGGGCAAGTCTTTCCCGTTCCTTGCGCGGTAGTTTTCCCTGGTCATTCTCTTTCATTTCAGACATCTTCCTTTAAAATATGCTAACGCCAAGGTACTTTTTGGGATTGGCTTTCATGTCTTTTATCAGTTGGTTCAGCTCTTGGGAAGATTCCTTGAGTTTCTGGTACATCTCTTCGTCCTTGGACAGCTTGCCCAATGTCCCCTCTCCCCTTTCCATCCGGGAGAGAATAACATCCAAGCGCTTGGAGGTCGAGTCCAGGGAGTTATAAAAATCCGGCTCCCGCAATAGCTTGCCCAGGCTGCCCTGCCCTCGGCGCAGGCTGTCGGAGATGGTGTTTAAATTGGACATGGTCTGATTGAGGCTATTGTACAGAGCGGGATCGTTCATCAGCTTGCCAATGGTTCCCTTGTTGCCCTTGATCAGCAATATAAGATGGTTCATGCTGACCATGACCGAATCAAGGTTGGTATACAATCGGGGGTCATCGATCATTTTACCCAGAGTGCCGGTGCCCTTTTCGATCTTTTTCATTATCACGTTAAGCGACAGGGTGGTGGACCTCAGGGTATCCGATATCTCGGCGACGGTGGCCAGTATCTCCTCGGGGGGCATCACTTCTTTTGTCAAAAGCAAATCCCCGTTATTCAGGACGGCGTTGCTTTGGTTGACAGGGACGATCTCCACCAGCTTGTCCCCCAGCAAGCCCAGGCTGCTGATCCTGGCTACCGACCCCTTCCGTATCTTGTTCTGCCAGCTTTTCTCTATCCGCAGGTTTATCTCCACCCTCGGTTTGCCGGCCGTCTCCACCAGGTCGATGCTGTTAACCACCCCCACCTGAAAGCCGGAGACCCTGACCGGAGCGCCCTTCTGCAGGCCGCCGGCATCGTCGAATTGCGCTTTAAGATAATATCTTTGCTTGAGCAAGCCCTGGCGCTCTCCCACCGAGAATATGGTTATCAGGGCTATGATCAGCCCGGCCGTGATCAGGGCCCCCACCTTCAACTCGTGTGATATCCTAATGCCTGCCATCGCTTATTATCCCTCCTTTAATAAAATCCTGAACGAATTTCAATTTTGATCCCTTGATCTCGGCGGAACTTCCGGTCAGCAGTATCTCCCCGTCCTTGATGACCACGAACCGGTCGGCCACCTGAAAAGCATTGGCTATCTCATGGGTGACCACTATCGATGATACATTCCTCTCCGACTGAAGCTTTTTTATCAATTGGTTTATCTTCCGTGAGGTCAGGGGATCCAGGCCGGTGGTGGGCTCGTCGTAGAACATATAAACCGGATCCAGAGCCATGGCCCGGGCCAGGGCCACCCGCTTTTTCATGCCGCCGGAAAGCTCCGAAGGCATAAGAAGTTCGGTCCCTGACAGCTCCACAAACTCCAGGCACTCGGCCACCTTGGCCCTTATCTGTTCCTCGGAATTTTTTGTATGCTCCCTGAGGGCATAGGCCACGTTCTCTCCCACGTTGAACGAGTCAAACAATGCCGCGCCCTGGAACAGCATTCCCATCCGCTTGCGGACCGGCATCATCTGCTCCTCGAGGTAACGGGTGGTGTCGCTGCCATCGATCAGGATCGATCCCTGGTCCTGCTTTAGCAGCCGCAGAATGATCTTGAGCAGCACGCTCTTGCCGCAGCCCGAACGCCCCAGTATCACTATGGTCTCGCCGTCGTTGAGGGAAAGGCTGACGCCCTTCAACACCTGCTTCCCTTCAAAGGATTTATGTATATTTCTTAACTCTATCATAGGCAATGATCCCTCTCATATTCCCAGCAGGAATAAAAGCTTGGTTATGACCGCGTCCATAAGGAATATCAGCACCGAGGACACCACCACCGTCCTGGTCACGGCCTCGCCCACCCCCTTGGTGCCGCCTCTGGTGTTGAGCCCGTAATAGCAGGCCACCCCGGAGATCATGGCCCCGAACACCAGCGGTTTTATCAAGCCGCTGAACAGATCGTTAAAAACCAGGGAGTTTATCACCGAGCTTCTATAGAACGACGCAGTCAGTCCCAGGTTCATCACCCCCACCAGCATTCCTCCCAGTATGCCGATAAGATCCCCGATCACCACCAGTACCGGCAGCATCAGGGTGGCAGCCACGATCCGGGTCAGCACCAGCTTCCGCAAGGGGTCGGTGGCCAGGGCCCTCATGGCGTCGATCTGCTCCGATACCTGCATGGCACCCAGTTCGGCGGTTATCCCGGCCCCCACCCGCCCGGCAAAGACCATGGCTATCAGCACCGGACCCAGCTCCCGAACCAGGGAGACCGCCACGATGCCCCCCACGTATATCTTGGCCCCGAACCGCATCATAGCGTAGCCAATCTGAAAGGCCAGGACGAATCCGGTGAAGAAACCCACCAGCACGACAATGGAAAGCGAATCCACCCCGATCCGATCCATCTGTTCCCAGATGGTCTGACCGTAATAGGGCGGCCGGACCAACCTTCTCAGCACCTCCCAATGAAAGGCGAAAAACCGGTATATCTCCGAAAGGACCCCGGATATTTTATTGGTGAGATATCTATTCATTATACTTATCGTTCATTTATTGACTGACCAGTCAGTCGGATTATATCACTATGGCCCGGATTTGTCAAGAGGGCCGTAAATAAATAAAACGCCCGGGCGAAGCGGGCGTTTTAAAGGGCCTCTGGTCCTATTCAAGGAAAAGGCTCACTGACGCCATATAGATCTTCTGCCTGGCTCCGTCGGCCGAAGCCTTCTGATCCATGCTGGAGGCATCCACCAAGATCCTTTTATAAATATAACCCAGCCCCAGGGACCAGTCGTATTCGCCGTCCGGGGATTTTCTGTATTGGCTGGCCCCGGCCCGGAAAACCACGGCCCCGTATCCCGGTATATTATGTTTGTATTCACCTCCCGCCATATATTTGAGCTCCGGGACCCCCTTCCCCCAGAACTTTTCGGCGCTGGCTGTGATCTTGGGCAATTTGCCGTTGAACCAGGAGATACCCCCGGAGATCTTGGGTTTCAGCTGGTCGTCGCCAAAATCCTTCCAATAGACCTTACCGGCCAGGTTCTGGACAGTGATGCCGACCATCAACGGTCCCCGGCCTCCGTGAAACCCCAGGTCCAGGCCGTACCCGGTCCCGCTTTCATCGGTGATCTCAGCCCGGCTCCAAAGGGTGTCCATCTTTTTCTGCTTGACCTCGGTCATCCTGGCCGAGATCAGCTTGGCCGATAATCCCAAAGACATCGACTGATGCAGGTCATCCTTCTTGGAGACGGCAAAGGCAAATTCATCAACCCCGTATTTCAAATAATTATTTACCGAGTCTGCGCCTTCCATGGTAAATTCCGACCCGGCATAGCGGGCCACCGAACGCCAGGATATTCCTATGCCCTTCCCGGCAAAAACGATATAGTTGAGCCGCTTGGGGCCGGAAAATATGGGGTCGAAGAACAGCCCCTGGGAATGCAGATAGCTGCAGGAGGCCATTGACCAGTTGATATTGCCCAATCCGGCCGGATTCCAAAAGGTTAGGTTGGGGTCGCTATCGTCGGCAACGATGCTGCCGGAAAGGGCCGCCGCCCTGGCCCCGACCGCCGGCCCCTGGTAGGTCAGCCAATCTATGGGCGAAGCCGACAGAAAAGAAGCGGCAAAAAGCGACATACTCAACAAGATTGTTTTCTTCTGCATTTCCCCGTCTTAATATTTGAATTTCATTCTGATACCCAAGTTTATTTTTTGTTCTTCGCTGTTCTCACCCTTGGAGCGTTGGATGAACAGGGCGCTCCTTTTGCCGAACAGGTATTCGGCCCGGAACTCATCGCTCAGGTCGGCGGCAAAACCCCTAGTGTAACTGACGAAAACATTCCGGGTGACGTACTTGCCCAGCGTCACCTGGGCGCCCTTTTCCTGGCCGGTATAGGTCTTCATTTTAACCACATCCACCAGCCCGGTCTTTTTCTGGATCAGGCCGCCCAGCATATTGCTCAGGTAATCAGCTCCCCGGTTTATAAACTGTTCGGCAAGGTCACCGTTGCCTTCTCCCTCAAGCTTCATCCCCGCTGACATCATGGTCAGGATATCCTGCTCGGACATCGAGGGATCGGAACTGAAGGACAGCTTGGGTTGCAAGGCCGAGCCCCCCACCTTCAGAAAAACCTTGGTTCGGGCTTCATCGCTCAGTTCGGTCTGGGCCGATAAATTAAGCTCCGGGTTGATGACCGCCGCATTGGTGAAGGTCAGCTGGCCTTCGGTGATGTCGAATCTCCGGTCCAGGAAACGGTACTCTCCGCGGATGGTCTCCAGGCGGCCCGAAAGGAACAGCACGTTCTGCTGCATGCGGACGTTAAGATTCTCTATCTTCAGCTCGATGTCGGCGTCGGCGTTCCTGAGCCAGATCCCCTGGGAGCCGGTAATGGACAGGTCCAGGTCCATCGGTTTGGACCCGCCCTCCGGCGGCGGGGGCTCCTCGGCCGGTGCGAAGGGCAGGGTGATCAGGGCCGAATTGGCAAACACCTCTCCTTTGATCTTGGGGTAATTGACCGTCCCGCCGATCTCGATCCGGGCGTTGACATTCCCCTCGATGAAGGGGATGTTCCTGACCGGGGCCTTGTCCACCACTATCAGGAAGTACATGGTGGTGGGGATGAATTTGCTCAGGATGATCTCGCCGCGTTTTATCTCCACCTTGCCCTGGTTTTCGGTGCTGGCGGTGATGTTGTCTATCACCAGGCTGTCGGCATTGAAATGGGCGAAGGCCTGAACCTTGTGCAGATACATGCCAAAGGGTCGAAGCACCATCTTGGCGTTGGCGATGGTCATCTCCCCGTTCATCAGGGGCTTGAATGGGGTGCCGGAGAGCTTGAGGCTCAGGTCCACCTTCCCCTCGTAGACGCTTAACAGCTCGGCCATGGGGAAGAAGGCCCAGGTTCCGATATCCCGGAGTATTATCTCTCCGGACATCGGCTGGTCCAGCAGCTTGCCGGCCCCGGGGCCCATCCCCAGGTTTATGGGAACGCTGAGGGCGATCTCCGACAGCTGGCCATAGCGGGTGATGGCCAGTTTTTCCAGATTGACAACCCGGTCGGCGTAATTGCATTCAATTACCACCCGGTCCGCGGTGAACTGCTCAAAACGGACGTTGTTCAGAGCCAGGCTGGCAGCCATCTCCGGGGCGTTCAGGTTGCCCGACAATTTTATGTCAAAATCCAACAGACCGTGGACTGTTTTTTTGAGGTTGAGAATTTCCACTATCTTGCGACTGTCGATGGCATCACCGTTAATTTTAACGTAGACGCTTTTATCGCTGTGGTAAAATCCCTCCAGCGCCAAGGACCCCCGCCCGGCAATAAGTTTGGTGGGTTCCAGTTTTATGTTGGACCCTTCAATGGACAGGTGTATCGGCTGGCTGTTGACCACTGTCTGGTCACCGAAATTGTAGAACAGCTTGCTGATGGCCAGGTTTATCTGTTTTCCTTTCAGCTCCACCATTCCGGTGGCCAGGGCCTCGGTCATCGAATCCTTGACCACGTGAATCGAAAGGCCTCCCCAGTCCAGGCCCCGGAGTTCGGTTAGCAGCTCCACCCGGTCGATGCTCTGGTTGCCGATAGCCAGGCCGGTGGCCACAAACTTGCCGTCCCCCTGCGGTTTGGACACCACCTGTTTCAGGGACATGCTTCCGTCAAAGTAAAGGCAGGAAACATTGGATATTACCGCCTCCTTCAAACGGAAAGTGCCTATCACATCAGGGTCCTTGGTCAGGCCGGAGATCAGCCCGGTGAAACGCAGTTTGCCCTGCAGATCTTTCATCCCCAGCAAAACCCCGAATTGGTCCAGCTCTATTTCATCGGTCTCCACATCCACGCTGAGGGCATCTTCGAAGATGTCCCCCTTGACCTTCAGTTTGGCCTGTCCGCTGGCCAGATCGAATTTTTCTATGGAGACGGCCCGATCGGCGTATGCCAGATTGCAGACCAGCTGATCCACCGGGATGGAGTTGACCAGGCTTTTATTTAATATCAGATCGACTGTGGCCCGGGCCTTTGGGGGATCGAATCCCCGGCCCTTGATCCGGAGATCTCCGTTGATCTCCGTTTTCAGCTGGACGTCACCCTTTGCCAAGGCGGCGCCGAAGTCGCTTTGATCGAATTGCAGGATAAAATCATAGACCCTGTTCTTCAAATCCACCTGGCCCTGGCCCTCGATATTGCCCTCCCCGGCATTCAAATATAGCCGAACCAGGTTTACCAGGCTGTCCTTCACCTGAATCTTAACATCTAAGCCGGACAGCTCCAAACCATTTATCTTCAGCTCTCGGGAACGGATCGTTAGATTGCCCTGTGGCGAGGATATGCTTCCCTTCAGTGCGGCCGTTACGGCAATGTTTCCCGTCCATTCCTGTCCTTCTGATCCTATGATCCGGGGGATCTCAGCCATCCCGATATTGAGGTCCATTTGCGACAGATCAATTTCTTGGGTTTTCGAATTGAACTTGACCGACAAATTTACCCGGCTGTTTCCCGTATTCATCTCGAAGTTCTTCAGCTTGATGGTGTCGCCGGATAAAGCAAAATCACCCGACCCTTTGACCAAATTTATATTACGGGTTTTATCATAGGCTCTGATTTTTTTAAGGGTGGCCGACAGTTTATCCCCGCCCATCTTCAGCCCCAATTGGATGTCGATGTCCTGCACCTGTTGCTTGTTTCCCGGGGTCTCGATGGAGATCAAAAGATCCTTGAAGGAGACGTCATCCACCGACAGCGGGGGAAGGTTCATTTTGCCCTTGGGTTTGGTGCTGTCGGACTTGAACAGGCCGTCGAAGTTCCAGGTTCCGCTGCTGTCCCGGACCAGGCAGACAACGGCACCGGTCACCTCCACCTTCCCGATGACCAGCCTCCTCCTGGTGGCGGAATACCAGGGATGGGCCTGAAGCTTTATCCGGGGGGCGCAGAGCAGCTGGCCGCGCGCCAGGGAATCCCGGGAGGCGATGGCCACATCGTTTATCAAGACAGTGAAAGGAAAATGAAATTCTACCCCCCCGATGGAAAATTCGCGGCCCAAGACCTCCGACAGGGACCTATTGGCTTCCAGCTTGACCTCATTCTGGAATCTGGGGCTGGGCAGATAAATAACCATGATCAGCAGACCCAGAAGGATGATCCCGCCCAAAACAGTAATGGTTATGTTACTATGTTTACTTTTCATCAGAAGGCGTGACCCAAGTTGATATAGAACAGACCTTCCTTAAAATCCACGGTCTCCTCGGTCTTGACCGCATAGTCCACCCTGATCGGTCCCACCGGAGTGATGAACCTCAGGCCCAGGCCGGTCCCTCCCTGGTATTGGCTCCACTTCACGTCCCCGAAACCGGACCAGACATTCCCGGCGTCCACAAAGATGGCCGCCCCGAACATCCAGTATACCGGGATCCGCAGTTCAAAATTTCCGTTGACCAGCATATTGGTGATGCTGGTGGTATCGGTGGTGATCTCGTCGGTCTTGTAGCCCCTCAGATTCATGGCTCCGCCCAGCTTCAGCCTCTCCTGGATGGGCACCGGTCCGTTGCGGCCGTAGGTATATACCCCGGCAGCCCTTACCCTCCAGGCCACCACCAATCCCCGGCCGATGTGGTGGAACATGGATAAGTCCCCGGAGCTCTTGCGGTAGTCGTTGGAGCCGCCCAGCACCGAACCGGCGTTATCCACCCGGAAAGAGGAGCTCACCCCTTTATGGGGGTTGAACATGTCATCCCGGCTGTCGAAGCTGGCGGTCAGGAATACGTCGCTGGTGGTGTTCTGGGTCTCCTCCAGGAACTCGTATTTGTACCCGATGTAGGCCTGGAGGAATTTGGCCAGGCTCTTGCCGACCTTGGCCTCGCCTCCGATGCGGCTGAGCTGCTGCCAGAAGGAACTTTCCTGCCTTTCCCGTTTGTAGTAGACCGAACCGCTGGCTTTATAGGAAGTGCTTAAGAAGTACGGTTCCAGATAATCCAGGTAATAGTTATTGGTGTAGGCATGCATCCCGCTCAGGTCATTCTTCCGCAGACCATAGGATGCTTCGCTCTTTAGGGTTAACTTCTGCAAGTTCCCGAAGATATTGTCGCTGCCCCACTCCAGACCGCCCTGGACCCTGTCAGGGGTCTCGAAGCCGAAATTGAACCCCACCCAGTTGGTCTTGTCCTCCTTGACCACCATCCGCAGATCCACCGTGTCGCGTTTTTCTTCCATCCCCTCCATTTCGAACTTGGCCTCTGTGAACAGCCCCAGGGCATAGACCCGCTGCTGATTATAATAGACCTTGGAGGGCATGAATATCTCTCCGGGTTTAAGGGTGAATTCCCGTTCTATCACCCGGTCCCTGACCTTTTTATTCCCCTCTATCCGGATCTCCCCCAGCCGGACCTGGGGCCCCTCGGTGATGTTGAACAGGATGTCCGAAGTATAGGGATCTTCGGTCTCCAGCACCGTATCCTTGACCATGGTATAGATATGCCCCCGCTCGGCGTAGAGGGCCACTATGCCCGAGGAGGTCTGGTTTATGGCCGGCAGGTTCAGCGGGTCGCCGGCCTTGACCTTCAGCAGCGATATCAGCAGGGAATCGGATAGCACCTGGTTGCCGCTGAAACGGAGCAGCCCGATCTTCCTGATGTTGCCCTCCTCGATGGTCAGCTGGTAATCTATCTCCTGTTTCTCGAGGTTCACCCGGCTCTCCCTGCCCAGAAACTTGGCATCCAGATAGCCCTTCTTACGGTACAGGAAGATGATCTTGCGCATGTCCTGCTGGAAGTTATAGTCATCGAACCGCTTGCCGGATTTGCTGGTCATCTTGGACCGCAGTTCCTTTTCGGAAAAGGCGGTATTGCCGGTAAAGGTGACTTCCCCCAGCTTCAGACGGGGGCCTCCCTCGTCGACCGGCTCGGCCATCTTATCGACCGCCTTCTTTCCGCAGGCCCCAAACAGCAATGCCAGTGATAACAGCAAAATATGTACTAAATTTCTTTTCACGGATGATTATATCTTCAATTTGCCTTTTTCCATCAGCAGTTTCCCGTCCACCCAGACGCTGGGATCGCGAACGATGCCGTCCTGGTGGCTGGGCACGCTTACCTTACCGCCAAATCCGCTGTTGTCGCCCAAGGCGATATGGATGGTGGTCAGGGCCTTCTCATCCTCCAGGATGTTGCCGGTGATCTTGGCCCGGGGGTTTATCCCGATGCCGAACTCGGCCACATTGAAAGCATTCTTCCCATGTTTGGAAAGCATCTCCCATAATTTTTTAGCCTCACGCCCGCCTTTCATGCCGACTGCAAAACCCCGGGAGATGGCTATCTCAATCGGTTTTTTTAAAATACCGGTATCGCCGATGGAGCCGTCCACCACCAACCGTCCCTGGGCGGTGCCCTCCACCGGGGCCAGGTAGACCTCGCCGGCCGGCAAGTTGGTGAATCCGCCAGGGCCGGGGATGATGCCGGTATCGGGCTCCGCCCGGCGGCCCTTGACCGAGAAGGTCAGGTCGGTACCCAGGGTCGTTTTGATATTGACCTCCCTGGCGCCGTTTAGGATACTGCAAAGCCGGCGCCCCTCAGACTCCATCCTCCGGTAGTCCACATCCAGCGTCCGGGTCATCATATCCAAAGTTATCCCCGGCATGCTGGCGATCCTGGCCCCGGCCTTTGACGCATTTTTCCTGGCCCTGGTATGGGACAGCGATTTGGTGGTGGCCAGAAAGACGGCGTCGCTTTTCAGCATGGCCGCGGCCACCTGCTCCGGAGGTTCCTGTCCGTTGTTCCCCCTCTCCGGCATTATCATCAGCACCGCATCGCGGCACAGCGGCCGGGCGGCCCGATAAAACACCTGTCCGGATTCAAGATTGCCTTCATCCGTGACCACCAGGACCGTTTCGGATTTCTTTACCGCCAGGCACTGTTCCAAGGCCACCTTGACCGCCTTATCAATCTTATTCATATTCTCCCATAATCCACGACTGTTATAATTAAATTTTAAACCGCCATTTTCTGATGCACCCGGCGGATCTTGGCCCCCAGTTTCTTCAGTTTCCGCTCCCATCTCTCATAACCCCTATCCAGATGGTATATGCGGTTGACCTCGGTCTTCCCATCGGCCTTGAGCCCGGCGATGACCAGGGCCGCCGAAGCCCTCAGGTCGGAGCCCATCACCGGGGCCCCGGTCAACTCGGACACGCCCTTTATCACGGCGCTTTTGCCCTCAACCTTGATATCGGCCCCCAAACGCTGAAGCTCGGGAACATGCATGAACCGGTTCTCGAAGATGGTCTCGGTTATCACCGAAAGGCCCGAGGCAATGGTCATCAGGGTCATCATCTGGGGCTGCATGTCGGTGGGAAAACCGGGATAGGGGGCGATGGTCAGATCTATCGGTCTTACCCGCCGCCGGGCCTCCACGGTCACCATCTCGTCGCCGGCCGCCACTTTGACCCCCATGGCCCTCAGGGCCTCGATGACCGCAGCCAGATGGTCCGGCCGGCAGTCCTCAATGGTCAGGCAGCCACCGCTAACGGCCGCCGCTATCATCAAAGATCCGGTCTCGATGCGGTCGGGGATCATCCTGGTCTCGGCCGGCCTCAAGCCCTCCACCCCGGCGATGGTCATAACCGGAGTGCCGGCGCCGGTGATGTCCGCTCCCATGGATACCAGCATCTGGGCGGTGGATACCACCTCGGGCTCCAGGGCCGCCGATTCGATGACGGTTGTCCCTTTGGCCAAAGCCGCCGCCATCATCACATTGATGGTGGCCCCCACCGAAACCCCGTGGGAGCCGGCCAAAAGCAGCCGGGCCCCTTTAAGCGGCCTGCCATGAGCTTCGACATAGCCGTGAAGTATCTGAATTTTGGCCCCCAGGGCCTCCATGCCTTTCAAGTGAAGGTCTATGGGACGAGCCCCGATGGAGCACCCCCCCGGCAGGGACACTTTGGCTTTTCCGAACCTGGCCAGCAGGGGCCCCAGCACATAATAGGAGGCCCTCATCTGCTTGACGATCTCGTATTCGGCTTCGCACTTAAGCTTGTCAGGAACATCGATGACCATCCGGTTGTCTTCGAAATCCACTTTGGCTCCCAACCGGATAAGCAGGCGCCTCATGGTGCGCACGTCCATCACATTGGGAACGTTGGTCAGGACGGACCTTCCCGGTGCCAGCAGGCAGGCCGCCATGGCCGGCAGCACCGCGTTCTTGGCTCCCGAGGCCCGGACCATGCCGGACAGCGGCCGGCCCCCATCGATGACGAATTTATCCACTTTGCTCCCGCTAAAAACAATTCATTGTTATCCAGTTTGAGATGTCATGATATTCTGTAGAACGATGTCGGAGTTTCAATATTTAAAACAAGCCGACGTTCAAACGTTTCGAACATCACTCTAACGCCTCACCGGACTATTCAAGCATTGCCCAACAGCAAAGCCTGACATCTCGAACTTTGCTCAACCCTATTTCTTGCTCCCGCTGATCGGCTCGGCCTCGTCTATCAGCATCACCGGGATATCATCCATGATCTTGTAGCCCAGTTTGCATGACCAGCACAGCAGTTTCTGTTCTTGGGGGCGGTACTCCAGCTGGCCCTTGCATTTGGGACAGGCCAGAATATCCAGCAATTTCTGATCCAACATGATCACTCCATCCTTTAATAGAATTGGGAAGCCGTTATTGATTATACCCTTATTTATTTCACAAATCAACCTTCAGGGGCGGTCTTCCGGCGGGGCCTTCAGCTTATCCAGGATGGCCCGATGCAGAAAGCGGGAGATGGTTTTGACGCTCTCCGCCACCGGCCGGCTCATGGGCACTTCCAGTTGGATCTGCCCGGCCTGGATGCCCAGGGCGATGATCTTGGCCCCGGTTATCTTCTCCAGATAGTCGCCCAAAAAAGACAGCGGCATGGTATGGGTGGAGTGCATCATGGAGTGCATGTCTTTGTGGTTGAGAAAGGCTACCTCGCCCACCGGCCGCCCCATATCGGCGGCATCGATGAATATCACCAGATCGGGTTTTTTATTCCGGACCAGGCCGGTGAAATTCTCGGGATTGGTCCCGGCCACCAGCACTTCGGCAAAACTTTCGTGTTTGCAGTCCTGCAGCATCATCCGCAATTCCCGGGCCACCAGCGAACCGGCGGCATCGTCGCCCATCATCTCGTTGCCGATGCCGAAGATCATCAGCCTGGCGGAAGCTTCGACGGCCGAAGCCACCGGATCGGTCCATTCCATATTTCACTCCAGTAAATAATTCCCGGGGAGGCTGGCGGTACTCCCGAATTGCGATAAATGATATTATCTGGGCATCTGGCAGATCAGTTTGACCTGATGAGCTGATAAAATCCGGACTTTGGTCTTTTGGGCGTATTTCTCGGGAAAAGTTTTCTCTTAAGGTTATTGGTCATGCATAAAATGGCCGGACATATAATGCCCGACCATCATTTAAACCGGCGCCGTAATTATTTATAAACGATCTTCAGCGCTCCGCGGTCGAAGGCGGCATCCTCGAACTCGGTATTCATGTGAATGGCCTTCTTGGGGCAGACCTCGGCGCACTGGGCGCAGTGGGAACAGCGGTCCAGGTAGAAGGTCATGGAGAACCTCTTGGAAACCTTGCCGGCCTCATCGGTGGTCTCGGACTCCTTGCGGATCTCCAGAGCCTCGGAGGGGCAGTCCTTGACGCACATCTGGCAGCCGATGCACAGATTGGGGTCCATCACCGGATGGCCCCGGAAGCCCTTGGGCACCCCGATCTTCTGGAAAGGATACTGGACGGTGGCCGGTTTTTTGAACAGGTGCTTTAGCACCTCGGGCAGCATCGCTCCTAATCTTAAACTCATTGCAGATACCCCTTCAAGAATATTACGATTACCAGTTGCAGCAGGGCCAGCGGGGCCAGCCATTTCCAGCTGAAGGAAATCATCTGGTCGATCCGGAGCCGGGCGGTCACCGCCCGCATGGCGGACAGGATGAAGACCACGATCAGGGTCTTGACAATGAACCAGATGAACCCGGGGATCAGCCCTCCCGGGAAGCCGCCCAGAAATAAAGCGGCGATCATGCCGGCGCCCACCACCATCTGGATGTCGGCCAGCAGGCGGAACATGGCCAGCTTGCGGCCGGAATATTCGGTAAAGGCGCCGCCCACCACCTCGGTCTCGGCATGGGGGATGTCGAACGGCACCCGCTCCAGTTTGGCCTGCAGGGTGATCACCGCCACGGCGAAAGCGAAGATGTTGATCAGCAGATGCCAGGGGTTGGCCTGATAGTAGGCGGCGATCTCAGCCATTCTCCAGCTGCCGGCCATCACCGCCGGGGACAGGATGGCCAGGAACATCGGAACCTCGTAGGCGAACAACAGGGTCAGCACCCGGACCCCGCCGATGGCGGCGTACATGCTGGCCGAGGCCCAGCCGGCCAGAAAATAAGCGAAGCTGGGAAGCGACAACAGGTAGGCAATGACGATGATATCCCCCTGGAAAGAGGTGGCCGACTGGAAGGTAGGGCTGAAATGCCACACCGGCAACAGCAGCCCGGCGGTCAGCACCGAGGTCAGGGCCAGTATGGGAACGGCATTGAACAGCTTTTTATCGGCCTCCTGGGGAACGATATCCTCCTTGGCCATCAGCTTGACAAAATCGGCGATGGGCTGCAGGATTCCGTGGCTCCCGGTATGCATGGGGCCCATCCGGTTCTGAAACTTGGCGTATAATTTCCGGTCCACCCACTCCACGAAAGTGGAATAGAAGAACAGGAACAGCAGGCCAGGATAGACCAGCAGATAGAGAAATATTTTCAATATATCCATCTTTACCTCTTATTATTATAGCTTGATTCCGCGGTTGCGGTAGAAATCTATCCCGTACTGGCGCAGGGTCTCCCAGTTCCAGACCTTCTGATTGCCCTTGGGGTCGGTGATGATGGCCATCCGGTCGGTGCATGACAGGCAGGGATCGATGGCCGCCATCACGATGGGGATATCGGCCACATAGCCGCCCCGCAGCATGTACAGGGTGGCCGGCCAGTTGGCCAAGGTGGGGGCCCTGACCTTCACCCGGTCCGGCTTGTCGGTGCCGTTGGAGCGGATATAGTGAATGCACTCGCCCCGCTGGGCCTCGGCCCGGCTGACCACCTCTCCCTCGGGAACCTTGCGGGGGGCCTTGACCCGAATCTCGCCGGAGGGCAGGTTCTTGAGGATGTATTCGCAGATATTGTATGATTCCATCAGTTCCTTGGCCCGAACCACCACCCTGGCCAGCACGTCCCCGCCCTCATCGGTGACGATGTTGAAGGGAATATGCTCGCCGAAGCCGGCATAGGGATCGTCCTGGCGGACGTCGAAATTGACCCCGGAAGCCCGGGTGGTCGGCCCGGCGGCGTTAAGCTCCAGGGCCTTGGCCTTTGGCAATACCCCAACCCCGGCGATCCTGGCCACCAAGGTCGGCTCGGTGGCCCCGATATTCAGGTAATACGGGGTCCGGGCCTTGAGGGCGGCGATGCCGTCCAGGGCTTTTTTGATCTGCATCTCGTCCAGGTCCCGCCGCACCCCGCCGAAGGTCTGCATGCCGTAATTGACCCGGTTGCCGGAGATCATCTCCAGGATATCTTCGACGATCTCGCGGTCCCGCCAGGTGTACATGAAGAAGGTGTCGAAGCCCACCTCGTGCCCGGCCACCCCCAGCCACAGCAGGTGGGAATGGACCCTCTCCAGCTCGCCCATCAGGCAGCGGATGAACAGGCCCCGTTTGGGCGGCTCGATGCCCATCAGCTTCTCCACCCCCTGGGCGAAGACGGTCATGTGGACATTGGAGCAGATTCCGCAGACCCTTTCCAGCAGGAAAAGGTCCTGGATATAGGTCCGTTCCTCGCAGCCCTTCTCTATGCCCCGGTGGTTATAGCCCAAGCGGAGATCGGCATCGACCACCGTCTCGCCGTCCACCAGGAAACGGAATGAGGTGGGCTCTTTTAAAGCCGGATGCTGTGGGCCTACTGGCAATATAAATGTGCTCATTCTATGGCTCCTTTCTCCCGGTTATACTTCCAGTCTTTTCGGAGCGGGTAAACCCCCTGGGGCCAGTCATCGGGCAGGACCAGCGGGCGCATATCGGGATGGCCTTCAAAATTTATGCCCACCAGGTCGTGGACCTCCCTTTCGTAGAATATCGCCCCGGGATAGACCGCTATGGTGGTCGGCAGTTTCGGATCGATCCGGTCGGTCTGGAGGCGCAGGGTCAGGGCCATGCCGTTCTGGGCGAAGTGATACAGGGCCTCCAGCTTGTCCCCGGTATCCCGGCCGGTGATGGTGGACAGGTGGTAGAATCCGGCCTTCTCCTTAAGCACCCGGCAGGCCTCCACAGCATCGGACTTGTCCACCCATAAAGTAATCCGGCGGGGGAAGGGGTTGATCAGCTCCTTGATCTTGCCCTTCAGATTTTCCTCCAGGATCTTTTTTATTTCCTCAAAGGTCATTTTGATCTCCTGTATTCAGTATCTTTAAATTTACTTATCCGTTCTTCAAAGCGCCCAGCAGCTTGGCCACCCCGTCGATGATGGCGTCGGGCTTGGCCGCGCAGCCGGGGACGTAGGCATTGACCGGAATCACCTGATCGACCCCCTCCAGCACGCTGTAACATCCCCGGAAGACGTTGCCGGAGCAGGCGCAGGCGCCCACCGCCACCACGAACTTGGGCTCGGCCATCTGCTCGTAGATCCTCTTCAGGCGGGCGGCCTGCTGGCGGGTCACCGCCCCGGTGCACACCAGCACATCGGCGTGGCGGGGGGTGGATTTAAGCAGGGCCCCGAAGCGCTCCAGATCGAACCGGGGCATCAGGGCGGCCAGGGTTTCGATGTCGCATCCGTTGCAGGCTCCGCTGTTGAAATGGAGCAGCCAGGGGGACGACACCCGGGACCATTTGACCAGTTTTTCTAAAGCCATAATTGTATCCTTAATATTGTAATATTACTTATTCTCAACCGCCAAGGCGCTAAGACACAATCATAATTATTTGGTGTCTTGGAGTCTTTGTGGTTCGGTTCACTTCAGGATCAGGGCGATGATGGAGAACCAGATCATCAGCAGATAGAAGATGCCCAGGATGGCGAAGGCCAGCGACCCGCCGGGGATGGTGGCGATCACCAGGGCCGCCACGTGCATCATGGTGAAGAACAACGCGGCATGGAAGAACTGGCGGTAGCCCACCTGAAGCTTTTTCCCCAGGAAATCCTCTCCGCAGGCATACTGGCAGAGCTTGGCGCCCTCATCCTTCAGTTTGGGGGCCATCACGTCGCCCAGCTTGTAGATCAGGTAGGCGACCAAAGCGAAGATGCCGAACCCGATGAACGGGGTGATCAGTATATTCCACTGGCTGAAAATTGACATGTTGATATCCTCGTTTATTTTTGCTTTAATATCTTCCCCACGAAAAACACGAAATTTTATTTTTGTTCATTTCGCGTGTTCTGCGGGTAAGGTTCCTACCCTTTCAGCCTGGTCAGGCTGCGGACATCCAGATTTCCGGTGTTCTTATAGGCGTTGATCACCAGGGCCAGGGCCACCGCCACGATGGAGACCTCGATCACGATGAAGGTGATCACCAGGCTCTGGGAGAAGAAGGTCTCCCCCCGGGCATACCCGGCGGTGATAAAGGACAGCACCGCCGACTTGGCCATGATCTCCAGGCCGATCAGCAGTTTGATCATGTTGCGGCTGGTCAGCAGGCAGTACAGCCCGATGAAGAACAGCAGGCCGACGAATATCAGATTGATCATTACCATAGTTTGTGCCCTCCATCCTTGGCTTTTTCGGCGTCTATCTTATCCTGGGCGGTAAGCGGTTTCTCCCGGAACAGGGCCAGTACCCCGAACACTCCTCCGAAGATCACCGCGATCTGCCCGATCAGGTCCATGGAGCGGATGCCCCACAGGGTGGCCCCGAAGCTTTTCTCGGCATTGCCGTACCCGGCCGGAATATTGGAGAACAGCCCCTTCATCACCAGCAGGTCGATGAGGCCGAACAGCACCAGGAACAGCGGGAACAGGTACATCGGCCAGCGTGATTCCTTCACCGCCTCCTCCGTCTTGGTCAGGGCGATGGTGGAGACGAACAGCACCGTGATCAGTCCGGCCACCACCGACAGTTCGAACACCGCGGCATAGGGCGAATCCATCCGGTACAGCACCACCGCCAGCACGGCGCTCATGAAGGCCAGGCTCAGGGCCGCCCGCAGCAGTTCCTTGAAGAACACCGCCATGCAGGCCAGGCCGGCCAGCATTATCAGCAATATTAAATTTACTAAGTCCATATTTTCTCCAAAAATATTTTGAAGTTAAGAACCTCTGTCCGAAACCCGGATTATTGTCCGAACATTGAAAACCCGTTGGCACCGATGGAATTGCTCAGGGCGATCATCCCCGGCTGGATCAGCTTGGCGGTGACCCAGGGGTAGAACAGGCCCACCAGCAGGCACAGGGCCGCCAGGCAGAAGGTGGCCAGTGCCATGTAGAACGGCACTTCCTTGACCTTCTCCAAACCGGCCGCCAGCTTGCCGAAGAAGGCCTTCCGCTGCATCAGCAAAAAGTACCACAGGGTCAGGATGCTGGTGGCTATGGCGATGGCGGCCACGCCGACATGATTGGCCTCCACCAGGGCCACGATTATCAGCAGTTTGCTCCAGAAACCGTTGAAGGGCGGGATCCCGGCGATGGAGAAGGTCCCGATGGTGGTGGTCAGGCTGGTGATGGGCATTTTATGGCCCACCCCGCCCAGCTTGGAGAGGTCCCTGGTGCCGGTGGCATACTCGGTGGCTCCGGCGTCAAGAAACAGCAGGCTCTTGAAAGTGGCGTGGTTGAACAGATGGAACAGGGCCCCCATGATCCCCAGCGGGGTTCCCAGCCCCAGGCCCACCACGATGTAGCCGATCTGGCTGATGGACGAATAGGCCAGCATCCGCTTGAAATCGTTCTGCCCCAGGGCGATCACCGCGCCGATGACCATCGAGGCCACCCCCAGCCAGATCATGGCCTGGGAGACCGAGGCCGGCAGGCCGAAGATGTCGTAGACCACCCGGGTCAGGGCGTAGATGCCGGAGACCTTGATCAGCACCCCGGACAGCATGGCCGAGATGGGCGCCGGGGCCGAGGGATGGGCGTCCGGCAGCCAGGCATGGAACGGCACCATGGCCGCCTTCAGGCCGAAGCCCATCAGGAACAGGGCCAGGCACAGGCCGATCAGTTTTAGGCTCATGCCGGTTCCCACCATCAGGCCCAGCTCCTTGAAGTTCATGGTGCCGGTCATCAGGTAGATGAAGGACATGGCCAGCAGGATGCCGGTGGTGGCGACAACGGACAGCATCAGGTACTTGAAGGCCGCCTCCACCTCGTCGTGCTTCTGGCCGAAGGCCACCAAAGCGTACGAGGCCACCGCCGCCACCTCCAGGAAGACGTACATGTTGAACAGGTCGACGGTCAGCACCAGCCCGTTCATCCCGGCCACCATCAGCAGGAACAGGGCGTAGTACGAACCCTTGGCCCCGTAGTGTTCCATGTAATTGATGGAATAGATGCAGGCGAACAGCGAGATCAGGCTGATGGTCAAAAGCAGCAGCAGCGAGAAGCCGTCCAGCATCAGTCCGGCCTTGAGGGGCAGGCCGATGGCCGCGGCATCCCACAGGATGCGGTGCCCGGCCGATATCAGGCGGATCTGCGACAGGCCCAGGGCCAGCAGGGCCGCCATGGTGGCCACCCCCAGGATGTCGGGCAGGCCCTTCCACAGCCGGGAGACCAGAGGCATCAGGGCGGCCATGGCCAGGGGTATGACTATGAATAAAAGCAACATGTTTACAAGCTCCGCTATATTATATCAGTTGACGTATTTTTATTTGACCAGGACCGCCAGGTACAGCACCAGCAGGGCGAATCCCCCCACCACCCAGGCCAGATAATTGGCATACAGCCCGTTGTGGTATTCCTTGAGCACCCCGGTGGCCACCCCGCCGACGAATACGATCAGCCTCTCGTAGACGGCGTCGATCCCGCGGTCCACCACCTTGAACACCGTCCAGGCGGCGCCTTTGAGCAGGCCACCCACGAACCACTCGTAGATGTCGAACACCCGGGCCTCGGCCCAGTCATACAATGTATGCATCACCGGCAGGTTGTGAATGGGCTCGGAAGCCAGGTAGGCCTGGCCCTGGCCCTTCTTGACGCCGTATTTATGAAGCAGGAAGGCTATCACCAGGCAGGCCATGGAGACCCACACGATCCAGTTCAAGTGGAATACCCAGAACTCCATATGCCCGGCGTGGCCCTCCAGGATGGCCCTTCCCTCCAGCACCGGCTGGATCAGGTATTTTAAGGGCAGTTTGCTGTAGACCCCGAACAGGATGCAGCCCAGGGCGATCACCAGCATGGGAACGGTCATGGCCAGTCCGGGATCCTTGGGAGCCTTGTTGGGCATCTCGGGACTCTGCTGTCCGAAGTAGGTGGCATGGCCCAGCTTTAAGAACGAAGCGAAGGTGAAGATGGCCCCGATCCAGGCGGCGATGGGAAATATCATGATGCCGGTCTCCACCGCCCCGTGGAACACCAGCTCTTTTGATACGAAACCGTTGAAGGGCGGCACCCCGGAGATGGCGAAGGCCGCCACCCAGAAGGCCACCCCGGTGATGGGCATCAATTTGAAAAGGCCGCCCAGTTTTTTCAGCTCGGTGGTGCCGGCCTGCTTCTCCACCGCCCCGCCGGTCAGGAACAGGGTGCACTTGTACATGGCGTGGTTGAGCATATGGAACAGCCCGCCCACGATCCCGGCCGGCACCCCGGTGCCGATGCCCAGGATCATGTAGCCCACCTGGCTGATGGCGTGGAACGACAGCAGTTTCTTGTAATCCTTCTGGACCAGGGCCATCATCACCGCCAGGACTATGGTGACGGCGCCGATGGTCATCAGGAAGAGGGACATGGTGCTGTTCATGTGGATGGTGAACATCTCCAGCGAGATGCGCCCCAGCATGTAGATGCCCAGCAGTTTCTCCAGGGCCGCCGGCAGGTAGGCCATGAACGGCAGCGGGGCGTCGATGGCGGCGTCCGGGATCCAGGTGTGGAACGGCATGGCGCCGGCCTTGGCCATGGCCCCCAGGCCCATCAGCACGAAGGCGGCCGCCCCCAGGCCCATCGGCTCCAGGTGGATCTCGGACATGGTCAGGGTGCCGGACAGCTGCCAGGCGAAGATGATGCCCAGGATCATGGCGAAATCGGCGATGCCGGAGATCACCAAAGCCTTGGTGGCGGTCTTGAAGGCCTCCTTGTTGCCCACCGAGATCATGCCATAGAGGGTGGCCAGCAGCGACTCCCAGAAGAACAGCATCAGCACGAAATTGTTGGACAGGATGGCGCCGTTGGCCAATCCGGCGGTCAGCAGAAAGTAGGCGAAATATTCCTTGGAGCGTTCCTTGCCTTCCATAAAGGAGGCGGTGTACAGCGCCAACAGGATCTCGAAACCGGCCGCCGCCAACAGGATGAACTTGGGAAAGTGGTAGGCCCACAGGTCGAAGTTTATCCCGAAGCTGGTCCAGGGCACGAACAGCCTTAGGCCCTCGCCGTCCACTTTGAATATCACCGCCGCGTAATACATGGTGATGGCGGTGGCGATCAGGGCCAGGATCTCCTTGCCCCACTTGACGGACTTGGGCAGGATGAAGGTCAGCACCCCGGCGATGATGGGGACCAGGATCGGTATCAGCAGAATGTTCGGATTCATCTCAATACCCCCAATATATCATGAATGGCAGGATTTCCCAGAACGTCGCGCACGGCGATATTGGCCAGGTCCATGGGGTACTTGACCAGGATCCCGGCGGCCAGCGAAAGGACGGCCAGCGAGGCCACCACCCAGACCATGGTCGGGGTGCCCTCTTTATGGGCGTGGATGCTGTGGTCCCGGGCCTCGCCCAGAAAGACCAGGGTGAACAGCCGCATCAGGTAGACCAATGTCAGCAGGGCGGTGAAGATGGCCAAGGCGCCGATGGCGATGTGGTTGGACTTGATGATGCCCTGGATGACCATGAACTTGGAGAAGAAGCCTCCGAAAGGCGGCACCCCCACGATGGAGAAGACGCACATGATGAAGGCCACTGCGGTGATGGGCATGGCCTTGATCAGCCCGCCCATCTTGGTGATGTCCTTGGTGCCGGTGCCGTGCTCGATGACCCCGGCGGCTAAAAAGAGGCCGCCCTTGGCCAGCCCGTGCATCAGGATGAACAGCAGGGCCCCGGCCACCCCGATGGTGTTGAAGGCCGCCAGGCCCATGAAGATGTAGCCGATCTGGCTGACGGTGGACAGGGCCAGGATCCGCTTTATATTCGTTTCGATCAGGGCCGCGCTGGCCGAGACCATGGCCGAGATCAGGCCCAATATCATCAGGTAGGTCTGCCAGTCGCCGGGGATGACGAAGGTGTAGTTGAATATCCGGGCGAAGGCGTAGACCCCGATCTTGACCAGCACCGCGGCGTGCAGCAGGGCGGTCACCGGGGTGGGCGCCACGCCGGCGTCAGGCAGCCAGGTGTGGAACGGCAGAGTGGCGCTCTTGGCGAAGATGCCCATGGTTATCAAAGCCACCGCCAGTCCGCCGATGGGGAAGCCGCGCATATCCAGCATGTTGAAGGTGCCGGTCTTGGCGTAGACCAGGGCGAAACCCAGCAGCATGAACACCGCCCCCCCGGCCGTGACCAAAAAGGCCTTGTCGGCCTTGATCACCACTTCCTTGTCGCGGAAGAAGCCGATCAGGCGCCAGGAGCAGATGCCGGTGATCTCCCAGAAGACGTACATCAGGATCATGTTGGCCGAGAACACCAGGCCCATCATGGCCCCCAAAAACAAAACCACCATCAGAAAGTATTCCTGCTGATAGTGGTAGTCCTTGATATAGCCCAGGGAGTAGATGATGATCAGGGTGCTGATCAGGGCCGAGGCGATGGCCATGAAGACCGACAGCCCGTCCACCACGAAGGTGGCATCCACCCCCAGTCCGATGGCCCGTTGGAAGACGTGGGTCTCCCCCGAGAAGGCCGCCGGCAGAAGGGTAACGGCAAAAAAAGTAGTGGCCAGCCCCAGAATCACCGCCCAGGCATTGCGCCCTGGCTTGGAGGCCAGCCCTATCAAAGGCAAGGTAAAGGCCCCGATGATGGGGACCAGTATCGTTGCCAGCAAAGAGAATTCCCACCCCATAAAAACTCCTAATGCTGATGTATTAAATTAAATGGAAACAAGATATTTTACAATAAATGGCCCGGCATGTCAAGGGTATTTTATCCGGCTGGATTAAGGAGTGGACAACAATTAGTGGTATTAATGCATGATCAAGGGCACTATCTGTAGTGGCGGACTTTACTTAATTACAGTTGCTCATGCAATAACCCAGGCCTTAAGGCCTGGGTTATATAACAGACGAAACCCCGCCGTTACGCTGGCATTTACGGTGCGGATTATTATTCTTATTTTATGCCGTTATAATACCCTCTCCGCTTTCTCTTATAACTAAGAGAAAGCTCCAAAGAGAAGTTTTAGGGGACGGCAAACTAGCGTGATCTAATTTATGCTGATTTTAAACCCGCTTTTTTATTGATGCAAAAGGGGTTACCCCAGCAACGCTGACCGTTGCCGCCCCCTAAGACCCAGCTTAGCCTGGTTCATTCTTCACAGGCTAAGTTTGGTTCAAAGAAGCTACCATACCTTTCAGGGTCCCAGCCATCAGTGGAGCGGCATTGCTGCAGCTCCGAAAAAGCAGTCATTGCGTCATTTGCATCCTGCTTGTTCTGGTTCAATGAATGCCGGGGCAAACGCCCGGCTTACCGCGCAACTGGGCGGCAAAGACTTCTTTGGTTACTTTCTTAGTCATAAGAAAGTAACGGCGGGCATCCCTAGCCCTTCTCTTTTTAAAGAGAGGGAAATAAAACGAGTGAGTCAAACGAATAACGCCCCGCCTTTCGGCGGGGTTACTGCGGAAGAATGCACTATTTATCCCGTGTTTTGTAAAATTGTTCAAACATCTTTTTTGCGGTTTTCGATTTTACCAGAGGCACCTCTGTGACTAATGGTTTGATGGCTGAAAAAAATGTAACGAGACCATAGCCTATAAGTGGGAAATCGGTGCCTTCTGTCCGCTTATACTTACCATTGTAATAAATGTCTAGTGAGTATTTCGGTCCGGTTGAATCGTAAGGATCTTTTTTAAAGCGCATCCTATCAAGAGAACTGGTTTTTAACAGGTCTATAAAACGCCTATACAGTGAATCGCTCAAACAACCCTGATAATATCCCTGTTTCAATGCGTTTTTGTTGCCATACTTATAAAGGCCCCATAATTGCAGTGCGAATTTATTTCCATATAAATACATGGTTTTGGTGCTGTCAATGATTATCCTCAGGTCCCTTTCAATGAGCTTGCCTTGGGGTAAATATATCCCCCCTGTGTTGCCGCTTCCTATCGTCCCACCAGTGCCCTGAAGCCTGTTATGTTCGCAAAATAATAATCGGTCGAAAGAAAATAATGTGTCTTTTAAAATGGAGTACAGGGTTATCGTACGAGTACTATCAAATAAGTACCCGTCCTCAACAGCATGTCTATATTGCTTCCACGTGCTGTTGCGATAGGGACGGAGAACAAGCGAATCTGGATTCTGGTGTTCGATGATAAAGCAAACACCTATAGTATCAGCCGGTTGAAGATTATCTTCCGACATCGTGTCTGACAGGGATTGTGCCAGGCTACCCCCTCGTATCAAACGGGGCGTGAATAATTCCAGGCTATCCTCCCTCAAGACATAATTAAACACATTCCAGTCGGTGCTGAAATCAAAAAATGCTACCGTATCAACAATGCGAAGGCTTTCAGAACTATTGCCCACCCAAAACCCTAAAATCGTATTTGCGTCCCTGGCGCCTAACGCGATAGAAGTCAGTAAAACGCATAACGTAATAGTAAGAAATGTTTTCATAGGCCCTCTTGTTATCTCAATTATGCCTAATGGCATTGTTTAATTAGCATACCAAAACCAACCTCCGCCTGTCAACAAGAAAACCCCGCCTTTCGGCGGGGTTTCTGCGGGTGGATGTATCATTTATCCCGCTTTTTGTAGAATTGTTCAAACATCTTTTTTGCGGTCTTTGATTTTACCAAGGGCACCTCTTGATCTACGAATGATAAATACGTAAAGAGAAAAAAGCCTATAAGTGGGGGATAGGTGCCTACTGTCCGTTTATACTTATTATTGTAATATATATCAAGTGAGTACTCCAGAGCAGAAGAATCACGGGTATCTCTTATTAGCTGCATTCTATCAAGATCACTTATGCTTAACAGGAATATCAACCCTTTATACTGCGAGTCGCTCAAACATCCTTGATAATACCCCTGTTTTAGTGCATTTTTATTGCCGTGTTTTATAAGACCCAATGATTGCATATAATACTTATCGCCATAAAGGTATACGGCTTTAGTGCTATCAATGATAATCTTCAGGTGCTTTTCTATAAATTTGCCAGGGGGGTAATAAATACTATCAGTATGTTCACCTACGCGATTGGTTTGGTGATACCCAAATTCTAGCCGCACACTGGAATTGCGGCAATACAACAATCTGTTGAAAGAAAGCAACGTGTCTTTAAAAGAAAAAATGGATCGCAGAGTTATCGTATTTGTACTGTCAAACAAGTACTCGTATTCACTTGTGAGCTTATGTTGTTTATGTATACTGCTGCGATAGGGGCGGAGAACCAGTGAATCCTCATCATGGCGTTCTATAATAAAGCATAAGCCATCACCATTATGCGTTTCTTCCAACATATTATCTGAGTTATCCACTTGTGTCGAATGAGGAAAGAATAACTCAAGACTATCACCTCTTAAAGTATAATTATACTTATGTTTATCGGTGTCAGTTTCAAAATAAGCTAACGTATCCATAATAAAAAGGCCTTCAGAATTATTGCCCACCCAAATCCCTAAAATCGTATTTGCGTCCCTGGCGCCTGATGCAATAGAAGTAAGCGAAACGCATAACGCAATAGTAAGAAATGTTTTCATAAGGCTCCTCTTATTTTCCAGATTATGCTAATGGCATTGTTTAATTAGCATACCAAAACCAACCTCCGCCTGTCAACAAGAAAACCCCGCCGTAAGGCGGGGTTCACTGTTACCTGTAAACTGTATACTGGGGCCTATTAGTACATATCCCCGTATCCGCCGCCGCCCTGGGGCATCGGCATGGGTTTCTCCTCCTTGGGCTTGTCGGCAATTACGCACTCGGTGGTCAGCAACAGGCCGGCGATGGAGGCCGCGTTCTGCAAAGCGATCCGGGCCACCTTGGTGGGATCGATCACTCCGGCTTCCACCAGATCCTCCACCTTGTCCTTGTCGGCGTTGTAGCCCACGCTGGGGGTGGTGTTCTTCTTGATCTCGTCCACGATCACGGCGCCTTCCACCCCGGCGTTGTTGGCGATCTGCCTCATCGGCTCTTCCAGCGAACGGCGGATGATGTCCACCCCGATCTTGACGTCGCCCTTGGCCTTGATGCCGTCCAGGGCCGGTATGGCGCGGATGAAGGCCACGCCGCCGCCGGGGATGATCCCCTCCTCCACCGCGGCTCTGGTGGCATGCAGGGCATCCTCCACCCGGGCCTTCTTTTCCTTCATGGCGGTCTCGGTGGGCGCGCCCACGTTGATCACCGCCACGCCGCCGGCCAGCTTGGCCAGGCGTTCCTGCAGTTTCTCCTTGTCGTAGTCGCTCTTGGTCTCCTCGATCTGGGCCCTTATCTGGCCGATGCGGGCCTGGATGTCCTTGGTCTTCCCGGCGCCTTCCACGATGGTGGTGTTATCCTTGTCGACGGTGATGCGCTTGGCCCGGCCCAGGTCGCCGATGACGGTGTTCTCCAGCTTGAAGCCCAGCTCCTCGGAGATCACCTTGCCGCCGGTCAGGATCTCGATGTCCTTGAGCATCTCCTTGCGCCTGTCGCCGAATCCCGGCGCCTTGACGGCGCAGACCTGCAGGGTGCCCCGCAGCTTGTTAACCACCAGGGTGGCCATGGCCTCGCCCTCCAGGTCCTCGGCGATGATCATCATCGGCTTGCCTACCTGGGCCACTTTCTCCAGGATGGGCAGCAGTTCCTTCATGGCCGATATCTTCTTGTCGTAGATCAGGATGTAGGCGTCCTCCAGGACGGCTTCCATGCGCTCGGCGTTGGTCACGAAATAGGGGGAGATATAGCCCCGGTCGAACTGCATCCCCTCCACGGTCTCCAGGGTGGTGTCCATGCCCTTGGCCTCTTCCACCGTGATGACCCCGTCCTTGCCCACCTTCTCCATGGCGTCGGCGATCAGGTCGCCGATGGTGCGGTCGTTGTTGGCGGAGATGGTGGCCACGTTGGAGATCTCGGCCTTGCCCTTGGTGGGCTTGGAGATCTTCTTGATCTCGGCGATCACGGTCTCCACCGCCAGGTCGATGCCCCGCTTGAGGTCCATGGGATTGGCCCCGGCGGTGACGTTCTTGATGCCCTCGCGGCAGATGGCCTGGGCCAGCACGGTGGCGGTGGTGGTGCCGTCGCCGGCGATATCGGAGGTCTTGGAGGCCACTTCCTTGACCATCTGGGCGCCCATGTTCTCAAAGGGATCCTCCAGCTCGATCTCCTTGGCCACGGTCACGCCGTCCTTGGTCACCAGCGGCGACCCGAATTTCTTATCCAGGACCACGTTGCGGCCCTTGGGTCCCAGGGTCACCTTGACGGCGTTGGCCAGCTTGTCCACGCCCCTTTTCAGGGCTTCCCGGGCCTTGACATCGTATTCTATCATCTTGCCGTTTGCCATATGATTTTCTCCTTATTCCTCTGTATGATTTTTATTTTTGCTTGTTAATGGAACACGGATGAACCGGATTTTTCTGATCCCCACGGATATTTTATTTTCATCAGCGGCGATCCGGTCGATCTGCGTCATCAGCGTTCAATTTACTTTTCGTGGATGATGGCCATGACGTCGTCGGACGACATGATCAGGTATTCCACGTCGTCGATCTTGACCTCGGTGCCGGAGTACTTGCCGTAAAGGACCTTGTCGCCCTTCTTGATGTCCATCTCCATCCTGGTTCCGGAATCGGATATCTTGCCCGGGCCCACCGCCACCACTTCGCCCTCCATGGGCTTTTCCTTGGCGGTGTCGGGAATGATGATCCCTCCCTTTTTGGTCTCCTTGGCCTCTGCCGGCTTAACCAACACCCTGTCGCCTAATGGCTTGATTTTGGTAACCGTTGACATACCGTCCCTCCTGAATTGTTATGGTTTTTATTCTTTTTTTGAATTTGTGAAATTGACAGCTTATAATTATAATCAAAAATAGGCCAAATTTCAAGCCCTATTATCTTTGCCTCAGACATCTTTGTGCGATTTTGCAGACTTTATTATTGCGATGATGGTTCCGTCAGCCGTCAGCTATAGATCTAACATTTTGTTTTGCAACGGAATACAGATCGATCCTCTCAATATCCGCCCGCCCCTTTTCAATGTCCTGGCCGGTGAGGGCATTGACTATCTGCCCGATCTTGGCCCCGCTGACGTTCATTTTTAGCCGGACGATAAAGCCTCCTTCCGCCATAATGACATCCATCACCTGTTTTTTGATATCGGCTTCGATCAGCAGGCTTTTTTTCATTATTTTGACCGGCCAGACAGGCCGGCCTTCAAGTTTCGACCTTATGGCCGCGGCATCGCCCTGCCATTTGACCATATAATCGGCCGCTTCGGCCAGCTCGGAGATGGACCGGGCGTTGCTCATGATGGGCTTGACGGCCGATATCTCCATCCCCCGGGGCAGATGCGCCTGCAGGGAGCCGATGGCCTCGGAGGCCGCCGGGCGGTCCAGCTGGATGTCCATATACTCCCCCCGGCTGGTGATGCCCAGCGGCAGCGGCGGCCCGAAGGAGACCTTGGGATGGGGGGAAAAACCCTGGGAATAGGCGATGGGCAACCTTGCCCGGCTGATGGCCCTCAGCCAGACCCGGCTTATGTCCAGGTGCGAGATGAATCTTATCTCCGACCCCTTGCTGTATTTCAAGCGGAAGCGGGTCTTGGCCAGCGGGGCGGCCTGGGGCAGCATCTTTCGCGCCCGCCCGAACCCGTCATCCTCTGCATTTTTTTTAACTTCTTGAACTGTTTGAACCTCTTGTGCCTTTACATCCTTGCTCTGCCCATCACCCCGGCACCCTATCCCGCAACCCGCACATTCCCCTGTCCGGCAATCCGGGGTGACGGAACTTTGATAGGCCCGCTCCCTTTCGGCCAGCAGGAATTTTTGACCGACCCCGTAATCGATATGGGCCCAGGCCGGCGGCTGTTTTGGATCCCTGGCTCCGGTATAAGCATGAATATCGGTGCCCGACCCGGCCAGGGCCTCCTGCCACTTGGGCCAGGAGAAATGCTCGCTCCACTGGTCGAACTTGCAGCCCTGGCGCCAGGCGGCTTCTATGGCAGCTGACAATTTCCGGTCGCCCCGCGACAATATGCCCTCCAGGGCCGACGATTCGGGATCGTGCCACTTGAATTGCACCCGGGCGCTTTTGAGCCCTTTGTTCAGATGGCCGATCTTGTCCCTGATGACCTGCAGATCGTCCTGGGCCTCCCACTGGAACGGGGTCTGCGGCTTGGGCACGAACGGCGAGACCGCCACCTTGATGCTGATGCCGAATCCGGCCGCCTTCCGGCACAGGGCGATCATGGCGTCCAGGTCTTCATAGGTCTCGGTGGGCAGGCCGATCATGAAATACAGCTTGACCAGCTTCCAGCCGTTTTCCCTGGCCATCTTGATGACATTCAAGAGATCATCGTCCGACAGCCCCTTGTTGATGACATCCCGCAGACGCTGGCTGCCGGCCTCCGGAGCGAAGGTCAGCCCGGATTTCTTGATCTTTTTCAGGGCCAAGGCCATCTCCCGGCTGAAGGAATCCAGCCGCAATGACGGCACCGAGATGGAGACCCGCTGGCTGGCAAAACAGCCGTTGAGCTTGTTGAGCAACCCCGGAAAATCGGGATAATCGTTGGTGGACAGCGACAGCAGGGAGATGTCGTCCCAGCCGCTGGCGGCAATGCCCTCCTTGGCCAGCTTGACAATGTCCTCCTGGGAGCGGGAGCGCACCGGGCGGTAGATCATCCCGGCCTGGCAGAAGCGGCAGCCCCGGGTGCAGCCCCGGGTGATCTCCACGGTCAGGCGGTCGTGGGTCACCTCCACCAGCGGGACTATGGGTGGATGCGGGGCATCCTCCAGCTTCAGGCTTGGGATGGTGCGTTTTTTTATTATGTCGTTGGACGAATGAAGGGCCGGAACATATACCCCCGATATCCTGGCCAGTCTCACGATTATCGATTTTCGATTCTCGTTTTTTTGCTTGGCTTCTCTGACCTGCCCCAATATCTCAACTATGACCTCCTCCCCGTCGCCGATGACCAGACAGTCGAAGAACTGGGCCATGGGTTCCGGATTGGCGCAGCAGGAGCCGCCGCCGATGACGATGGGGTGGCCCTCCTGCCGGTCGGCCGATTTGATCGGTATCTGGGCCAGGTCGAGCATATTGAGGACGTTGGTATAGCCCAGCTCGGTCTGCAGGGTGATGCCCAAAATGTCGAAATCTTTGAGCGGACGCTTGCTCTCCCAGGCCCACAGGGGAATGTTCTGCTCCCGGAGTTTGGCCTCCAGGTCGATATCGGCCGAATAGGAACGCTCGGCCAAGGCATAGGGCAGCTTGTTGACGATGGTGTACAAAATAGCCAGCCCCAATCCGGACATGCCGATCTCGTACAGGTCGGGAAAGGCCAGCGCCAGGCGCACCTCGGCCTGGTCCCAATCCTTGTGAACGGCATTGAGTTCGTTGTCGGTATACCGCCCCGGCTTGCTTATCTGGGGCAGTATGCCCTCTATGTGGCTTGAATTCTTCATGTTAAGTCGTTATTGTATCACATATAAGATGATTATGCAAATGCATTAAAAAACCGGGCGGCAATGCCCGGGCCGAGGGAAAAGATATCAGCATGGATTAAAATTTCAAATCGGCAATTTTGGTTTTATATCCAATACCTATGCACCATTGGGATCTATCCGCATTCCATATCCGGTTTTTCAGCGACTTCTCGATGGTGACAAATATTGGAGTTTTAGGAACCATGCCCTCCAGGCCTATTGAAATTTCATAGGCTGGGTCAAACCTATTTTGGAAATAGGGTTCGTCACTTTCCCAGGTGTGCATCGAATCATAAAAGGAGATGCGGGTGGTATATGAGTAATAGGTCTGAACCTTCTTAAATTTATATACAATGAAGGCATTGTACTCTTTCCCCGCCCTGAGAAACGATTTACCGCCATAGCTGTAGGTATGCCTGTTTTCATAAACGGTGGTCATGTTCGTAATGTAATCATCATACCAACTATAGGATTTTGAAGGAAATTTGTCAGTTTTCCCGAAATCGGCCGTTACCCCCATTCCAGCCTGCAACAACCCACCCCAGGATAAACCACATTCGCATTGATAAATTTCTCCCTCAAAGCCACCGCTATCCTCAAATTTACCCATGCCGATCTTGGAATCGAATGACAGGGGAAATGCCATCACAGCCATTGCCTGAAAAGGCAAAATCAAGGAGATCAAGATAATCTTTTTCATAGGGACTCCCTCTACGTTGCCGTATACTATAGGCCACTTAACGCATTTTTGTCAAGAACTTTATAAAAAGCCCGGGCCTTTTCCGGCCGGGCTTAATTTGATCGTTCCAACTCCTCCATCTTCTTCTTATAGTCGATATCCGGAGTCTTTGCGTAAAGCCGGGCATATAATTCCATGGCCGCCTTCCGGCATTGGCCGTCCTGGGTCAATTTGAACAGCTCATAATTAATGACCGCCTGCTGATCCGGCTGTTCGGACCCGGCCAAAAGCTCCCGGATAAGCCGGACGCCCTCCGCCCGGTCCTTGACTGCGGCCAGCTTGGCCTGGAGCAGGCGGCATTTGAAAATGGTATCCTGCCTGTTTATCGCCCGGGATATCTCCAGCGATTCCCGGCACAGCTCCCCGGCCTCCTGGTATTCTCCCAGTTCGAAATGCGCCTCGCCGGCCTCCTGCAGGTACATGGTCAGATAATATTTCAGTCCGACCTCCCGGGCCAGGCCGATGGCCCGGCCATAAGCCTCAATGGCCCGGGCATATTCCCGGTTGATGGAGTGAATGCCGGCCAGGTGGCTGTAGCTGAGGCTCAGGCCTTTTTTGTCGCCCAGCTCCCCGGCTATTTTAAGCCGGGCTCTGATGCCATCCATTGCCAGGTGATGCTGCCCCAGCATCACCTGGACCGCCGACATGTTGCCCAGGGCGATGCTCAGCGAATGCTTGTCTCCGAAATATTCCGCCCATCTGGTCAGGTGCTCCCAGCATTCCAGGGCCCGGCGGTGGTCCCCCAGGGACAGGTACACCCACCCCATATTGCCCCTGTCTATGCTGGCGCTCAGCCGGTCGCCGGCCTGCTCGTCGGCTTGGCAGGCTCTTTGGTAATACTCCAGGGATTTGCGGCTGTCGCCCATATCGCCGTGGATATTTCCCAGGTTGTTCATGGCGATGGACATCCCGGCCCGGTCCCGGCAACCGGTCGCCAGCTCCAGGGATCTTTCAAAGCATTCCAGGGCCAATCCGTAATTTCCCTGCTGGCTGTGGCTGTTGCCCATCTTGTTGAGGACCTCGGACAGGCTCCGGGAATCCCCGGTCGACTGGTAATGATCGCGGGCCGCGCCCAGCAGCTCCCTGGCCCGGCCCGATTCGCCCCGGTTGTGCAGCACCTTGCCCAATTTGCTCTGGCTTCGGGCCAGGCGATCGGAATCCCCGGCGGAACGGGCCTGCTCCAGGCTCCGGCCGTAGATCGACTCCGCCTCGGCCCAGCGGCCGGTCAGCTCCAGCACCTCTGCCTTCCTCAGGTGGACCTCAAAGGCATAGTATCCGGGGCGGTTCCCGCCGGAACTGAGCCAATGTATGGCGGGAATATATTTACGCATCGTTAGCCGTTTCCTGTATTTGGTGATCCTTGTCGTTTTCCGGATTGAATGATATGACACATCCCGGCCCTCTGTCAATGATAATTTGCTTCTTGGGGACTTGACAATGGCGACCGGGAAGCGTATAATTAGCATATGCTAATAATTATCCGGAGGGTCTATGCCCCGGCCCTGTAAATTCAGAACCGTCAGCCACCGACCGGAGGCGGTCTACTTCAAACCCCGGGCCATTCCGCTGTCCCTGCTGGACGAGGTGATATTGACCTTCGACGAGCTGGAGAGCCTGCGGTTGGCCGATCTGGAGGAGCGCTATCAGGAGGAGGCCGCCCCCCGGATGGGGATCTCCCGGCAGACCTTCGGCAATATCCTCAAAGTTGCCCATAAAAAAGTGGCCGATGCCCTGGTCAATTCCAAGGCCCTCCGGATCGAGGGAGGGAACATTGCTATTTCGGGTGATAAAAGAACCAACAACTGTATAAGGAGAATAAAATGAAGCTATGCATACCAACCAGCGATGACCTGGGTCTAAAATCGGCTGTCAGCGAACATTTCGGCGGAGCGCCGTTCTTTTTGATCGTTGACACCGAAACCTCGGAACTAACGCCGGTGAAGAACCAGAATGAACACCACTCCCACGGCATGTGCCAGCCCTTAAAATCTTTGGCCGGGAATGAGATAGATGCCGTGGTCTGCACCGGCATCGGGGCCGGAGCGTTGAACAAACTCAATGCCTCCGGGATAAAAGTTTTAAAAGCAACCGGGACAACCGTGGAACAGCTGGTGGCTGCTTTTAAAAACAATTCTTTGCCCGAGTTCTCGGTTCAAACGGTCTGCACCACCCACAATTGTCACTGAAGTCCGGACCGATCAAAAAAGCCGTTGGGGATACCCAACGGCTTTTTTATTATATACTGGCTAACCCAGGTTCTTTAATACCTTCTTGGCCACTTCCTTCAGGGTCTCGAACACCCCGTAGCCCTGATGGGCCACCGTTTCGAAATCCGGCACCCCCCATTTATTGAGCTGGGCCCGCAGCTCGTCCACCGAGGCGATGTTGGGCAGGTCCCGCTTGTTGTACTGGATGACGAAGGGGATGTTCTCGATGTTGAATCCGTTCTCGGCCAGGTTGTCCTGCAGGTTGGCGATGGATTCCAGGTTGGCGTCCAGCCGCTCCACCTGGGAGTCGGCCACGAACACCACCCCGTCCACCCCTTTCAGGATCAGCTTGCGGCTGGCATTGTAGAACACCTGTCCCGGAACGGTGTAAAGATGGAACCGGGTCTTGAAGCCCTTGATGCTGCCCAGGTCCAGCGGCATGAAGTCGAAGAACAACGTGCGGTCCAGCTCGGTGGCCAGGGAGATCAGCTTGCCCTTGGCCTCCGGAGACACCTTGGAGTAGATATATTTGATGTTGGTGGTCTTGCCGCACAGCCCGCATCCGTAGTACACCACCTTGCAGTTGATCTCGCGGGATGAGTAGTTGATTAAAGACACGAATTTTCCTCCCGCTCACTTGAAAAGGTTATCAAGCTCGGACTCGGCCTCCGAGGCGAAGTCGCTGCCCAGGGGGGACGGCCCGCCGGATCCCGGTCCGCCCTCCAGTTTGGAGAATATGGCCTGGAAAAGCTTGATCAGCTCGGCCACCGTCTGCTTGACCCGCACCCGGACCAGGCCCAAAGTGGTCCGCTGGTCGAATACCACCGCCAGCATCACCCGGGCCTCGATGGAGGCCACGTAGATGTTCTGCTTCTCGCCCTGGTGGAACAGGGTGGCGAATTCCTTCTCCCCCACCAGCATGGCCAGCTGGCTGGTGGCGGCGAAGTCCGCCGCCGACAGCGAGGCGAAGGAGGTGGTGTCCAGCTGGCTGATGTCCCCGGCGGTGGTGATCAGCTGGCCGGCCTTGTCGATCAGCAGCACCGACAGGGCATTGGTGTTCTTGAGAAGCTCGTTCAGCTTCTCGCTGATCGTCCAAAAATCGTCTTCGAAGACATTTACATTTTCCGACACTTTTTACTACCTCATTATAAAAGGTAAATTTTTACAGGGAACATTTCTTGTTCAGATGGTCCCAACGGGCGTCAATGTCCTGCTGGATCTGGGCGATGAGGGCCTGGTGTTCGGGCCTCTTCAAATGACGGAAGCGCTCCTGCTGGAACATCCATTCATCAATGGGCTTGCGCTCCTTGGGGGTGTAATTCAGCTTGTATTTGCCGTCCTCCACCTCATACAGCGGCCAGAAATTGGTCTCCACCGCCAGGCGGCCCATTTCGGCGGTCAGCTCCGGCGGATAGCCCCAGCCCAGCCGGCAGGGCTGCAGCACGGCGATGAAGGCCGGGCCGCCCTTGGCCAGGGCCTTCTCCACCTTTTTGGTGAAGTCGGACCAGTTGCCCACCACGCTCTGGGCCACGTAGGGTATGCCGTGGGCCGCCATGATCTCGGTCAGGTTCTTGCGGAACTGGACCTTGCCGGGGATCTTCTTGCCGTTGGGGCTGGTGGTGGTGGAGCTGCCCTTGGGGGTGGCCGAGGAGCGCTGGATCCCGGTGTTCATGTAGGCCTGGTTGTCGTAGCAGATGTAGAGCATGTTGTGGCCCCGCTCCATGGCGCCGGAAAGCGCCTGCAGCCCGATGTCATAGGTGCCGCCGTCGCCGCCGAAGGCCATGAACCGGATGTCCTCGGTGACCGTGCCCTGGCGCTTGAGCGACCGGTAGGCCGCCTCCACCCCGGAGATGGTGGCCGCCGAGTTCTCGAAGGCGCTGTGGATGAAGGGAACGTCCCAGGCGGTGTAGGGATAGATGGTGGAGACCACCTCCAGACAGCCGGTGGCGCAGGTGGCCACCACCGGCTTGTCGCCGGCCGCCAGCAGTGCCTGGCGGGCCACGATGGTGGCCCCGCACCCGGCGCAGGCCCGGTGCCCGCCGGTGAACTTGTCGCCCCGGGCTGCCAGTTCTTTGAGATTTGCCATTTTATATTATCCTCGTATAAAAATTCAAAAGATTTATTGAAACTGCTAAGGACTTTACCACTGAAACATTGAATAACGGAAAACACCGAACCCATTTAATTAATTCCTAGTTTCCTAACTTTCCGTGTTTCCGTGGTTGGTGCCAGAAAATATTAGCTTACTCCCTGACCCCCAGGTAGCTGACCGAATCGGCCTTGAATTTTCCGTCCTTGAGATCCATGAACAGTTTCTCTATCTGCTCCATGTCTATCTCGCGGCCGCCCAGGCCGTAGACGTATCCGGCGATCTGGGGCTTTTTGGCCGAGCCGTAGAGGGCCGAGCGGACCTCGGTGAACACCGGCCCGCCGAAGCCGCCCACCGAATCGGAGCGGTCCAGCACCGCCACCGTCTTGATGTTCTCCAGCGCTTTTACGATCTCTTCGGTGGGGAAGGGCCGGAAGACCCGGATCTTCAGCAATCCGGCCTTGACGCCTTTTTCCCGCAGCTGGTCGATGACCACCTTGGCGGTGCCGCAGGTGGAGCCCAGGGCCACGATGGCCACCTCGGCGTCGTCCAAATGATATTTCTCGATCAGGCCGTAATTGGTGTCGAACTTCTGGCCGAACTCGGCCCCCACCTCCTTGATGACCTTGAGGGCGTTGTTCTGGGCGTCCACCATGGCCCGGCGGTGCTCGAAGTAATAATCGGTCAGGTTGATGGCCCCGATGGTGAAGGGCTTCTTGACGTCCAGCAGATGCATCATGGGGTCGTACTTACCGATGAAGCCCTGGACCTCGGCGTCCGGCAGGGTGTCGATCCGCTCCATGCCGTGGGAGATGATGAAACCGTCGGTGGTGACCATCACCGGCAGGCGGACGTCCCTGTGCTCGGCTATCCGCATGGCCTGGATCATATTGTCGTAGGCCTCCTGGGCGTTCTCGGAGAAGATGTGGATCCAGCCGGCATCCCGGCAGCCCATGGAGTCGGAGTGGTCGCAATGGATGTTGATGGGGGCCGAAAGGGCCCGGTTGACATTGGCCATCACGATGGGCAGGCGCAGGCCGGCCGCGATGTAGACCATCTCGTACATCAGGGCCAGGCCCTGGGAGCTGGTGCCGGTCATGGTCCGGGCCCCGGCCGCGGCCGATCCGATGCAGGCCGACATGGCCGAATGCTCGGACTCCACCGCCACGAACTCGGTCTTGACCTCGCCGTCGGCCACGTACTGGGAGAATATCTGGACGATCTCGGTGGCCGGGGTGATGGGGTAGGCCGCCACCACGTCGGGGTTGACCTGCTTCATGGCCAGAGCCATGGCCTCGTTTCCGGTCTTGGCCAGAATGATCTTCTGCATGCTACTTGACCTCCTCTTCCATGGTGATGGCCTTGACCTTCTTCTTGCCCGGGCACTCGTGAGCGCAGATTCCGCAGCCCTTGCAGTGCTCCAGGTTGAACCCGGCGACCTGGCCGTCCTTCAGTATCACGGCCGAATCCGGGCAGTAGGCCCAGCAAAGGAGGCACTGGATGCAGTTCTCGGGGTGGTAGATCGGGCGGGAGCTTCTCCAGTCGCCGGTCTTGAAATCGACGGCGGTGCCGCTTTTTTCTATATTGCCGCCCAGGGCCAGTTCCTGGTATTTCTTCAGTTCGCTCATGCCGATTTCACCTCCTGTGCCGCCCGTTTCATGGATTGGATGTTGCCCTCGATCACCTCCGGCCGGTGGGCGAATTTCTTGGCCAGCTTCTTCTGGGTGTCCTCCAGCATGCTGTCAAAATCCAGCATTCCGGTGACCTTGACCAGGGCCGCCAGCATCGGGGTGTTGGGTATCTTCCGGCCGATGGTCTCCTCGGAGATCTTGGAGGCGTCCACCGTGAATATCTTGCCGTCGAATTTGACGCTTTTTTTGATCTCCGCCGCGTCCAGTCCGGTGTTGATGATCAGGGTCCCCTCTTTGCCCAGGCCCGCGGTGACGTTGATCGAGGCCATCAGGGTGGGGTCCAGCACCACCACCACGCTGGGAGATTTGACCGGGCAATGCATCAAAATGGGTTTGTCGTCTATTCGGTTGAAGGATTGCACCGGAGCCCCCATCCTCTCCGGTCCGTACTCTGGGAAGGCCTGCACATACTTGCCTACCGCCAGGGCGGCATCGGCAAATAGCAATGCGGCTGTCTTGGCGCCCTGTCCTCCCCGACCGTGCCATCTGATCTCTACCATTGTCGTATATCTAACTCCTGTAATAAGTTTCCAATACCGGGGGCATTTTTTCAAGAATTATTAGTATATTCCAAAACCGATCAAATGTCAATAAATTTCAGCAGGGGCAATCGGGATTCTGTAGTAGTGGCGTGTCTTAGGCCCGCCTTTATAACATTTAAAAATGTTACAGATCCAATCTGATATGCAGGTCCTTCAACTGCCTCTGGTCCACCTCCGAGGGGCTGCCCTCCATCAGGCCGCTGCCCGAGGTGGTCTTGGGAAAGGCGATCACGTCGCGGATGCTGTCCCCCCCGGTGATCATGGCCAGGATCCGGTCCACCCCGGGAGCGATGCCGCCGTGGGGCGGGGCCCCGTACTCGAAGGCCTCCAGCAGAAAGCCGAATTTTTTGGCGGCCTCTGCGGGGGGAAGCCCCAACACCTTCATCACCTTTTCCTGGATGTCGCGGCGGTGGATACGGATGGAGCCCGAGGCCAGCTCGGAACCGTTGGCCACCAGGTCGTATAACTGGCCCAGCACCTTGCCCGGATCGCTGTCCAGATATTCCAGGTGCTCCTCCTTGGGCATGCTGAACATGTGATGCTCGGCCTCCCAGCGTTTCTCCTCCTGGTTGTAATGGAACAGCGGGAAATCGGTGATCCAGGCGAAGGCGAACTTGCCCTGGGGGATCAGGTCCATCCGTTTGGCGCATTCGACGCGCAGCGCGCCCAGGGCGGCCGCCACCACGGATGGCTGGTCGGCCACGAACAGCATGATATCGCCGTCCCTGGCGGACATGGCCCGCATCAGTTCCCTGCCCAGCTCCCCGGCAAAGAACTTGGCGATGGAGCCCTCCAAAGATTCTCCGGAGACCTTGGCCCAGGCCAGCCCCTTGGCCCCGTATATTTTGGCCAACTCGGTCAGCCCGTCGATGTCCTTGCGGGACCATTTGCCGCCTCCCGGCACGCAGATGCCCTTCACCTGCCCTTGGTTCTCCAGGGCCTGTTTGAAGACGGTGAATTCCGACTTGGCGGCCACCGCGGCGATGTTGCACAACTCCAGGCCGAAACGCATGTCCGGCTTGTCCGAGCCGAAGCGGTTCATGGCCTCGGCGTAGGGCAGGCGCGGGAACGGGGTCAGCAAATCTATCCCGGCCACTTCCTTGAATACCTGCTGGAACATCCCCTCGGCCAGGGTGAAAACCTTGTCCTGGGTGGCGAAGCTCATCTCGATGTCTATCTGGGTGTGCTCCGGCTGGCGGTCGGCCCTTAAGTCCTCGTCCCTTAAGCACCGGGCGATCTGGAAATACTTGTCGAAGCCGGCCACCATCAGTATCTGCTTGTATATCTGGGGTGACTGCGGCAGGGCGTAGAACTTGCCCGGCTGGACCCGGCAGGGCACCAGGTAGTCGCGGGCCCCTTCCGGGGTGCTGCGGGTCAGCAGCGGGGTCTCGATCTCCAGAAAGTTCTGGGCGCTGAGATAATTGCGCACCGCCAGGATGAAATTGTGACGCAGGATGATGTTCTGGGCCAGGGCCGGGCGGCGCAGGTCCAGATAGCGGAATTTCAGGCGCAGGTCCTCCGAGGCGGTGGTCTGGTCCTCGATCACGAAGGGCGGGACAGCCGAGCTGTTGAGCAGTTTGACCTCAGCGGCCAGCACCTCTATCACCCCGGTGGCCATGCCGGGGTTGGTCTGCCCCTGGGGCCGGTTGCGCACCGCGCCCCTGACCGCGATCACGTATTCGGACTTGAGGTCCTTGGCGGCCTCGGTCAGCTCGGCGTTCTGGGCCGGGTCGAAAACCACCTGGGTGATGCCGTAGCGGTCCCGCAGGTTGATGAATATCAGCCCGCCATGATTGCGACTGCGGTGCACCCATCCGCAGAGGGTGGTTTGCTGGCCGATATGTTCGGAACGAAGCTCCCCGCAGGTGTGGCTGCGTTCCCAGTTGCCTAAAGTTTCGAGTTTCATAATGCTTTTATTTTATTTAATGGGAATTTATAATCAAGATGTCTATATCTAAATACGTCATCAGGCATAATACAAGACATAGCCCAACGGCGATCCATATCTATTTTACCTGTACCAAGATTAAGCTCTCCAACATCCCATTTAATTGCCAAATTGCCATCTGGCAGTATTTTTATATATGCTTCTTTTTTATTAATCAAGTTTTTACTTAGAGAATAATTACTCTGATAAATGCTTTTTAACTTTGCAATTTCCTTAAATTTTATTTGACTATACATGTTATTAACTGAAGTACCGACACGAATCATTTCAAAACTATCCTGTTTAGTATAATATGTAAAATATACGCATATCAGCAAACCATTGCCTTTAAAATCATCAATACATCTTATCCCTGTTCCCCATTTAAATACACATCTTCCCCATAATGAAGAATTATCATTATAATGGTCATTTGCATATTTATAACTTAACCGTTTTAAAGCTTTTGCCTGGACCAAATTGAAATTTGATTTTAAGTAACTTCCCCGCAAACCATATGCTTCCATTTTTCTTAAAACTTTATATTTCAAAAAACTAATGTCGACGGTATCGATTTTTGGCATCCAATTATGAGATATCGCCACTCTGTCATCGCAGTTGGTCTCAAGCACACCCTCTTTGCAGTCAGAAAATTTGAATTTATATTTATAAATATTATGGCAAGGATAACAGTCAGCTCTAAGGATCGTATCGTAAGACGACAAAACAACCGATGTGTCTTTTGGTGCCGTTAAACTATTTGAATGTCCGGGTAAATATTTATAATCTTTCCATGGCAAATTTGATATGAATAATTGTTTCTTATCAATATCCCATATTATATTATCCTCATATTTAACAGCATTCAGATGTCTCTCTTGATTCAATGTTAATAAACCTAATTGGGCTGTTTTAATATTGTTTTTCTTTACTATTTCGGCAACGGCATCGCAAGATTCTGCTTTTTCGATTAATTTATATATTCTTGTATTTAAAGAAGTGTGGCCCTGTGAGCAACTTTCTTTCCGCTTCCCATATCCATCTATTGCAAATGTAAAATTGTAGGTTATGCCGATTTTTGAAGATGCTTTATTTTCACAATTGAAAATCATTTCCTTTACATTACCCATTAATAACCCGATTATATCATTCCTGCCCCCAAATCCTTCCATATCATATTCTATAGATTTTACTTTGCAGTCATATAAACGCCAGGATATTACAGGGTTTAAATATATCGAATATCTCAATAAAAAAGGTTGCCATAATACTTTAGTAACAATCAAAACTAACGCGAATGACAAACAAAACAACGCAATACTTTTAAATTTATTAATAATATTCATTTCGCGTTCTTTCGTGTTCTTTCGACAGAGTTTACCATGAGCCGTCGAATGGCTCAGGACAAGCTTTCGTAGGGAACCTAGTCGTTATTCCCCCTCGTCCCACATCTCATACGCTTTGCGGATATGCGGTATGGTGATGGACCCGCCCACCACCAGCGAGATGTTCATGATCTCATCAAACTCCGCCTGGCTTACCCCCAGCTTCTTGCACTGGATGACATGATAGCTGATGCAGTCGTTGCAGCGCAGCACCACCGAGGCGCACAGGCCCAGCATCTCCTTGGTCTTGCCCGTCAGCGCCCCGTCCTGGTAGGCGGCGGTGTCCAGGTTGAAGAACCGCTTGATGCCGGTGTGCTCGGCCGCCAGTATCCGGTCGTTCATCTTGGTGCGGTAGGCGTTGAATTCTTTGATCTTGTCAGACATGCTTTCTCTCCCACTAAAGGACACTAAAGTTCACAAAATATTATTTAGACTATTTCGTGTGTTTCGTGGGTAATGGTCTCCTTGTAAGTCGCACTGGCAGTACTTCGGCACATTGATCACCAACTCATCAAAGGCCACCTCGGCCTGCTGGTGCTTGTCCATGTCCTTCAGCGTCACTACGCCCTTACTTATCTCGTCCTCGCCGATCAGAGCCACGTAGCGGGCATTGAGCCGGCCGGCCTCGCGCAGCTGGGCCTTTAAACTGCGGCCCAAGAGCTCCTGCTCGCAGGCCAAACCCTTTTGCCGCAGCTGGGCGCAAAGCAGGCTGCCCTTCTTCACCGCCTCATCGCCCAAAGTGGCGATGTAGACATCGGGCCTTTTCTCCGGCGGCAGGTTGACACCCTGATTTTTGAGCGCCAGAACATAACGTTCCAAACCTGACCCGAAGCCCACCCCCGGGGCCGGATCTCCCCCCAGCTCCTCCATCAGGCCGTCGTAGCGCCCGCCGCCGCCCAGGGCATCCTGGGCCCCCAGGTGCTGTGAGACCACCTCGAATGCCGTCCTGGTATAATAATCCAGCCCCCGCACCAGGTTCTTGTCCAGGGTGAACGGGATCTCCAGGTCCTTTAGCCGGTCCTGCACCGTCTGAAAATGCACCCGGCAGTCGCCGCATAAAAAGTCCTTCATCTCCGGTGCATTCATGAATTTCCCCTGATCTATCTTGCAGTCCAGGATCCGCAGTGGATTCCGGTCGTAGCGTTCCCGGCAGTTGTCGCAGAGCCCCGGCAGCATGGGCTTGAAATACTCCATCAGCTTCTGGCGGTAGGTCGGCCGGCACTGGGCGCAGCCCAGGCTGTTGAGCCTTAAGCTTAAGCCGCCCAGGCCCAGCTTCTGCAGGGTGAAGAACAACAGCGAGATCGCCTCTACATCGGCCACCGGGCTGTCCGTTCCGATGAACTCGGCCCCGAACTGGGTGTGCTGGCGCATCCGGCCGGCCTGGGGCCGCTCGTAGCGGAACATGGGAGCCAGATAAAAGACCTTGATGTACGGCTGTTCCTTGAGCGAGTTGTGCTCGATCAGGGCCCTTAAGACCGGCGGCGTCCCCTCGGGGCGCAGGGTGATGGAGCGCTGCCCCTTGTCGGTGAAGGTGTACATCTCCTTCTGGACGATGTCGGTGGTGTCGCCGGTTCCCTTGACGAACAGCGCGGTATCCTCGAAGACCGGGGTCCGGATCTCCCTGAATCCGTATAACCGGGCCTGTTCCCTGATCACCGTTTCAAGGTGCTGCCAGACATGGACCTGGTCCGGCATCACGTCATAGGTGCCCTTGCTGGCCTGAAACTTCATGTTTTGACCTCGCCCTTTTCGGCTTCCAGGAAGATATCCATCACCTTCTGGGGGTCGTCTGCCGCCAGCAGCCTGGCCCGGATCTCCTCCCGGTTCAGCAGGCGCGACACCAGGGCCAGGGCCTTGACGTGGTCGGCGATGATGCTCTGGGGGGTGGCGATGAAGAAGAATATCTGCACCGGCTGGCCGTCCAGCGAGCCGAAATCTATCTTGTTCCGGCAGAGGCCGAAGGCCCCGGCCATCTTCTTGAGCCCCTTGGTCCGTCCGTGGGGAATGGCCACCCCCTTGCCGATGCCGGTGGACATCAGTCCCTCCCGCTCCATGGCCGAGTCCAGCAGTTCCCGGCCGTCGCTTATCAGCCCGTCCTTAACCATCAGGCCGACAAGTTCGGCGATGATGTCCTTTTTGTTCTGGCCGGACAGGAAAACGCAGGTGCGTTGTTTGTTTAAAATATCTTCGATCTTCATGACAAAACTCCTTGAACCTGATGTCTTTTTGTTGTTGTCATCCTGGGAAGTTATCGTGCCCTGCTGGCTGAAGGATGACAACCAATTTTAAATATCTATTTTTATCGACCGTCATCCGTTCGGTTTGCCAAGCAAGATGCCTGGCTCAGGATGATAAACTTTCAGCAGATCCGCGGCAGGGCCTCGCCCTCCAGCATCATCAGCGGGCGCCGGCTGCCCAGAAAGGTCTTCAGCAGCACCTGGGGTTTGCCGGTCTCGACCTGGCCGATGATGGCCGCCTCTCTGCCCAGCGGGTCCTGGCGCATGGCCTTCAGGATGCCTTCGGCCTCCCCGCTGGGCACGATGGCGATCAGCTTGCCCTCGTTGGCCACGTACAGCGGGTCCAGCCCCAGCATCTCGCAGGCGCCTTTGACCTCCGGCTTGACCGGGATCTTTTCTTCCTCTATGGCAATGGCAACCTTTGATTGCCGGGAGATCTCATTGAGCGTGGTGGCTAGGCCGCCCCGGGTGGGGTCGCGCAGAACGTGGATGATCCCCGCCTTCAGCATCGCCGAGACCAGCCCATTAAGGGGAGCCACATCGCTAAAAAGATCGCCGCTCAGGCCGAAGTTGTTCCGGGCGTTGATCACCGCCGCACCGTGGTCACCGATACTTCCGCTGATGATGACAACATCGCCCGGCGCAGCCAGGGAACCGGAGACATTGACGCCCTCCGGTATCTCCCCCACCCCGGCCGTGTTGATGAACAATACGTCGCAGGCCCCCTTGTCCACCACCTTGGTGTCGCCGGTGACTATCGCCACGCCGGCTTCCCTGGCGGCAAAAGCCATGGAATCGACCACCTTCTCCAGGGTTTCCAGGGAAAGGCCCTCTTCGATGATGAACCCGGCCGAAAGATACAATGGCCTGGCGCCCTTCATGGCCAGATCGTTCACCGTGCCGCACACCGCCAGCCGCCCGATGTCCCCGCCCGGAAAGAACAGCGGTTTGACCACATAGCTGTCCGTTGTGAATGCCATCCTCGGTTTAGGATTTGGGATTTGGAATTCGGCGGCGTCGTCACCCTGGTTGAGCATAGGATTGGAGAACCGGGACTTGAAGACCTTCTCTATCAACTCGTGTGAAAGCCGCCCGCCTGAGCCGTGGGCCAGCAGTATTCTATTAGATACACTCAAAATATTTGATTTTTGATTTTTTAATTCCTTGTTCCGTACTTGTACCAGGCGGCGCAGGCCCCCTCGGAGGACACCATGCAGGGCCCCACCGGGCTTTCCGGCGTGCATTTCTTCCCGAACATAGGACATTCGTCCGGCTGATGAAGGCCCATCATCACCTGCCCGCAGATGCACCCCTGGGGCTCTATGGCCGGAGGAACTTCGACCTGAAATCGTTTTGAGGCATCGAAGGAACTGTATTCTTCCCTGAAGCAAAGCCCGGTCTCCGGTATATTTCCAATGGCCCGCCATTCGGCGGTGCAGGGCATCATCACTTTATCTATTATCGACAGGGCATGGGGATTCCCGGCATCGGGCACTCCCCGCCGGTATTCCGTCTGCACTGAGAAAGTCGAGCCATCTTTTTTGTGCGCCCGGATCTGCTCCAGCAGCATCACAATTGACTCCAGTATGTCAAGCGGCTCGAACCCGGCGATGACGCAGGGGATCTGATATTTGGCCGGTATGAACTGGTAAGGTTTGCTGCCGATGATGGCCGAGACATGGCCCGGACAGAGAAAGCCGTCTATCCTGGTCCGGCCTGATTCCAGTATGGCCTTCAGGGCATGGGGCACGGTCTTAAAAGCCGGGTAGACCGAGAAATTTCCGATCCCTTTCTCCTTGGCCTCCAGCATCGTGGCGATGATGGTGGGCGAAGTGGTCTCGAAGCCCACCCCGGCAAAGACCACCTGTCTCTGGGGGTTCTCGGTCGCGATCTGAATGGCATCCAGCGGGGAATACAAAATTCTGATGTCGGCCCCTTGGGACTTGGCTTCCCTTAAACTGGAATGTGAACCGGGAACCCGGATCATGTCGCCGAAGGTGGTGAAGATCACGTCCTTCTGTCCGGAGATGGCGATCATCCTGTCGATGTCGGACAAGGCGGTGACGCATACCGGACAGCCCGGCCCGGAAAGCAACTTTATGGATTTGGGGATCAGTCCCCTGATGCCGAACTGGGAGATGGCCATGGTATGGGTGCCGCAGACCTCCATGAAGGCCGCCGGGCCGTCGCAAAGGGCTTCGATCCTCTTGACCAGCTTGGCGGCCACCGCCGGATCGCGGAATTTATCGAGATCGATCATTGCCGGCGTCCGTCAGGATATGGTGATGCCGGTGTCTTCCAGCAGCTGGTAGGTTTCCTCGGCCTCCTCCGGATCGATCCGCTGGATGGCGAACCCGGCGTGGACCAGCACGAACTCGCCCACCTTGGCGTCGGGCATCAGTTGCAGGCCGATCTTTCTTTTAAGGCCCCGGATGTCCACCTCGGCCTTGGTGCCTTCGATGGTTTCGATCTTGGCTGGTATGGCTAAACACATATTTTAAAATCGCAATTTGTTAATCGTTAATCGTTTTGGCCTTCTGTTTATTGAGAAAATTTATATACCCATTAACAACTTTAAGAGCATTTTCTATCAATTTCACTCCCTAGCTATTATATTCTTCCTCAGTAATATAATTAAAGTGCAAGCAAGAGATCAGATGGTCCCAAAGTTCATATAATGAGCCCTTTGATTGTCGGCAATATTGGATGTTCTCTTGAAAGTGAAACCGACCATAGCCTTCTGCAATATTGGCCGTTATGGAAATAGCCGCTCTTCTTATATCTTCAGTGATGATGAATTTTTCATCCCTTGGTAGCTTCCTTGTAATTTCAAAGAAAAACATCTTCACATCAAAACATCGTTGCCAAGCATCCAAGTCACGGAAACTCACTATCTTTCGGTCTGCATTCTTTTCAGCGAAAGAACCACTTTCCACCGTGTTCCTCCTCTATTCCAAATTTACTTCTATCATTTTCAATCCACTATTTTCGATTTCCTGTTTTCTATTTTAAATAGGAGGCAAGCACCTGTCCCAATGCAATTCCCCCGTCATTTGCCGGGACCTGCCGGTGCGCCAGAACATCATATCCTTTCCGCTGCAAGCCCTGTGAAATCGCCGTTAAAAGGAAGCGGTTCTGGAATACCCCGCCGGAAAGGGCCACTGTTTTGATGCCGGTTTTTGACCTCAAATTATCGCACATCAGCAAAGTAAAGTCAACGATTGTATTATGGAACTTGGCCGAGCAGACGCCGGCATTCGTCCCTGCCAGAATATCCTCCGTTAACTGCCGCCACATCCTTTTGATTGATATTAATGTCATACCTTTTTCCTCAGTCAAATCAAACCCATATCTTTCGTTGATCCCCAAAGCCAGGCAGTTCTCCAGCAACATGGCCGCCTGGGCCTCGAAAGTAATGCTCCGGCAGACGCCTAAAAGAGCGCTGCCCGCATCGAACAGCCGGCCCAGGCTGGACGTCCAGGCCAGGTTAAAGCCGTTCTCCATTTGTTTTACTATCACCTCCAGCTCCGCCGGGCTATCTTGGGGCATCAGTTTTACGGGAATCTGATTGAGAAGATATTGGCTGTAGGCGGCGGCGATCCGGTAGGGTTTTTTTATTGAGATCTCCCCGCCCGGCAGGGGCAGATATTCCAAATGTCCCGCCCTTTCGATGTTTATGCCGTCGAACACAAAGAACTCCCCGCCCCATATCTTTCCATCCTGGCCGTAGCCGGTGCCGTCGAAAGCCACTCCGATGGCCGGCACCACTTTCCCGTTATCTGCCAACGTGCTTAGGATGTGGGCCTTATGATGCTGGACTGCCTGCAGGATCACTCCGGTCTGTTCCCGGGCCCACTTGGTGGTCAGGTAATCGGGGTGCAGGTCGTGAACAATAATTTCCGGCCTAATCTTGAACCACCTCTGGTACTTATCCGCCATTTCTTCGAAGAATTCCAGCGTGGCAGTGTTGTCCATCTCGCCGATATGCTGGCTGACATAGGCCTTGTCGCCCGAGGCCAGGCAAAAAACATTCTTCATCTCCCCTCCCACCGCCAGGGTGGGAGGCACCGGGACCGGGAGATTGATGGGATTGGGGGCATAGCCCCTGGAATGCCGGACTATCTGGGAATTGCCGGCCTTGGCGTCCCCGGCCTCGGTCCAGAAAACTATGGAATCGTCGTTTCGATTCTCGATCTCCCGGTCATTTAACAAAAAATGATCGGCAATGCCCGATAGTTTGTCCAAAGCCTCCCGATTGCCGATAATGACGGGTTCATCCTGGATGTTGCCCGAGGTCATTACTAAAGCCTTAGATGCCGGGGCTATTTTTTTCAGCGCTTTAAATAAAAGATGATGCACCGGGGCGTACGGCAGCATCACCCCCAGATAATTATTTCCCGGCGCCACTTTATCCGATAGTCTTCCCGGTTTCCTGTTTCCAATTTCCGATTTTCTAAGCAGGATTATCGGGGCCTGGCTGGACACCAGCAGCTTCACCTCTTGGTCGTTCACATCGCAAAAATCCCGCACATCCTCCAGTGACCCGCACATCAGGGCCAGCGGCTTGTCCGGCCGGCTCTTTGCGCTGCGAAGTTTTTTGACGGCCGAATCATTTCCGGCATCGCAGGCCAGATGGAAACCGCCGATCCCCTTGATGGCCAGGATCTCCCCGGCCAGCAGCAGCCCGGCCGTTCTGTCAACAGCCTCATCCGCTTCGGCAATTTTGCTTCCATCGCTGCCGCACAGCCGTACTTTAGGCCCGCAGTCGGGGCAGGCATTGGGCTGGGCATGGAATCGGCGGTCTTCGGGGTCATGGTATTCCTTTTGACACTTGGGGCACATAACAAATGTCGACATGGTGGTATAAGGCCGGTCATATGGAGTGTTTTTTATGATGGAGAACCGGGGGCCGCAGTTGGTGCAGTTGATGAAGGGGTATTCGTGGCGGCGGTCCTCCGGATCCAGCATCTCAGCCAGGCAGTCCGGACAGATGGAAATGTCCGGCGAGATCCGGGTGATGCCTTCGCCGCCCAGGCTTTCCCGGATGGTGAAACCTGAATGGTCGCCCGGAACTGCCTCGTCAACGGAAACTAGGTCGATGGCGGCCTGGGGCGGCAATTCGCCGGGAATGTCCGACAGGAATCCGTCTATGCCCTCAGATGATCCCTGGGCCAGGATCTCCACCCCCCGGCTGGAATTGAGCACCCAGCCGGCCAGATCGTGTTTTTTTGCCAGACGGTAGATGAAAGGCCGGAATCCCACCCCCTGGACTATGCCGTTGATGATTACTTTGACTGCTCTCATTTTAATAAAAATATTTTTAAAAAGGCCGCCCCTGTCGGGACAGCCTTAAGGTATTAACAGGAACTGATATTTGGTTGATTGATGGTTCCGATCAAGTGAACAGGCCGGATTTTTTGTCGATCTGGAGTTCCAGGTCCTCCAGGATCCGTTTCTGCTCGTCGATCTTGCGGGACAGTTCGCGGGATTCCTTCTTCAGGTTCTCCATCTCGGACATCTCCAGGGAGAGCATCTGGAAACGCTTGAGCAGGGAAGCCTCCTCGCTGGTCTTGGCGGCAATTGCCTCCTGCACCGATCTTAGTTTGGCCTGGGCGGACTCGGCCTCCGATGCCAGCTTATCTATCTCCAGCTGCAGGCTCTCCTTCCTGGTGCTGATGCCGGCCATCTCCCTATCGGTCTGGGCGTTCAGCTCCTGGTTGCGGTCCTTCAGGTCGGCCAGGGTCTTCTCCAATTCCTCCCGATGGCGCTCCTTGCTCTCAACCTCCGACACCACTCCCCGCAGTTGATCGCTGATGCCCTCCAGCTTGCGGCTCTTCTCCTCCATCTCCCGCTGGATCTCTTCGACCTGCTGTTTGAGCCGCAGTTTCGCGGCTTCGGTGTCCTGGGACAGGCTCTCCAGTTCACGGTTCTGCTGCTGCACCCGGTCCTCTAATTCCCTCCGGGTCGCCTCCAGCTGGGCATCCAGATTCTCCTTCTGGGTTCTGATATCGGCCACCGCGGTTGCTAATTCCTGCCGCTGGGACTTCAAATCGTCCATTTCCTCCTGCAGGCCGCTTATCCGGCCCGCCACGGCTTGGGATTCATCCCGTCCGGTCTCGATCTGCTGCCTGATCTTTTCCAGCTGGCCGCTTAGATCGGCCAGTTCCGATTCGGCGGTCTGGGCGCTGCGGGCCCTTTCCTGCATCAGGCGCTGGTTCTCGGAGTCGATATCCTCCAGTTCTTTCCTTCCCCGTTCCAGCTGCCGGGACAGTTCCTCCTCCCGGGTGCTCAAACCTTGGACCTCTTCCTTCAGTTTCCTGGACTTGGCCAGCTGTTCCTCAATGGAACTGCCCTGCTGGCTGCGGAACTCCATGGCTTCCTTGATCCACTGTTCCAGGCCGGTCCGTTTTTTCTGCAGGGCATCAAGCTGGTCATCCAGTTCTTCCTTTTCGGCTGTCAGCCGTCCGGTCATCTCCTCTTTTTCAGCCTTTAACCGGCCCAGCAGCGTTTTTTGCTGTTCGATATTCTCCGCCAAAACCTGGTTCTCCCGGCTGTCGGCGTTCAACTTCTCCTGAACATCGTCGTGCCGGCTTTGGACCGATTTGATTTTTGATTCCCAGTCCGACAATTCGTTCCGCCTTCGGCCGACTTCGGAATCCAGATAGGCCTGTTCCTCAAGCATGGCGGAATACCGCTGACGAGCCTCTTCTATCTGCCGGGCGGTCTGGGCCATCAGTTCGGCCTGGGCCTGCTGTTCCTGCTTGGCGCTGGCCAGCCGCTTCTCCAGTTCCTCCTGGCTGGACATGGCCAGGCTGATGGATTCGGATAGATGAAGGTGCTCCTGCTCCCGGCCTTCGATACGTTCCGACAGGTCTTTCAGCTCGCCCTGCCGGGAGGCAAGTTTCTCCTCCAGCTGGCTGATCTCGGCCTGCCTGGCCTTGATGGTGTTTTCGGCGGAGACGATCTGGGCCTGGTTGGACTCCACCGCCCGGGCGGTATCGCTCTTTTGTTTGCTGAGCTCATCTATCTTTTGGGCCATTGACAGACCGTTCTGCCGGAGCGATTCTATCTTCTGCTGAAGCTGGATGATTATCTCCTGCTTTTTCTCTATGCTCCCTTTAAGCTCGGCCAGCCCGGCATCCAGGGCGGACACCTGACGGTTCCTTTCCACCAGCAGGCTGTTGGAGCTGGTCAATTCTATGCTCAGGCGGTCCAATTCAGATTCATTCTTCCGGCGCTGTTCCTCGGTCTTCTCCAGCTCCAGCCTGGCCTGGTAGGCCTGCTGGTTGAGCTGCACCTTCTGGCTCTCCAGTTCGGTAAGCTCCTGGGCGGTGGAGTCCATCCGGGCCTGGTGCTGCTCCGCCGCCTGTTTCAACGATTCTATCTGGCCGGGCAACTCCTGCAGGGAGGCCTGCTTGACGGAGAGGTCCTTCTGCAGTTCGGCCGCCACCGTCTCCAGCACCGCCACCTGGTGCCGTTTTTCCTCCAGGGTTTTTTCCACCTTGGCGGTGGCCTCCGAGGCCATCACCCCCTGCTGAAGTTTGTCCTGTTTGTTCTGTTCGGCATGAATTATCTGGGAGTTCAGGTCCAGCAGGATATTCTCGTTCTCGGTCCGGCGTTTATCCAGTTCAGCCACTTCGGAGCCAAGTCTATCCACCCTTTGCTGGGTCTTCTCCATCAGTTCGTCAAGGGCCTGCTGTTCGTTCTGACGCAGGGCGTATTCGGATGCCACCCGTTGCAGGTTCTGCTCGGTGTCGGCGATCTCCTGCCTGAGCTGATCAAGTTTTGATTCCGAGGATAGGTTCTCCCGTGTCAAATTCCCCTGCCGGGCCGAATTTCTTTCGATCTCCTCCTGCAGAGAAAGGCTCTGCTTCTCCAAGATCTTGACGTCTGCCTCCCGGGCCTTCATGGTGGCAATGGTCTCCTTGAGCTGAGCCCGGTATTTCTCCAGGGAATCCAGGGTTGATTTGCGTTCCTTTTTACTGCGCCTTATTTTCCTGAGTAATCTGGCCTCGTCCTTGCGGCGCTGTTTTATCTGGCCGTCCAAGAAATTCTTCTCCAGCTTTTTTATCTCCAGCACCTGGTCGATCGGCTTCTCCTGCCGGTGAAATATGCGGGACAGGAGCCCTGGGGAGGTGATGGCGGAATCGTTCGGCGGCTCCTGGCTGGAAACGGGCTCCGGAAGTGTCTCCGGGAATACCGCTGTTCCCTGTTCCCCGGAGTCCCCGGGCTCCAGATATTCCTGCGAATCTTCCTCAGCAGGAGCCGGTTCACGGTTTTCCGGCTCTATTGGCTGTCCCTGGCCGGCGATATTCTCCTCGTCATCATCATCCCCATTCCCGGCCGGTTCCGGGGGGGCCTGATCCGGGGCAGGCGGGGAGGTTTTTTTGAACAAACTGCCCAGCAGCCGGGCAATGACGCCCTCCTTGGGCTCCCGGTCCGGTTCGTCACCCCGGGCAGGGTTCTGGTCCTCCGGCTCCGCCCGGGAAGATCCCTCCTGCTCCGGCAGTGCCCCGGGCTCCATGGAGGAGAGGGGTTCTTCCGGAGCCGCGGTTTCCTCTTGGGAATGGGACGGGCTTTCTTCGGAGGACATAGCCTGGGCCGGGCTTTCCGCAGGGGCTTCGTCATCGGCCACCCGGAACTCGTCCTTCACCGACAGGGCCCGGCTGATCCTCTGGGCGGACCGGGCCAATTTGCCGAAAAAGCCGCCCCGGGAAGCTTCCGCGCTATCCACAGGGTGAGCTCCGGACTGCTGGTTATCCGTCACCCGGCTGCCGTTCTCCTGCTGGTGAAAACCTTTCTGGTCCATAAGTTATTCCTCTCCCGACATTTCTTTTAATTTGGCCAGCCTGTTGAGGGCCTCAATGGGGGTCATGGTCTCGGGCTGCAGTTGTTTGATCTCCCGCAGGAGATCCTGCTCCTCCCGGCTGAAAAGCTCCAACCGTTCCTCCTCCTGGCGGATCTGCCCATGCCGGGCCAGGCGTGGCGTGGAATCGGACAGCAGGGCATCCTGTTCCAGGTTTTCCAGGATCTCCCGGGCCCGGGAGATCACCCGGGCCGGAATGCCGGCCAGCCGGGCCACCTGCACCCCGTAGCTCTGCCCGGCGCTGCCCTTGACCACCTGCCGCAGGAAGATTATCTCATCGCCCCATTCCTTGACCGCCATGGAATAATTCTGCACTCCCGGCAGCTGGGCGGCCAGCTCGGTCAGCTCATGATAATGGGTGGCGAACAGGGTCCGGCAGCCGATCTGATCGTGCAGATATTCGCTGACCGCCCAGGCGATGGCCAGCCCGTCGAAGGTGCTGGTGCCCCGCCCGATCTCGTCCAGCAGCACCAGGCTCCGGGCGGTGGCGTTGTTCAGGATATTCCCGGTCTCGTTCATCTCGGCCATAAAGGTGCTGACCCCCTTGGCCAGGTCGTCGGAGGCCCCGATCCGGGTGAAGACCCGGTCGGTGATACCGATATGGGCCTCCCTGGCCGGCACGAACGATCCCATCTGGGCCAGTATGGTCACCAGTGCTATCTGCCTGAGGTAGGTGGATTTCCCGGCCATGTTGGGGCCGGTCAGGATGATCAGCCGGTGGTCGCCGTCGTTCAGCAGGGCGTCGTTGGCCACGAACTGTCCCAGCTGGAAATTCCGCTCCACCACCGGATGCCGGCCACGGATGATGTGGATCCGGGGAGAATGGTCCACCACCGGTCGGACGTAGCGGTTATTGATGGCCGCCAGGGCCAGGCCGCAAACAACATCGATGGCCGCCACCGACTCGCCGGCCTGCTTGATCCGCTGGCCCCAGGCTGATATCTCCTGGTGCAGGCCGGCGAAGAGTTCCGCCTCCAGGGCCTTGATCTTTTCCTCGGCCCCCAGCACCTTGTCCTCGTAGGCCTTCAATTCCGGGGTGACGAACCTCTCGGCATTGCTCAGGGTCTGCTTTCGGATGTAGTCGTCAGGAGCCAATGCCAGATTGGTCTTGCTGATCTCGATATGATATCCGAAGACCGAATTGTATTTCACCTTCAGCGACTGGATCCCGGTGCGCTCCCGTTCGCTGTTCTGGTAATCGGCGATCCAGCCCTTGCTGTCGCGGACCAGGGAACGAAGCTCGTCCAGGGCGCCGTTGAACCCGTCCCGGATGACCCCGCCTTTGGACAACGACAGCGGCGGGTCATCAGCCAGGGCTTTGGCCAGCAGGTCGGTCAGACCGCCGAAATCATGCAGGCCCGCGGATAGGTCCTCCCAGTAGCGCCCTGGCGGCACTCCGGTTTTTATCCGGGGAACTACGGCCAGCGATTGTCCCAGGGCCAGCAGGTCCCGGGGCCCGGCCCTCTGGCAGACGATCCGCCCCAGCAGCCTTTCCAGGTCCTGCACCTTTCCGAGATGCCTCCCAAGTTCGTCCCTGGCGGCCCGGCCCTCCAGCAGGCTCTGGACGGCATCCTGTCGTAAGGTTATTTCATCCAGATCCAGCAGCGGGGCCGTCAGCCAGCGTCTTAACAGCCGACCGCCCATGGCAGTCACCGTATGGTCTATGGTGTTCAGCAGGCTTGTGCCCTGGGGATGCCCCTCGGGGAAAAGGTTGAGGTTTCTGATGGTGGCGTTGTCCAGCAGCATCTGGCCCTGCAGGGAGTAGGGCACCATTTTGGCTACGTGGCTGATGGCCGTCCTCTGGTTTTCCTCCAGATAGCCGATGGCCGCCCCGGCCGCCCCGACGGCCAGTGTCAGGTCCTGGCAGCCGAAGCCGGCCAGCGAGGCCGTTTTGAAATGCCCCAGCAGTTTCTTCAGCGCCCAGCCCTGTTCGAAGTGATGGTCCTCCCGGTCGGTCAAAGGGAACCCGGCCAGGGCCGGCCCGATCTTCGGGCGGCCGGAGACGGACACCAGTATCTCGGAAGGCTGGTTGCGCAGCATCTCGTCGGAAAGTTCCGCCAGGGACATCTCGGCCACCCTCAAATTGCCAGCCGACAGGTCGCACAAGGCCAGCCCGCAGCGGTCCTGATGGCAGTTGACCGCGGCCAGCAGGTTCTCCCTTTTCTCATCCAGCAGGGAGGACCGCATCACCGTCCCGGGGGTGATCACCTCGGTGACCTCGCGCCGGACTATGCCCTTGGCCAGCTTGGGGTCCTCCACCTGGTCGCAGATGGCCACCTTGTGCCCGGCCTTGATCAGCCTGGTGACGTAGCGCTCCAGGGCATGGTGCGGGATCCCGGCCAGCGGGACATCGTTCCCCTTGCCGTGGTTGCGGGAGGTCAGCACTATCCCCAGCACCTTGGAGGTCAGTACCGCATCCTCAAAAAATGTTTCGTAGAAATCGCCCACCCTGAAAAGCAGGATGGCCTCGGGCTGTTCCTGTTTGATCCGGTGGTACTGGGCGATCATGGGTGTCACTTTTTCCATATCACCTTTCGACCACCATCGTTTTCAGCCCGAATTTGTCCTTCAGGGACTGCTGGGCTTTTTTCAGTTCGGACGAATTCTCGTAGGGGCCGGCCTGCAATTTATATATCGTGCCCCTGCCTTCCTGGACCTCCTCCACTACGGTATCAAAACCTTCGGCCCGCACCTTTTTGGCCCAGCCGTCCATGATCGCCTTGTTATTGTATGCCCCTATCTGCAGGTAATAGAAGCTGAGGGGAGCAGGCTCCTCCGGAGCCGGCGGCTGATCGGCCGTTTGGGGTTGGTTCGTTTCGGTCTGGCTGGGGGAATTATCATCGGGCTCGGTCCCCGAAAGGCTCTCTTCATCCTGGTTTTCATGGGTCAGGGCGGCTATCAGATATTCCCGGGCGCTGCCGGATTCCGGAGTCCCGGGGAAAAGGTCCATGATCCTCCTCCAGTACTCCCTGGCCCTGGCATCATCGCCTTTTTTCTGCCAGTACCCGGCCAGGACGTTCAACAGGGCCGCCCCTCCCGGGGCCCGGGGATACTGGTCCAGGTAGGCATTGACATAGGCCTCGGCTTTGCTCAGACTGTCGCTGCCCAGGGCCAGCAGGGCCAGCCTGGACAGGCTTTCCCGTCCAGCCGGGGTGCTGCCGTACCGTGAATAGGTGTAGAGATACCGCTCCCTGGCCTGGGCGGCCGATCCCACGTTCTGCAGGTACTGGGCCGTGGCGTAGGATGCCTGGGAGGCCAAAGAATGTGCCGGATAATTATCCAGGATGAACTGGTAATGACCGAAGGCATTGTTGCCGCTGGTCTCGATACGGGCCAGGGTGAACCTGGCCTCGGGGATGAACTTCCCCCGGGGATGGCGGGAAAGGTATTTTTTATAGGCCTCGGCGGCCTGGGGATATTTTCCGGCCTGGCACAACTGCCAGGCCGCTTCGTATTCCTTCTCCTCGCTGACCCCGAAACAAAAAGAACCGTTCAACAGCAACAGCACGATCAACGGCCAGGCCGATCTCATCGCCGGACCAAATGCCTGCTTTATGTCAGAACCTTTAGTTTGCATCTAGGGTTAATATAGATTCCGGTTATTGGCCACGGTCTGCAGCACCCATTGGAAACCGATGGTCACATACCCTGCGCTCACGCTTCTAGAGACCGCAGTCACCCTGGCGTAATGTACCACATTGTCCGTTTTGACAAAATAACTGTAACCATCCGAAACCGTAACCGGAGAAGTGGTGTATCCGCTATCGGGAGCTGTTGTGCCAGATCCTTCCATTACTCCGTTAGCTTCAAACCCAACCACCTCCGATGATAAGTAAACCAGGGTGATCTTGCCGTAATTCACTCCGCCGCTGACGAAGGAATAGGAGTCGCGGTTATCGCCCAATGATACCGACAACTGGGCCGTCCCGGTTATCACGGTGGTGGTCGGCGCCTCGGTCGGTTTGGGGGTGCAGCCTTCAAAAGACAGGATGAAGGCCAGGGTCGTCGCCACTAATGGCAACAACCATAAAAGGGTGTATTTTCTTTTATCCATAATTGTTTATTCTATCGCATTAAGGGAATAAATTCAACAAAAAACTGTCCTTAAATATTTAATTCAAGGACAGTTACATCATCGAACCGGTCAGGGTGGATTGGGTGGACTTATTTACCCTTACTTTGACGATTTCTCCGGGGCTGACGCCCGATGCGCAGTCAAAGGCCACCGGCTTGTTCCCGGGGCTGCGCCCCATCATCTGCCCCCTCTTGGGGACGGCTTTTTCCACCAGCACGGCAAAAGTTTTGCCGATATCGGCCTGGTTGGATTCCTGCGAAATTTTCTGCTGGAGCGATATCATCCTCGCCAGACGGTCCTGTCTGACATCTTCGGCCAGCTGCCCCGGCATCTGGGCCGCCTTGGTGCCCGGCCGTAGGGAATACTTATAGGTGAAGGCCGAGTCGAACCTGATTTCCTGCATGACATCCAGGGTCATCCGGAAATCCTCTTCGGACTCTCCGGGGAACCCGGCTATCAGGTCGCTGGTCAGGACCAGATCGGGCATCAGCTTCCGGGCGGTGGATACGATCTCCCGGTATTGCCCCAGGGTATATTTGCGGTTCATCAGGGCCAGCACCCGGTCGCTTCCCGACTGCAGGGGCAGGTGCAGGTGCCGGCAGATCTTTTGATTCCCGGCCATGGTCTCCAGCAGTTTTATGCCGCAGTCCTTGGGATGGGAGGTGATGAAGCGCAGCCTCTCTATCCCCGGAACATCGGCCGCTTGGGTCAGTAGGCCGGGGAAATCCGTGCCACCGGAGAGGTAGGAGTTCACGTTCTGGCCCACTAAAGTGATCTCCTTGATGCCCCTCCCGGCCAGGCATTTTATTTCGCCGATGATGTTGCCGGACGGCCGGGAATACTCCCGCCCCCGGACATAGGGGACTATGCAGTAGCTGCAGAAATTGTCGCAGCCCCGCATCACCGCCAAAAAGGCGCTGACCTGATTATCGAACGACGGAACGAGGCTTTCATCGTCTCCGATTTTTTCCATCCCGGTGACGGCGGCCCTGGCCCCTGTTTTCAGGAAACCTTCCAGGTGATGGACGATCTCCCGATACCTCTCGGTGCCAAGGACCAGGTCCAGCTGGGAAAAGCGTTCCAATAAATTTTGACCATTCTCCTGCCCCACACAGCCCATCAGCACCATCAGCCTGCCCGGTTTTCCCTTTTTCCAGGACTTAAGTTCGCCTATGCGCCCCAGCACCCGTTCCTCGGCATGCCCCCGGACGGCGCAGCTGTTGATCACCATCAACTGCGCCTGCTCCGGATCTTCCGTCTCCCGGCAGCCCGTCTGGTCCAATAGGGTCCTCACCGCCGCCGAGTCATAGAGGTTCATCTGGCAGCCGTAGGTCTCTATGTGATATATCAGTCTCAGCATTGCTGGGATATATCCGAAAATTCCATCAATTCCCCCAAAACCCCTTGTTCATGGGGCTCGGACAATTTGACCCGGACCATCTGGTTTTTCATATCGCGGTCCGATCGGAAATACACCTTGTGATAATGCTCCCCAAACCCGGACCATATGCCTCTGTAGTAAGTCTCCGCCAGAACCAGCTCGGTCTTCCCCTTCAGGGCGCTAAAATATTCCTGCTGCAGTTTTTCGTGGATATCCTTCAGGCGGTGCAGCCGCTCTTTCTTGATCTCCTCCGGGATCTGCCCGGCCATCAGGGCGGCCTTGGTGCCCGGCCTTTTTGAATAGGTGAAAACGTGCAGGTGGGTGAACCCCAGCTCCCGGATGTTCCTGACACCCTGTCCGAAATGTTCCTCGGTTTCGCCGGGAAACCCCGCGATGATGTCCGATCCGATGGTGATGTCCGGCATAGCCCGCCTTAATTTGCCCAACAACTCCCGGTAATAGGCCATGCTGTAGGGCCGGTTCATCTTTTTGAGGATGCTGTCGCAGCCGCTCTGCAATGGCAGGTGAAGGTGTCTGGCCAACAGCGGTATGCCCTGCATGGTCTCCATCAGATCGTCGTTCAGGTCGTCGGGCTCCAGCGAGCTCAGGCGTATCCGGTCCAGGCCGGGAATATCTTTTAATGATCTCAACAGTATGCCCAGGGAAGGCTTGAAATCCCCCAGCCGGATCCCGGTGACCACCAGTTCGCGGTGGCCGGAGGCGGTCAGGTTTTGGGCTTCGGACAATATCTCGTCCAGGGGACGGCTGCGGGAGGCCCCCCGGGCCAGAGGCACGATGCAATAGCTGCAGCGGTGGTTGCAGCCGTCCTGGACCTTTATGAAGGCCCGGGTGTGCCCGCGGAACGTCTTGATCCCGCGGGGCAGTTTATCCTGGCTGATACCCAGCCAGCTCAGTACTTGTCCAGCGGCATCACTGCTGTGCCGTCCCAGCACCAAACCCACCCCGTCTATTTTAGCCAGGGGCTCTGCCGCCATCTGCCCGTAACAGCCAATGATGATGATCTTGGCTGACGGATTATTGCGAACGATCTTCCTGACCGTCTGCCGGGCCTGCTGTTCGGCCGCGGCAGTCACCGAACAGGTGTTGACCAGGAAAATATCCGCTTGGCCTTCATTATGGCGCAGGCCGGCATTCTCCAGGGTGGTCCGCCAAAGCTGGGAATCGTACTGGTTGGCCTTGCAGCCGAAGGTGGATATTTGGAACGAAATCTCAGACATAGTAGTGAATTATATTACATCGGCCGGATAAATGCAAACCTCTCCGGGTAAAATTGATTTATCACTTGAAATTAAGAGTTAAATCACTTATCCTTATCCCCGTTATGCCTAAAAAGAGAGATTCGAAAATCCAATCTAATGCTCTGCCGGACAAAGAACCCGGCCGGAGCCTGAAGATATCCATCATCGAGGGATCATTCGCCTCGGTGCACATCGCCATCACCATCGGGGCCCTAGTGACCGGATATGCCCTGATGCTGGGAGCCAACGATTTCCATCTGGGCCTGCTGGCCGCTCTCAACGCCCTATCCAGCGTGGGGGCCCTTTTCAGCGCCTATCTGGTAGGGCTCCTGGGGCATCGCAAGAAACTCACCGTCTGGGCAGCCACCCTGGGGCGCCTGCTGTGGGCGGCCTTGTGCATACTGCCCTTCCTCAATGTCCTGGCCGGATGGAAATTATTGATATTCTTCCTGGTGATCTTCATCGCCAATACCTCGGTCAATATGGCCAACAATGCCTGGCTTTCCTGGATGACCGACCTGGTGCCGATGAAACGCCGGGGTTCATATTTCGGTCTGCGGAGCACCATTCTCGGCGCGGTGACCATGGCCGCCAATTTCGGTGCCGGAAAACTGTACGATGTCATGAAAAGCCAGGCCCTGCAGCAGCAGGCTTTTGCCATCATCTTCGGAGCGGCCGCCTTTACGGCCGTGATCGCCGGGATCATTCTCTCCAAGCAATGGGAGCCACCCCTTACCGGTGAAAAAACCCTGCCCATTTCGGAGCTGTTCCGGCTGCCCTTTGCCAACCGGGATTTCCGCCGCCTGCTGCTGTTCTTCGTCCTGTGGTCCATGGCCACCGCAGTGGCCGGGCCCTTCTTCGCCGCTCACATGATCAAGAATCTCCACATGCCGTTCGCGGTGATCGCCTATTACTCGATCATCGCCGGGATCCTTAACTTCGCCTTCCAGCCGTTATGGGGCCGGATCATAGACCGCCTGGGCAACAAACCGGTGATGATCTTCAATATGCTGGGCATCTTCTCCCTGCCCCTGTTCTGGCTGTTCACCACCCCGGACTTCTACCTGCCGATATGGATCGACGCCTTCATCAGCGGCCTGGTGTGGCCCGGCTTCGCCCTGGCCACCTTCAACCTGCTGCTGGTGACCGCCCCCGAGGAGAACCGCACCGCCTATCTGGCCGTCCAGAGCATGGTCACCGGGCTGGCCATCTTCGCCGCCTCGCTGGTCGGAGGCTGGCTGGCCGACAGCCTGCGCGATTTCAAATTTATCATCTTGGGGCAGACCATCATCAACTTCCACCTGCTGTTCGTTCTGTCCTCCATCTGCCGGATCTCCCTGCTGCCCTTGGCCCTTAAATTGAGGGAGGACCAGGCCCAGTCGGTGGGAACCCTGCTGGACATGGTAGGGGACAAATCCTCCCAGCGTTTCAGCAAGATCCTGGACTCAGGCATAATGACCATAAAAAAGATCCGCAGCCAGCTGCAGTGAATTTGAAGGGCCCGGCGTTACGCCGGGCCCTTTTAGTTTGATCGTTCTTTCCGGTCCGGTTCCCCGGCCCCTATCTTATAAGCGTCAGCCTGCCGGTGGCCTTCTGGCTGCCGGCATCCAGCTGGTATAAATAAACGCCGCTGGGCATCGCCCGGTTCCGGCCGTCCCGGCCATCCCACCTCAGATCGTAGTCCCCGCTTGACAGACGGGAATCCACCAGGGTCCGGACCAGCTCTCCGGCGATGTTGTAGATCTTCAACGAGGTTCTGGCGCTGGACTTAAGCTGGAACCCAATGTTCACTTTCCCGGAAGCGGGATTGGGATAGGCGCCTTTTAACAGGCAGGTTGCCGGTGCAGATACAACGCCCGGCTTCCCGGCCACACCGGTAGGGGCATATCCGGTGATCAGGATATCGTCAACATACCAGCCATCGGCCACGTTGATGGTATCGGTCAACAGCCTAAAGCCCAGCCTGAAGAATTTTTTATTGCCGCAATAACTGGTGATATCAAGGGTGCGTTGGGTCCAGGCGCTAACCGTCCCGCTGTAAAAGGCGGTCAAAGTGCTCCAGGTTGTTCCCAGGCTGTCGGTGGAAACCTCCGGCTGGCACCTATCCCCTGACCAGACATCATACTTTTCATACCAGGTCAATTTTGCCCCCAGGCTGCTGCTCAGGTCCAGGGGATCGATCATCCGGATCCACCGGTTTTGCTTGTTGGCGTAAGTGCCGGATTCGGCGTTGACTATGCAGGTATTGGCGCTATGATAATCGGTCTGGGTGGTATCCCAGTCGATCCCGGTGGTGTAAGCGGTATATCCCACTTTCCAGTTTCCCAGGCCGCCTTCAAAATCCTCGGCATAGATCTGGGTGGGCGCCCCGATGATAAAGCTGACGGAATCCCGGGCGGTCATAGTGTCGTTATACAGGGAATTATAACTCTTCTTGTCGATATAAATTTTGACCAGGTGCCCCTCGGTCATGCTGGCCGATGATTTGATGACAATCTCAAAGGGAAGGGCAACATTGTCGCCCTGGTAACTGGTCCCGATCGGGCCGATATTCCAAAGACTGTTGTTGATCGTTACGAAGGTGTCGGCCGTAGTGGCTTCGACCAGGGCCATGGGTGAAGGCCCGCCCAGATTATGCACTGCAACCGAAAGGATCATGGTTTCCCCCGGCTCATTGAACCCGTCGCCATCATCGTCACCGGAAAGAGAATAGCTTTTTTGGACCAGGTATGATCCGGCCAGCGAAGATCCTTGGATGATCTCCTTGGTGCTTCTTTGGACGAAACCGACAAACTGGCATTTGTAAAAGTTCCAGGCGGGATCAATCAGATAATCCCGGGTTATAACCAGACTGTCCCCTGCCGGAATGGTTATTGATTCTCCGTTCTCATTCGGGATCATATCCCGCACCACGAAATCCACCTCGGTCATCCCCTGCCATATTTGCGGGATATTACGCTCAATGACTACAAAATGAAAATTTCCGGTTTCAGAAATGATCCCGGTGTTTTTGATCTTGATTGAAGCGGTCCCTGTCCTGGCATCCAGGTCGTAGCTGGTCAAATTGATCGTTATTTCAAACGGGCTGGGCACAGCTTTATGGGCATCAAACACCGGCCGATAATAATCATAGTTGTTGTACGCGGCGCCGGATCCCGCACTACCAACGATCGAATCCAGTCCATCAAAGATTACCGTCGGATACCCCGGGATCATGTCGCCGTACCAGACGATGCGGTTGTAGGTCTCGGTGGTCTGGTAGGGATCCCCATAATGGAAGGCCAGCACCACCAGGGAATCTCCTGTCTCATTATACAGCTGGTCCAATCCATTGGCGGCCGCCGGGCAATACTGGCACCAGGTGCCGGTGAAATCCTCGGCCACCACCACCCTTTGGGAGGCAAAAGAGCTGGTTGTTATAGTAACCAGCATAACCAAAAACCCAAGCACTTTTTCCCTGTTCATATTCACCTTCCTTTTATTGTTCGCAGGTAATTTTATACGACTTTATCCTGATTAGCAAGAGGAGTCGAAATTTAATTTTAATCAATAAAAAGCCCCGCTTTACAGCGGGGCTCTGCTATCCTCTTAACAATCGTAATACAACTCGAATTCATAGGGATGGGGCCGCAGGTTCAGGGCCGCCACCTCTTTGGATTTCAGGACGATCCAGGTCTCGATCAGGTCCTTGGTGAATACCCCGCCCTCCAGCAGGAACTTATGGTCATTTTCCAGGGCCCCCAGGGCGTCGGACAGCGAGGTGGGCAGGGTGGGTATCTTCTCCAGCTCGGCCTTGGGAAGGCTGAACAGGTCCTTGTTCAGGGGCTGGCCGGGATCGATCTTATGTTTGACCCCGTCCAGTCCGGCCATCAGCATGGCGGCGAAGGCCAGGTAGGGGTTGCAGGTGGCATCCGGCGGGCGGAACTCATAGCGCATGGTCTTGGGATCGGTCAGGTAGCCGGGGATGCGGACCGCCGCGGTGCGGTTGCCCACCGAATAGCTGGCCCGGACCGGAGCTTCGTAGCCCGGAACCAATCGGCGGTAGGAATTGGTGGAGGGATTGGTGAAGGCCAGCAGTGCCGGGGCATGTTTTAAAAGCCCGCCCAGATAATGCATCGCCAACTGGGACATGTGGGCCAGGCCGTCTTTTTTATAAAATAACGAGTGACCATCCTTGGCCAGGTACTGGTGGACATGCATCCCGTTGCCGGGCTCCCCCACCATCGGCTTGGGCATGAAGGTGGCAGTCAGTCCCGCCTTGAAGGCCGCGTTGTGGACCAAGTATTTCACCAGCATGCTGCGGTCGGCCATCTTGGTCAGGGTGTCGAACATCACCTCTATCTCCAGCTGGCCGGCACCGCCCACCTCATGATGGTGGTATTTGACCGGCACCCCGCATTTTTCCATGGTCAGGCACAGGGCTGAACGAAAGTCGAACGAGGAGTCGTGGGGAGGTGCGGCGTGGTATCCGCCCTTGTGGGGCATCTTGTATCCCAGGTTGGGATCCTCATCCCGCCCGGTGTTCCAGTCGGCCTCCCGGGAGTCGACCTGGTAGAAGCTGTTCTGGGGGAGATTGGCGTAGCGCACCGAATCGAACAGGTAGAACTCGAACTCCGGACCCCAGTAACTTTCGGGTGCGGCGCCGGAGGACTTCAGGTATTTCTCGGCCTTCTCGGCCACATACCGGGGGTTGCGCTCGAACTTCTGTCCGGTGGCCACGTCTATCACGTCGCCGATGAAGGTCATGGTCGGCAGTTCGGTGAAGGGATCCATGAATCCGGTCTCGGCAATGGGGATCACGATCATGTCCCCGGCCTTGACCTGGGTGAATCCGGCCACGCTGGAACCGTCAAAGCCGATGCCCTTGCCCCTTTCGAACAGGGATGGGTTCAGCTGGTGGGCCGGGACCGTTATCTGGTGCCACTTCCCCAGCAGATCTACGAACTTTACCGAAACGAACGCCACTTTGTTCCTTTTGGCGAACTCCAGTACCTGTTTCATGTTCATGGTCTGTTCTCCAGTTTATTGATTATATATTTGAATCGGTAATTCTAAAAATGTTTATATCCCTTATCGGGGATCTTGACGTTCTTGAGGTCGGATCCTATCATTCTTACTCCGTTACCTTTGACGACCTGGCCGATGACGGAACAGGTCGTCCCGGCCCGGCCCAAAATGATCCTGGCCTCGTTCGCCTGCCTGGCCGGCAGGGTGAAGAGCAGTTCGTATTCCTCCCCGCCGTACAGGCAATATTCCAGGGGATCTTTTTTGAGGATATTGGCCGCAGTGACGGCCTCCTCGGCCACCGGCAGGGCCCCCTGGTCTACGACTATGCCCACCCGGCTCTCCCGGGCGATATGATGCAGTTCCGATGCCAGCCCGTCGGAGATGTCTATCATGGCGTGCAGTTTGAACTTTGATGCCAGCAGCCGGGCTTCCCTGACCCTGGGCTCCGGCCGCAGATGCTTTTTAATTAATTTCGAATTTTGAATTTTGAATCCTGAATTAAGAAGATCCAGCCCCGCCTGCGCCGCTCCCAAAGTTCCGGTGACCAATACGGCATCCCCCGCCTTGGCTCCGGAGCGGAGCCCGATGTTATTTTTCCGGCCTTCGCCGTAAACCGCTATGGTCAGCGACAACTCCCGGCCGGCCACAGTATCCCCGCCGCATACCGCCACCCCGTGCTTTTTCGCCAGCCTCTTCATCCCGGCGTATATCTTCTCGATATCTTTAATCGTGCTGTCCCGGGGGATGGTGATTGATACCACCGCCAATACCGGCCGGCCGCCCATGGCCGCTATGTCGGAAAGATTGGCCGCCAGGGCCCTGTGCCCCAGATCCTCAAAGGAGGTATAGGCCAGATCGAAATGTATTTTATCCACCAGGGTGTCGATGGTCAAAAGGCCTGACCTGGTTTTACCGATGGCAAATACCGCGGCATCATCCCCGATTCCGACAATCAGGCCTTTGTTGGCGGTTTGATATCGCCTTTTTATTATATCGATCAGCCCGAACTCGCTGATCCCGGCCTTTTGGTCTTTCATTTTTTCACCAGCCGCTCATAATATTCTGGACGACGGTCTTTGAACAGGTCATTCTCCGGGGTGATCCTTTTGTTGCCTGCCTCTGCGGTATCTATTTCCACGATGCCCACGCTCTCCTTGTCGGCCGGCGCCCGGCATAGCACCCGGGAATCCGGCCCGGCGATGACGCTCTGCCCAATGAATTTCAGATCTTTCCCGCCGCGGTTCTCCCGGCCGGTGCGGTTGGCGGTGACGGTGAACACCCGGTTCTCCAAAGCCCGCACCGGCATGGAATCGGGACAATACGGCAGGACCAGATTAGAGGGATGGCAGATCACCTGCGCCCCCTGCAGGGCCAGGGTGCGGGCCGCCTCGGGGAAGATCCAGTCGAAGCAGATCATCATCCCTATTTTGACCATGCCGACGGAGAAGACCTTGAAGCCGGTATTGCCGGGGGTGAAATATTTTTTCTCGTTGCCGAACAGATGGGTCTTGCGGTAGACATCCGTTTTGCCGTTGGGCCTGACCAATACTGCCGAGTTATATATCCTGCCACCATCCTTTTCGGCAAATCCGGCCACAATATTTATTTTAGTTCGCTTGGATATTTCCCTGAAATGATTGACGGTTTTGCCCTGGGTTGTCTCGGATAAGGCCATGACCTCTTTTTGTGAGATGAAATTATATCCGGCAGTGCACAATTCAGGCAGGACCAATAGATCGGCCCGGCAGTGACCGATAAACTTTTCGATCCGCGACAGGTTTTTATCCACCTGGCCGAATATGGGATTGAATTGTACGAAGCCGATTTTCATTTTAATGATACTGGCCTTTTATTATTTCTATCATTCCCTCGCCATCCTGAGAACTGCCCCTTGTGTGCAAACGATAGATTCTTCGACAGTCAGATAAAAAGCAATCCTCAGAATGACAAATCCCCTAAATCCTACACGTTGAATTTGATGTTCAGTATATCCCCGTCCTTGACGATATACTCCTTGCCCTCCAGACGGACATAGCCCTTCTCCCTGGCCCCGGCATAGCCGCCGGTCTCGATCAGGTGGTCGTAGCTGACCGCCTCCGCCCGGATGAAGCCCCGCTCCAGGTCGCTGTGAATGGCCCCGGCTGCCTGGGGGGCCTTGGTATGGGCCGGAATGGTCCAGGCCCGGCATTCGTCCTCGCCCACCGTGAAGAAATTTATTTTGCCCAGTAATAGGAAGGAGGTCCGGATCATCTTGTTCAGGGCCGGCTCCTCTATCTTTAACTCGTTGAGGAACTCCTTGGCCTCGTCATCGGACATCTGGGCGATGTCCATCTCGATGGACCCGCACAAGGGAGTGATGGTCTCCCCGGTCTGCTTCTCAAATTCAGCGGCCACCGCAGAAGGACCCGCTCCCTCCGGATAATTCAGCACCAGCAGAATCGGCTTTTCGGTCAGCAGCTGAAAACTGCGCAGAGCCTTTGATTCCTCGGGGCTGAGGCCCAGCGCCCTGATGGGTTTCTCCCCTTCCAGGTGGACCCGGCATTTATCCAGCAGGGCCAGTTCCTTCTCCAGTTCCGGTTTTTTGATCTTTCCCAGGTCCTTCTTCACCTTCTCTATCCGGCGTTCGATCATGGCCATGTCGGAAAGCAGCAGCTCGGTGGCGATGGTGGTATAATCGTCCAACGGGTTGGCTTTGCCCTCGGATCCGTCAAAGCCCCGCAGGACCAGAATGACCGCCTCCATGCCATGCATCTGGGTCAGGAATTCCGTGCCCAACCCGCCGTGCCCGGAGGCCCCCTTGGACATGCCCCCGATGTCCACATAGGTGATGGTGGCCGGGACCTTTTTCTTGGGATTGAACATGGCGGTCAGCTTTTCCAATCGTGGGTCAGGCATTTTGACCACGCCAATGTGCACCTCGCACCCGGTGGAGTATTCGCCCACCTTGATACAGGATTTGGTCAGGGCGTTGAAGATGGTGGTCTTGCCCGACTGAGGCAGTCCGATTATTCCTAATTGCAATTATATTCTCCAGCTAAAATTATTAGTCTTCCATATCATCGTACAAATGCCGGCCCCGCCAGAAATACAGGACGAACCGGAACAGCCCGTATCCCAGCAGCAGCCCGGTGATCATCCAAAACCTTTCCTGCATGGGGTTGAAATCATAAACATAGCGCATGACCAGAAAGGCCAGGCCCAAAAGAATGATGATGGCGCTGGAGGTGATATTGAACCACCAGCGGATCCTTCGCCTTTTCTTTTCTACATCGTTTATCATGGAAAATATCGTTACGTAATTTCTGTCATTTTTTACCACGGAAACACCGAAATTTGGGATAATAATTATGAGGAAGATCTCTTTTTGTATTTTCAGTAGTTCCGTGTTTCAGTGGTTGGTTTCTCAGGGGTTTCGTTCTTTTTATTGGCTGTAATAGAGTTTTCTCGCTACGGCCCTGTTTGTGGCTCTGTGTGAAATTTTGGGAAACAAGAGAAATCAGGTCGTGGCCCATTTGGGACCACGACCTTATACTGTTCTATCATATTATCTGGCCAGCGATTTCAGGAACGGCGCGATCACCAGGGCCACCACGCTCATCAGCTTGATCAGGATGTTCAGCGACGGGCCGGCGGTATCCTTGAAGGGATCGCCCACCGTGTCGCCCACCACCGCCGCCATGTGGGCGCTGGAGCCCTTGCCCCCGTGCTGTCCGCCCTCGATGTGCTTCTTGGCATTGTCCCAGGCCCCGCCCGAGTTGGACATGAAGATGGCCAGCAGCACTCCGCTGACCGTCACCCCGGCCAGCAGGCCGCCCAGGGCCTCGATGTTCCACAATCCGAAGATCACCGGGGAGACCACCGCCAGCAGGCCCGGCAGGATCATCCGCTTGATGGCCGCCGCGGTGGAGATGTCCACGCATTTGGCATAATCGGCCTCGGCCCCCGGCTTCCCTTCCAGCAGGCCGGGGATCTCCTTGAACTGGCGGCGCACCTCGGCCACCATCTCGAAGGCGGCCGCGCCCACCGCCTTCAGGGCCATGGAGCTGAACAGGAAAGGCAGCATGCCGCCCATGAACAGCCCGGCGATGACCTTGGGCTGGGAGATATCGATCTTGTCGATCCCGACCGCCGCCTGAAAGGCCGAGAACAGGGCCAGAGCGGTCAGGGCCGCCGAGCCTATGGCAAAGCCCTTGCCTATGGCCGCGGTGGTGTTGCCCACCGCATCCAGCTTGTCGGTGCGCTCCCGGACCTCAGGCGCCTGGCGGCTCATCTGGGCGATGCCTCCGGCGTTGTCGGCGATCGGGCCGTAGGCGTCCACCGCCAGCTGGATGCCGGTGGTGGAAAGCATTCCCACTGCGGCGATGGCGATGCCGTACAGGCCGGCAAACTGGTAGGCGGCCACTATGGCTATGGAGATGCAGGTCATCGGCAAAGCGGTGGACATCATCCCCAGGGCCAGCCCCCCGATGATGGTGGTGGCCGGGCCGGTCAATGCCTGCTTGGCAATGTTTCTGGCCGGGCTTCTGGATTCCGAAGTGTAATATTCGGTCAGCAGGCCGATGGCGATACCGGACACCAGACCGACCACCACCGCCCCGAAGATCCCGCCGGCGTTCAGGGTGATCAGGGTGCCGGTGGGATTGACGCTGAAATTCACCGCGCCGGGCACCAGCCATCTTATCACCGGATACATGAAGATGATGGCCAGAGCCCCGGCCCCGAAGGTGCCCAGGTTAAGGGCCTTCTGGGGGTCGCCGTTGTCCTTCATCCGGACCACAAAGGTTCCCAGGATGGATGCGCCGATGCCCAGGGCGGCCAGCACCAGCGGCAGCATGACCAGGTTGATGCTGTAGAAGACCCCCAGCACCATGGCCCCCACGATGGCGCCCACGTAGGATTCGAAAAGATCGGCCCCCATGCCGGCCACGTCGCCCACGTTGTCACCCACGTTGTCGGCGATCACCGCCGGATTGCGGGGGTCGTCCTCCGGGATACCGGCCTCCACCTTGCCCACCAGATCGGCCCCCACGTCGGCCGCCTTGGTGTAGATGCCCCCGCCCACCCGGGCGAACAGGGCGATGGACGAGGCGCCCAGCGAGAATCCCGAGATCACCGACAGCAGCCGGGCCAGTTGAAATTCGTCGCCGGTGCCGAAACCCAAGACCTTGGTATACAGCAGGAAAAGGATGGTCAACCCGGCCAGGCCCAGTCCCACCACCGACATGCCCATCACCGTTCCGCCGGAGAAGGCCACCATCAGTGCTTTGGGCAGCCCGGTCTTGGCGCCCTGGGTGGTGCGCACATTGGCCTTGGTGGCCACCTTCATTCCGAAGTAGCCGGCCAATCCGCTACAGAAGGCGCCCACCACGAAGGACAGCGCCACCAAGATACTGGAGCCCTCCTGCTTCATATTGATCAGCCCCAGAATGATGGCCACCACCACCACAAAAATGGCCAGCACCCTGTATTCGCGGTTGAGAAAGGCCATGGCCCCCTCGCGGATATGCCCGGCTATCACTTTCATTTTATCATCTCCGGGATCCTGGCGGTCCACCCAGGAGGCCTTGAAAAATGCGAAAACCAGGGCAGCCACTCCGCCCGCCAGTGAAAGGATCAAGAATTTATCCATATGAAAACACCCTTCGCTGTTGTTAGTTGCCGGACCGTATTATTGCGGCCACAGTTTAATGATTCCACCTGCTATTCTACCAAAGAACCGGCCCTTTTTTCAATGTTTTTGTTGCCTGACTCCAGGCTTTGACATTCTCAGACCATCTGCGCAATAAACCCCGGGGGCCTGCGCACCCGGGGTAAGGCTAGATTTTTATCAGATGCCCGTCCACTATGGTCATAACCGCCTTGCCCTTGATCTTGCATCCCTTGAACGGGGTGTTCCGGCTTTTGGATCTGAACTTTGAGGGATCCACTTCCCATTCGGACAGGGGATCAAATATGGTCAGATTAGCCTGGGCTTCAGGCTCTATCGAGTTTTGGATCTTTAATATCCTGGCCGGATTGACGGCCATCTTCTCCACCAGCTGCGAGACCGTCAGGATATTCCTCTCCACCAGGTGGGTCCAGCAGAGCCCCAAGGAGGTCTCCAGCCCCAGCATCCCGCAGGGGGCCTGGTCGAACTCCACCTCCTTCTCCTCGGAGGAGTGGGGGGCATGGTCGGTGGCTATGCAGTCGATGGTGCCGTCCTTGAGGGCGTCGATGATGGTCATAACATCGGCCTTGCTGCGCAGCGGGGGATTGACCCGCATCATGGAATCGTAGCCGATCACCGCCTCCTGGCTTAATATGAAGTACTGGGGGCAGGTCTCGGCGGTCACCTTGATCCCGGCCCGCTTGGCCCGGCGGATGATGTCCACCGTCTCGGCGCAGGAGACATGGGCGATATGGACCCGGCCCCCGGTCAGGTCGGCCAGCATCACGTCCCGGGCGGCCATGGCGGCCTCGGCGGCATTGGGGATCCCCCGCAGTCCCAGCTTGGTGGCCAGGGCCCCCTCGTTCATGGCGCCGTCGGCCGACAGGAACTTGTCCTCGCAGTGGGATATCACCGGGATGTCGAACATCCGGCAGTAATCCAGGGCCCGGCGCATCAGGTTGGAATTGGTGACCGGCTTGCCGTCGTCGGATATGCCTACGATGCCGGACTGATACATGTCTCCGATCTCGGCCAGCTCCTCGCCCAGCGATCCCTTGGTGACGGCGCCCACCGGATAGACCCGGCATTCGGGGATCTGCCGGGATTTTATGAACTGAACCAGCCCCTGGCTGTCGATCACCGGCTGGGTGTTTGGCATGCAGGCGATGGCGGTAAAACCTCCGGCTGCCGCTGCCCGGGATCCGGAGGCGATGGTCTCCTCGTCCTCCCGGCCGGGTTCGCGCAGGTGGACATGCATGTCCACCAGGCCGGGGAAGACATACTGGCCCTTGATGTCGATGACTTCGGCCCGGGCGTTATCCATCTTGGCCCCGATCCCGGTGATCCGGCCCTCCTCGATCAGGATGTCCAGCACCTCATCCCGGTGATTCTGGGGGTCTATCACCCGGCCGCCCTTGAGGTGGATTCTGGATTGTGGATTCTGGATTGTGGATTTACTCATTGTTATGCCTCCTTCTTTATGGCTTCGGCCAGGGGGGCATCGCCGCCCGACAGCAGATAGAGCACCGCCATCCTGACGGCCACCCCGTTGGTCACCTGGTCCAGTATCACCGACCGCTCGCCGTCGGCCACATCGGGGTCTATCTCTATGCCCCGGTTCATCGGCCCGGGGTGCATGATGGTCACATCCCCCTTGGCCTTGGCCATCCGTTCCTTGTCCAAACAGAAGTGCAGTGAATATTCCCGCAGCGACGGCAGCAGGCCCTTCTTCTGGCGCTCCAGCTGAAGGCGGAGGACGTTGATGACGTCAGCCTGGGGGATGGCCTCATCCAGGTTGTAATACACCTTGACCCCCAGCTGTTCGATCCCGATGGGGATCAGGGTGGATGGGCCGCATACCGAGACCTGGGCCCCCAGCTTCAGCAGTCCGTTGATGTTGGAGCGGGCCACCCGGGAATGGGTAACGTCGCCCACTATCAGCACCTTCAGCCCCTCGAACCCGCCCCGTTTTTCCTTGATGGTGAACATGTCCAACAGGCCCTGGGTGGGGTGGGCGTGCTGTCCGTCGCCGGCGTTGATCACTCCGGCCTTGATGCGGCTGGCCAGAAAATGCGGGGCCCCCGAGGAGGAGTGCCGCATCACCACCAGGTCGATCTTCATGGCCTCCAGGTTGCGGGCGGTATCCAGCAGGGTCTCCCCTTTTTGGACGGCTGAGGTCTTGGGCGAAATGTTGACGGTGTCGGCCATCAGCCGTTTGGCGGCCATGTCGAAGGAGGCCGAGGTGCGGGTGGAGGGTTCGAAGAACATATTGACGATGGTCTTGCCCCTAAGGATGGGCACCTTCTTGATGGGCCGGTTGAGCACCTCCCGGAAGCTTTTGGCGGTGTCCAGGATCATGTTCATCTCCTCGGCCGACAGCGATTCCAGGTCCAGCAGGTCCTTTTTATTCCACTTCATCGCTCAGCTCCTTTATGATCACCTTCTCCTCGCCGTCCTCCTCCTGGGTGCGGACCGCGATTATCTCCTTGTGCGAGGTGGGGACGTTCTTGCCCACATAGTTGGCCCTGATGGGCAGCTCCCGGTGGCCCCGGTCTATCAGCACCGCCAGTTCGATGCTCCGGGGGCGCCCGAAATCCAGGATCTCGTCTATGGCCGCCCTGACCGTGCGCCCGGTATATAATACATCGTCCACCAGGATCACCGTCTTGCCGGTCACGTCCAGATGCAGGTCGGTCTGATTGACCACCGGCTGGTGGGCGATGGTCTGCAGGTCATCCCGGTAGAAGGTGATGTCGATGGCCCCGTAGGGGATATCCACTTTTTCGATGTCGCTGATCAGCTTGGCTATCCGCTTGCCCAGGGTATCGCCCCGCCGCTTGATGCCGATGATGATCAGGTCCTTGGTGCCCATGTTCTGCTCCACTATCTCATGGGCGATCCTGATCATGGCCCGCTCCACCTGTTTGGCGTCCATTATGACTGCTTTCTGTTTGGTCATACTGCCTCCGTTTATATGATTAATGTTTTGTCAATTACCCAGTTCTCCCGGAACACGGATTGCGCTGATTGCAACCGATTACATGGATGATAATCGAAAAATATCTTATATTATCGCTTCCCGTCATTACGAGGCTTGCTTTCTGCAATGCGGCCGAAGTAATCTCCGAAAAACTCACCCGTATGTAAGACAGGCATAGATCGCTTCGTTTGCCTTTAAGCATAGCCGCGCGTCATTCCCGCGCAGGCGGGAATCCAGGCATATCATTTATCCCCTTCGAAAACCGACATCAATATTGCTTGCGGTTTTATCCGCCCAGTATTTTTCCGGATGCCTGTTTGCACAGTCGTGACAAAATGTAGAGAGAACGGGCGTAAAAGTGAGCAATCATTGCTGATATCAATTTATGTCTGATTTATTCTGCAACTGATTTACCAGCAGGCATAAAAAAACCTCCACCCCTGTAATCCAGGGCTGGAGGCCAAAAAATCTTTGGGGATTTTCATATTATTTCCTTTCTGACCTCTCGGGATCAGTTTAAAGGGTAAGCGCAATTCAATATATGTATGATACTCTATTTCAGAGTAAAAGTCAAGGGGTAATATCAGAATGACAATTTGATCGGTTCATTTCTCCACCAACCGGTCGTAATGCTCCAGGGCCCCCTTGTTGCCCGGCTCCAGTGCGATCACTTTGGCAAAGGCGTCCCGGGCGCCGTCCTGGTCGCTGATGGCCTCCAGAGTGATGCCCAGATTGTAGTAGGCGTCGATGCACTTGCTGTCCAGGGCTATGGCTTTCTTATATTCCGCCACCGCCTCGTCGAATTTCTGGTTCAGAAAATAGAACTTGCCCACCTCGATGATGGTGTCGATATCCTTTTTTTTCTGGGCCAGTTTTTTCTCCAGTTCCTGGCTGTTGTCGCCGTTCATCAAAATAACCTGTTGGATTGATATTGTTATTGGATCCCCCGGACCTTCTGGATGCCTTCAAAACTGCCGATCATTATCAGGATATCCGAGCGGTTGATCTTCTCCTCGGGGGATGGTTTTATGTTGATCTCCTCACGGAACTCGGTCTCCCCCTCCGCTGTGACCACCGGCACCTTTCGCTTGATGGCCACTATGGATACCATCGCGTTCTCCTCAAATCTCAACTCAGAGATCTTCTTGGTCCAGAATTTTTTGGGAGCCACCAGTTCGACGATGCTGTGGGTATCGGAGATCTCGCTGTAATCCATGACATTGGGAGAGGCCAGGCTCTCGGCTATCCGCTCCCCCATGTCCCTCTCCGGGAAGACCACCCGGTCGGCCCCCACCTTTTTAAGGATGGTGCCGTGAATGGGGGTCACCGCCTTGGCGATGATCTCCTTGACCCCGATCTCCTTGAGGATCAGCACGATGGAGATGGAGGCCTCGATGTCCTCCCCGGTGGACACGATGGCCACGTCGATGTCCTTCATGCCTAAAGATTTCAGCGCTTTCTCGTCGGCGGCATCCACCGTCACCGACTGGCTGACCTGTTCCGAGATCTCATCCACCCGGTCCTGATCGCTGTCTATGGCCAGCACATCGCAGCCCTTTTCGGCCAGCGACAGGGCCACGCTGGACCCGAACTGTCCCAGTCCTATTACCGCAAATTGCCTCATAGTTCCCCGTCAAGTTGGTTATGATTATATCACTAAATCGGAATTATTAGCAATAGACCTTCCGGTCAAACACAGCCCAGGATTAACAATACTCTTCTGGATTCTCTGCCTTTAGTCATCACCCGATCAGCACCTTGGCCTCGGGGTATTCGAAAGGTTGGTCCTTGCGGCGCCATACCACCGCGCTGCCCATGGTCAGCGGCCCCAGCCTCCCGGCGAACATGGTCAGGATGATCAGCAATTTCCCCCAATTGCCGAAATCGTAGGAAAAGCTTAACAGCGGATTGAGGGACGAACCGATGGACAGCCCCACCGTGCCGAAGGCGGAGACCACCTCGAACAACACCGGCATCATCCTCTCGGCGGTAAAATGGGAGATCTCCGCCTGGAGCAGCAACAGGGTGACCAACACCAGCATCATGGCGGCTATGGCGCTTAATACGAAGGCCCGGTTGATTAATGCATGTTCCAGTCGCTTCTTGAAGATCAGCACCCGGCTGCGCCCGGTGAGGGTGGTCCAGATGGAGGCCATCATCACCCCGAAGGTGGTGGTCTTAATGCCGCCGCCGGTGCCGCCCGGCGAGGCCCCGATGAACATCAGGATTATTATCAGCATCAGGGTGGGGAAATGCATCAGGCCGATGTTGACGGTATTGAAACCGGCCGTCCGCGGCGTCACCGATTGGAACAATGCAGCCAGCCACTTGCCGGATGCCGATAAATTGATCAGGGTGTTATTCCGTTCCAGCATATATATCAATATCGTTCCCGTAATAATAAGGCTCAAGGTCATCATTATCACCAGCTTGCTGTGGGCCGTCAGCTTTTTCTCTGTCCTCTGGATGCCGGTCTTATAGATGTCGCTGATGGCAATGAACCCCAGCCCCCCTGACACTATCAGCCCACAGACAGTTAGAGACACCACCGGATCGGCGGCGTAATCCAGCAGGCCGTTGGAGAATAATGAAAAGCCTGCGTTGCAAAAGGCCGAGACCGAATGAAATATTCCCAGCTCCAAGGCTTTGGAAAGGGGGAACCCCAACTTCCACCAGTGCAGGCTCAAAATGACCGCCCCTAGGCCTTCCAGTACAATGGTTACCCTCAGGATCCTGGTGGCGAAACGGGCCAGGCCCTCCAGGGTGAGCACGTTATAGGCCTCCTGGATGATCAGCCGCTCCCGCAAGGATATCTTCCGGCCCACCATCAAAGACAGGACCGTGGCCAAGGACATGTATCCCAACCCGCCTATCTGAATCAGGAAAAGTATTATTATTTTCCCGGCCGGCGTAAAGTCCTTGGCGGTGTCCTTGACGATAAGTCCGGTGACGCAGACCGCCGAAGTGGAGGTGTACAGGGCATCGACAAAGCTGCAGCGGTGGCCGGCGGTGGTGGAGAACGGCAGGTACAGCAGTCCGGCGCCCAGCAGGATGGCAATAGAAAAGCCCAGGACTAGTATCCGGGCCGGGGTCATCTCCACGCGGAAGATCTGGTTGTATATTTTTCTTTCCAGCTTCATTCCTCGGCTTTCTTGAGGGCCTTATATAACGCCTTGGCATCCGGGGCTTCCAACAGCTGGGCGATGAATCCGGGCTTTTTGACCATCCGGGCTATCTCCGCCAGCACCGCCAGATTCTTCACCTTCTCCTCCTGGGGGATCAGCAAAAGAAAAAAAATATGCACCGGTTTGCCGTCCAGTGAGGAGAAGTCCACCCCGTTCTTCGAGCGGCCCAGCAGCAGCACCATCTCCTTCACCAGCTGATTCCTGGCATGGGGTATGGCCACCCCCTCACCGATGCCGGTGGTTCCCAGGGATTCCCGGTATTTGATCCTGTCGAACAGCTCGGTCTCGCCCCGCTGAATGATGTTCCGGCCCATCTGTGAGCCGACCCCGGGGACCATGTCCCGCATCTCCTCGGCCGTCTCCATGGCCGACAGCTTTTTGCTGCCGAAGGCCCTGGCGATAAGCTCCCGCAGGACACTGTCGGCATCCTGCGAGGCAAGTTCGGGGATGACCAGCGATTCGTCTATCAGGTTGAATAATTTTATGGCCATGTTCCTGTTGCAGTCTTATCCGGCTTATTGAGTAATTAGGTCGCTCCGAGTCCGGTATCGGAACGACCTATGGGGCGTATTATATCAGCCTGCTGTCTGTTTGTCAAGATAAATTGATGCCTCCCGAGTTGGCCAGGGTATCCCTCAGAAAATGCCGGTCGTCCTTCTCCGGGTGGTCCTGGGTGTAATGCAGGCCCCTGGATTCCTTGCGGTTGTAGGCACAATCTATCACCAGCCCGGCCAGGCTCACCAGGTTCCGCAGTTCCACCAGGTCGGCCGTCACCCGGTATTTCCAGTAATAATCCCTGATCTCACCGGCGATGGCCTGCAGCCTGTTTTTGGCCATGGACAATCTTTTATCGGAGCGTACTATCCCCACATAGTTCCACATCAGCAGCCTGACGGCATGCCGGTTATGGCTGACCACCACCCTTTCCCGGCTCTGGACCGAGCCCACGTAGTCCCAGGGCGGAATGCTATCGGGGGATCTTGATTCATCACTTGCCGCCCTGGCGGCCCGGACGGCGAAGACCAGGGCCTCCAGCAGGGAGTTGGATGCCAGCCGGTTGGCCCCGTGGGCCCCGGTGCAGGCGGTCTCCCCGGCGGAATACAGCCGGCTGATGTCGCTGCGCCCCCACAGGTCGGTCCTCACCCCGCCGCATAGATAATGGGCGGCCGGCACCACCGGGATCAGCCCCCGGCCCAGGTCTATGGCCCGCTGCTGGCAGCCCTGAAAGATATTGGGAAACCTTTTTTGGAATTTCTCCGGTCCGATGGAGGAGATGTCCAGAAAGACGCACATCTCGCCCGAGGCCTTCAATTCCGAATCTATGGCCCGGGCCACCACATCCCGGGGGGCCAGGTCGGCCCTGGGATGATAGCCGGGCATGAATTTCCGGCCGCCCTTGTCGCACAGCACACCGCCCTCCCCCCGCACCGCCTCGGATATCAGAAAGGAGCGTTCGTTCTCTTCAAATGATGACTGGTACAGGGTGGTGGGATGGAACTGGACGAACTCCAGGTTGGCGATGGTGGCCCCGGCCCGGTAGGCCATGGCTATGCCGTCGCCGGTGGCAATGGCCGGGTTGGTGGTATGCAGGTAGACCTGACCGCCCCCGCCGGTGGCCAGGAAGGTTATTCCGGCGGAATAGCCTTCGATCTCCCCGGTCCTGGTGTCCAGCACATAGGCCCCCAGACAGCTGATTCTTTCGCCCTGCCGGCCGGTGATCAGGTCTATGGCCAGGTGGTGCTCCAGCACGGTGATGTTGGAGTGCCCCCGGGTCTTGGCCACCAGGGCCCGTTCGATCTCGAACCCGGTGTAATCCTTGGCGTGGACTATCCTTCTTTTGGAGTGCCCGCCCTCCTTGCCCAGGTCCAGCCCCCCCTGGGTGTTCATGGTGAAGCCCACCCCCATTTGGGAAAGTTCCCGCACCAGCTCCGGCCCCTCGCTGACCATGGCCCGGACCGCCTCCTGGTTGCACAGCCCGGCCCCGGCCTCGATGGTGTCCCGGATGTGGTCCTCGATGCCGTCATCGGAGCCGAACACCGCCGCCACCCCGCCCTGGGCGTAGTTGGTGTTGGACTCGGTGTCGTCCTTCTTGGTGACAATGGTCACCATGCCGTGCTCCGCCGCCTTGAGAGCGAAGGTCAGCCCGGCAATGCCGGAGCCTATGACCAGAAAATCGGTTGCGGGCATAATAACAATTTATAATTTACGAATAAAGGATTTTACTACAAAGCTAAGAGATAGTCAAAAGGCATATAAGAAGACCCGCGATAAGCGGGACTTCTTTATTGAGCAATTAATTAAAATAGCTTATCACCCACCATCAATGCTAAACGATGCATAAACAAAAAAATATTAGCAATCCCTAAAAACAGGGTGATGCTAAAGCCGGTTAATATAAAAAATCCTGTAATGATTTGTGCATTAATGCTTTTCGATCGACCATATTTGTGTGTTATAACAATACATGCCGTAAAAGAAAGTAACCCAAAGATGTATAAAATAATGTTTCTAATTGCAAATTTTTTAACAGATTTCTTATGCTCTAATATTTCGCGATTTGTAAATCTAAACGCACCCTGTGAAAAAGCTCGTTTTTCAACCACTTTGCCAGATTTATAAAATACATCTATATAGTCACCGGGTTCGGTTTCCAACGGGATGGCATAAGATAACACTTCACTATAATCCATGCCTACCTTATATTTTAGATTGTTAGCCTTCTGCGGCTTTTTATTGAATAGCTTCGAAACTTCCTCTTTTGTCATGCCATTTTGAATAGTTAAATATCTCTTATATTGTTTATCGTAATTTCTAAATATGTACTGGCCATTTAATGATAGGCCGATACATAATAGAACTACTAAAACAATGCCTGTTATTGATAGCCAAAATATCGCCTTCATCTTTATTTACCCCACTTTTTATTACAACATTGTGTAATCCACCGTGCAGGCTCTCTCTTTGCACAAGAGAGGGGGACCAAAGGGGTTATGTCAACCAACAATTTACCCTATCACAAATAGCCGGAAATACCAGTAAACAAAGGGTATCACGAACAGCATGCTGTCGAACCGGTCCAGTATCCCGCCGTGGCCGGGAAGCAGAGTTCCGGTGTCCTTGACCTGTGCATCCCGCTTGAACAGGGACTCCACCAGATCGCCCAGGGTCCCCAGCACCGCCGCCCCGGCGGCCATGATCAGAGAATCAACCGCCGATATCTCCCACAGCCACCATCTCTGGAGCAGCACCGCTGCAACGATGGTCACTACCAGCCCGCCGATAAGCCCTTCGATTGACTTCTTGGGGCTGATATGCGGCGCCAGGGGATGCTTCCCCAGCATCATCCCGGCAAAATAGGCCCCGGTGTCGCACAGCCAGACCAGGGCCATGGAAAAGAACAGCAGTTTATATCCTGTAAAACTATAGTCGGTCCGCAGCAGCAGCATATGTCCGAACAGGAAGGGGATATACAGAACGCCCATGATGGTTATGCCGATGCGGCTGATGGATTCCTTGACCTCGTCCCTGAAGACCATCCGAGACATTATCAGCATCACCCACAGGACCAATAGGGCCAACAGAAACGGCCATCTCAGGCCCAGAAAGGCCAGCAGGATCATCCCCCCGGACAGGCCCCACCAGGCCAGGGGATGCAGCCCCTTGGCCCTGGCCAGTCCGTAGAATTCCCACAGGCCCAAAAACGACAGGACCGCCACCAGCCCGGCCAGCCAGAAACCTCCCAGGTAGGCCATCCCCAGCATCAGGGGGATGCCGGCCAATGCCACCAAAGCACGCAGTCCCAGGGTGGAGAATCGGCTTTGGAAGCTCTTATCCCTGGGCCTGAATTCTTGGCTGTTGTTTTGATCGGTCATATCTCATCCTATCACTTATTAACTAACCTGATCACTATTTATCAGGATTTTTACCACCAAGCATGAACCAAGCAACACCGGAGTGATACTACTGCACCAAATTAAATTTGTTTTTGATTATAGGTTTTAATATACTTTGTGTCTTGGTGCCTTCGTGGTTAAAAAGTCACCCTTTTTTAATATCCGCCGTAATTTGGATCAGATCCCGCCGAAGCGCCGCTCCCGGCCCTGGTATTCCAGCAGGGACCGCATCAGCTCCTCCCGGCCGAAATCCGGCCACAGTACTTCGGTGAAATAGAACTCGGAATAGGCGCTCTGCCAGATCAGGAAGTTCGACAGCCGGTGCTCCCCGGAGGTGCGGATGATCAGATCGGGGTCGGGGATCTCCGGATGATACAGGTGTTTCAAGATCACGGATTCATCTATCTTGTCGGGATTCAAATGTCCGGATTTTATATCCTTGGCCAGACTCTTGACGGCGTCGGCCAGCTCGGCCCTTCCGCCGTAGGAAAGCGCCAGATTGAGCACCAGCCCCTTGTTATGCTCGGTCCTCTTGATGCAGTCCCTGAGGATCTTCAGGGCGGTCTTCTCCAGGTCCTCGATCCGGCCGCTGGCCACGATCTTGACCCCTTTGCCGTCCAGCTCGTCGATCTCCCCCAGCAGGTATTCCCGCAGGATCCTCATCAGCCCGGTGACCTCGGCCTTGGGCCGCAGCCAGTTCTCCACCGAAAAGGCGTAGAGGGTCAGGTATCTGATGCCGATCTCCCCGCAGGAGTTGACGATCTGCTTGACCGACTTCATGCCGGCCCGGTGCCCGGCCAGCCGGGGAAGACCCCGGCGTTTGGCCCAGCGCCCGTTGCCGTCCATGATCACCCCCAAGTGGACGGGGAGGTTCCCGATATCCGGTAATTTTTGTTTGCTGCCGGAGGTCATTGATCTTCCTTTTTGTTTGTCTTGATTTGACAAAAGAGCAAAGGCGCCCCTTTCACCCCGGCCTTGATGCCGGGACCGGGAGCGCCCTTTTGGTCTGCGGTGGTTCTTTTAGCCTTCCTTGATGGCATTGACCGGGCAGGCATCCACGCAGGCCCCGCAGTCAACACAGTCCTCGGTGATCTCAAACTTGTCCTCACCCTCGATTATAGCTCCGTTGGGGCAGGAATCCACGCAGCTACCGCAGGCCACGCATTCTTCGGTTATCACGTACGGCATTTGGCTAATCCTCCAATTATTATACTTCCATTATTTCTTTTTCTTTTTTGGCCAGGATCTCGTCTATCTGCTCGATGAACTTGTTGGTGTATTCCTGGGTCCTGTCGTGGGCCTTTTTCGATTCATCCTCGGATACCTTCTTGTCCTTCTCCAGTTTCTTTACCTCGTCGTTGGCCTCCCGCCGGATATTGCGGACGGCCACCTTGCTTTCCTCGGACATCTTCTTTACCAGTTTGACCAGCTCGTGGCGCCGCTCCTCGGTCAGGGTGGGGATGGGCAGGCGGATCACCTTCCCATCGTTGATGGGGTTCAGGCCCAGTTCGGATTTCATGATGGCCTTCTCTATCTCGGGTATCAGGGTCTTGTCCCAGGGCTGGATCACCAGCATCCTGGATTCCGGCACCGAGATGCCGGCCACCTGGTTGAGGGCCGTCAGATTTCCGTAGCTCATCACCTTGATACCGTCCAATAGTGCCGGGTTGGCCCGTCCGGTGCGGATCCCGGAGTATTCCCCTTTCAGAACATCCACTGCCTTGGCCATTTTTCGTTCCAACTCCTGGTATAGCTGTGGCAACATGGCTTACTCCTTAACAATGGTTCCCAATCTTTCGCCCTGGATTATCCGTTTCAAGGTTCCCGAATTATTGAGATCGAACACGATGATCGGCAGATGATTTTCCATGCACAGCGATACCGCGGTCAGGTCCATCACCGCCAGCTTGTCGGCCAGCACCTGGCTGAAGCTCAATGTCTGGTACTTCTTGGCGGATCGGTCTTTCTTGGGGTCGGAATTATAGACCCCGTCCACCTTGGTGCCCTTCAGCAGCACCTCGGCCTCCATCTCCACCGCCCGCAGGGCGGCTGCCGTATCGGTGGAAAAATAGGGGTTGCCGGTCCCGGCGGCCATGATCACCACCCGGCCCTTGTCCAGGTGCCTGAGGGCCCGCCGTCTTATATAGGGCTCGGCGAACTTGGGCATATCCACCGCCGACATCACCCTGGTCTGGCAGCCTTTTTTGTCCAGCACGCTCTGCAGGGCCAGGGAATTGATCACCGTGCCCAGCATCCCCATGTTGTCCGCGGTGACCCGGCTGATGCCGTTGTCCCTGACCTGGGTGCCCCGGATCAGGTTTCCCCCGCCGATGACCACCCCAATGGAAACGCCCAGCTCCTTAATCGTCAAAACCTCGTCGGCTATCCTCTCCAGCGAGGGGAGATCTATCCCCCGGCCTTCGGCTCCGCCCATGGCTTCGCCAGAAAGCTTTAAAAGTATTCTGCGGTATTTTGAATCTGGGCTCAAAATGGGACCTGCGATTTTTGTTGCTGTTTATTCACCCAACCGGAAACGGACGAACCTTTTGACCGTGATATTCTCCCCCAGTTTGGCTATGGTCTCCTTGATCAGGGTGTCGATGTTCTTCTGCGGTTCCTTGATATAGGGCTGTTCCAGCAGGCATATCTCGGAGTAGAACTTGTCCAGTTTGCCGCCCACTATCTTCTCCACCACGTTCTCCGGTTTGCCCGAGCCGCGCACCTGCTCCCGGTAGATATCCTTTTCCTTTTCTACCATCTCGGCCGGCACCTGCTCCCGGGAGACCACCGTGGGATTTGAGGCAGCCACCTGCATCGCCAGTTCCTTGACCAAGCCCTTGAATTGTTCGGTGCGGGCCACGAAATCAGTTTCGCAGTTGACCTCTATCATCACCCCCAGCTTGCCGCCCATGTGAATGTAGGCTTCGACCAAACCGTCCCCGGTAGCTCGTCCGGTCTTCTTATCGGCCGAGGCAATGCCTTTCTTACGGAGGTACTCCACCGCTTCGTCAATATTGCCGTTGCAGGCTTTGAGGGCCTCTTTGCAGGCCATCATCCCGGCGCCGGTCTTGTCCCGTAGACTCTTGACATCCTCTGCTGTGAATGACATCTATCTGGTCCTTTCTATTCTTTCTTGTCGGCCGGCTTATCGGCCGGCTGTTTGGCTCTGGGTCCCGCACCCGATCCCCGCATGCCACCGCCAACTGCCCGCCTGGGGGCTCCGGTCCTGGGGGCGCCCCTGGGGCCCTCTTTGTTCTCCGGCCGGCGGGCTCCGCGGTCCGACAGGTGTCTGCGGGGCTTGGCATCTTCGCCGGCCCCTCCGGCAGCATGGCTTTCCTTGGACTGGGTCTCCATATCACGCTGATACTTGGCCCGGCCCTCTATGATGGATTCGGATAGTAAATTGACGATCATTTTTATGGAGCGGAGGGCATCATCGTTGGCCGGCACCGGGTAGGTCACCGGATCGGGATCCACATTGGTGTCCACCAGGGCGATCACCGGGATGTCCAACCGATTGGCCTCGGCAATGGCCAGGCGTTCCTTCTTGCAATCGACCACTATCACCGCTCCCGGCATCCGGCGCATTTCCTTGACCCCGGACAGCACCTTCTCCATCTTGGTACGCTCCCGCTCCATGCCCAAGGCCTCTTTCTTGGTGTATCCCTGATAGCTGCTGACGGCCAGTTTGTCCAGGTCCTTGAGCCGCTTGATGCTCTTCTGGATGGTGGAGAAATTGGTCAGCATGCCGCCCAGCCAGCGGTCGGCCACATAATGCATGCCGCAGCGCTGGGCCTCTTCCTTGATGACATCCACCGCCTGTTTCTTGGTGCCCACGAACAGAAACTCATCGCCGCTCTCCGACATCCGGCCCGCCGTCTCGATGGCGGTATTCAGGCATTTGACGGTCTTCTGCAGGTCTATGATATGGATCCCGTTGCGTTCGTCAAAGATGAACTTCTTCATCTTGGGGTTCCAGCGCGGGGCCTGGTGCCCGAAATGAACTCCGGCCTCCAGCAGGTCTTTGATGGTAAAACTAGCCACTTTCCCTTTTCCTTCCGATTAATATGTTGGTTGTTCCTCTGCCCGGCTGCCGCCAGAATCCGGTTTTAAAACCGGACACCACTGGCGGGATTTAACGCCGGACATGTGATTTGGTATTTAGAGGATCCCCTTCCCGCAAATCTAAATGATATTAACGCTTGGAGAACTGGAATCTCTTTCTGGCCTTCTTCTGGCCGTATTTCTTTCTTTCCTTCTCGCGGGGGTCCCGGGTCAACAATCCGGCCGACTTAAGCGGGGGGCGCAGCTCCTGCTCCACCAGGTTGAGGGCCCGGGATATTCCCAGCCTCAGGGCCCCGGCCTGGCCGGCCACCCCGCCGCCTTCCACCTTGGCCCAGATATCGAATTTTCCCAGCTGGGATGTAAGTTCCAGCGGCTGCTTCACCATCATCACCAAGGTGGGACGGCAGAAGTACTCCTCGCAGGTCCTGTTGTTGACCGTCATCTTCCCCTGCCCCGGGGTCATTTTAACCTGGGCTACAGACGATTTGCGGCGCCCGGTCGCCCGAATAACGTTCTGGGTCATCTAACCTCCTACAATAAAATCCATCTGGGCCGGAAGACCGGCCGTGATATTGGAAAATTTCTACTTAGCCAGGGCCTGTGGGGCCTGGGCCACATGGGGATGCTTGTCGCCGGCATAAACATGAAGTTTGCTGAAATTGCTGCGGGCCAGCTTGGTCTTGGGCAGCATGCCCTTGACGGCCATTTCAACCACCCTCTCGGGCTTTTTGCCCTGCAGAACCCTGCCGTAGTTGATGGTCCGCAAGCCTCCCTGATATCCGCTGTGACGGTAAGCCACCTTGTTCTCCATCTTGGCACCGGTCAGGCGCACCTGGGCGGCATTGATCACCACCACATGGTCGCCGCAGTCGGTGTTGGGGGTGAATTGGGGCTTTCCCTTGCCCCTCAACAGCAGGGCTATCTGGGTGGCCAGCCTTCCCAACGATCTTCCCTTGGCATCCACCAAGAACCAGCGGTGCTCTACCTGTCCTTTTTTGGCAACATAAGTCTTCATTAAACCTGCTCCTTATAAACAACTAATAAGCCCTCAAAAACATCCTTGAGGGCTGTTTTTCCAGAATAGACAGGAAGTATACATAAAAATCACCCTTTTGTCAAGAGGAAAAACGACTTACGGTGCCATTGGGTCATGCCCGGGAACCAGCTTTTCTCTTCGGCCGTACCATTTTGCTGAACTTTCGAGCAGTCTTTAATGAAATGATGCCTTTTGCAGCAACTATATATAAGGCTTAAATTTCAGGGGTCTTACATTTGGAGCAATTTTAATATATAATTCTGAACATAAAACGCCAACTCTAAAAATATCAAGGAACGGATAATCATGGATGTTTCAGCCAAAGCGTTGGAAAATTTCGATTCCGGATACAACTGCGCCGAATCGGTGCTGATGGCAATAAGCGAATACCTTAATATGCCCAACGGCCGCAGTTTGCCCAGGATCGCCACCGGATTCGGGGGCGGCATCGCCCGCAACGGAAACCTGTGCGGGGCGCTGACCGGAGGGATCATGGTAATCGGTCTGGCCCTGGGCCGGGACGACAACCAGGGCAGCCGGGATCCCTGTTATCCGGCGGTAGACCGTCTGTTCAACGGTTTCATGGAAAAATTTGGCAGTTCCCAATGCCGCGAGCTGATCGGAGTTGATCTTAAGACCCCCGAGGGTCAGAAGGCCCATGCCAACCGGGACCTTAAAGAGACTTGCCGCTCCTGCGTCAAGTGGTCAGCCCGGACTTCGATGGATCTGATAACCGAATTCTCCCGGGGGGCTTCGGCAAATGCCTGATTCATCTCTGAGGGGCCAAAATAATGACGTTAGCTTAATACTTAAAACCCCATTCCCGAAAATCCCGCTGGGCTGTCCGGAATTTGAAGTCAGACCAGCCGTCACCAGTGTCATTGAAAATGATTTTCTTCTGATCATCAGTGATGCCTTTGGCCCGCCGCCCATGACCCACGATCTTTTTGAACTGGATATCGCCGAAGGTTGGTATAAACGGATGGATTGCCTGGTGATGTATCAGGCCGGAACACCGGTGGCGGCTGGCCAGATCCGGACGGAGGTCGAGCCAAGCAACCAGCCGATGCTGAGACTATTATTGAAATTGGGTTTTACCCGGGCCTGATCAAAAACGAACAAAAGAAACCCCGTCTTAAGACGGGGTTTCTTTTGTTCTGGCGGGGCCGACGGGGTTCGAACCCGCGACCTCCGACGTGACAGGCCGGCGTTCTAAGCCAAACTGAACTACGACCCCACCAGAGACGATGAATTATACAAAATTTTATTCCCGCTGTCAATCTCAAACTAACCGCAAATCGGGGAAGATCATTATTTCTTGCGTTTGGTGGGCGATTTCAATTCCCAATCCGCCACCAGGGCGGAGACCACGAATATCGAGGAGTAGGTCCCTATCACCAGGCCGAACAGCAGCGGTTTGGTGAAGTCCGAAAGCACCCGGCCGGCAAACAACTGCAAAGCCAGCAGCACCAGGAACACCGTGACCACCGTGATCACAGTCCGGGACAGGGTTTCGTTGATGCTGCGGTTGATCAGCTCAGGATAGGTCTCCTTCTGCGATTTGCGCAGGTTCTCCCGGATCCGGTCGGCCACCACGATGGAATCGTTGATGGAATATCCGATGATGGTCAGCAGCACCGCCACCGACTGCAGGTTGAATTCCATATTGGTCACCGAAATGAAGCCCAGGGTGCACAGCACGTCATGGAAGATGGCCACCACCGCGGCCACCCCGAAACGGAAGTCGAACCTGAAAGCCACGTATATAAGGATCAGTACGCATCCTATCAGCACCGCCCAGATGGCGTTCCGCTGAAGCTCCTTCCCTATCTTCGGCCCCACCGTCTCGTTGCTGTCGATGGTGACCTGGTTCTCCGGGAATCTCTGGCCCAGTACGGTCTTTATCCTCTCGCCTATCGAACTTGGTTTGACCTCCTCCTGGCCGGATTTTTCCTCGATCAGCCCGGTGCGGATCATGAAAGCATTTTTGATATTTTCGGTATCCTTGACCTTTTGTATCTCCGTATTGGGAATGCCCCCGTCGTTCAAGGCTTTTCGCAATTGGTCGGTGGGCACCGGAGCCGCAAAGTGGATCTGCATCATGGTCCCGCCGGTGAAATCCACCCCCAGCTTCAGACCGCCGTGCAGGATGACCGAAACGATGGTGACAATCAAGAGGGCGATGGAAAAAGCATAGGCCTTATAGCGGTTCTTGATGAACCCGAAATTAGATTGATGATGGAAAAAAGAAATCATTGTCATATCTCCTTAAATCGGCAGCTTCTGCAGGTTCCACTTGACGGTGATCCAGTCAAAGATCATCCTGGTCACCAGAATGGCGGTATACATCGAGATGGCCAGACCTATCATCAGGGTCACTGCAAAACCCTTGATCGGGCCGGTGCCGAAAAAGTACAGGGCCACCGCCGCCAGCACCGTGGTGATGTTGGCGTCCAGGATGGTGGAAAAGGCCCGCTCATACCCGGCATCTATGGAGGCCCGCACCGTCTTGCCGGCCCGCAGTTCCTCGCGAATGCGCTCGAAGATCAGCACGTTGGCGTCCACCGCCATACCGACCGTCAGAGCGATGCCGGCGATGCCCGGCAGGGTCAAAGTGGTGCGGAAGGCGGCCATTACCGCCAACAGCATGATGATATTGAAGGACAGAGCCAGCACCGCCACCAGACCGCCCAGGGCGTAATATATTACCATAAATAAGATCACCGCAATGGCGCCGATGATGGAAGCCTTTACGCCGTTTGAGATGGAATCCATCCCCAGGGTCGGGCCCACCGAGCGTTCTTCGATGATGGATACCGGGGCCGGCAGGGCGCCCGCCCGCAGGATGATGGCCAGATCCCGGGCCTCCTCGGTGGTGGCGTTACCCATGGTGATCTGCCCGCTGCCGTTGGGTATCCGGCCCTGGATGACCGGGGCCGATTTGACGGTGCCGTCCAGCACGATGGCCAGGCGACGTTTGATGTTGGCGGCGGTGATGCGGGAAAAGGTATTGGCATACTTGCGCACCAGGGTGAAGTCGACCCGCAAAGCGGAGGGATCATCATTGCTCCCCACACCCATCCTGGCCTCGGCCAGAGCCGCTCCGGTGATCTCCGGCTGTTTTTTCAGCATATATAGGGGATAGCGGCGATAACCCTCGCGATCCTCCTTGATCCCCCAGGCGAATTCGAAATCGGGTGGAATGGCGGCCTGCACCAGGGGGTCCTTAAGCGCCTTCACCACCAGTTCCCGGTCCTGCTCCATGACCGACATCTCACTGTTGCTCACGAACTGCAGCAACGAGCTAAAAGGTTTGTCTCCGAACATGGTGCTGTCGGACATCAGGGCCTGGCCCTTTTCTCCCAGCAGGGCCTTGTCTATTTTGTCCAAAACGTCCTGGAGAACCTTGTCCTCCTGCACCAGTTTGAACTCCAGCATGGCGGTGGTGCCTATCAGGGCCCGGGCCCTCTCCTGGTCCACACCGGGCAGCTGCACCACGATGCGATCGTTGCCCTGTTTCTGGATGGACGGCTCGGCTACGCCGAACTGGTCCACCCTGTTGCGGATGATCTCCAAGGCCCGATCGGTGGCATCGGACAGCTCCTTATCGGTGATCTCGTTCGGCTGTTTGCCAGTGGCCTTGGCCATGCCCTGGCGATCTATCTCCAGCACTATGTGCATGCCGCCCTTGAGATCCAGCCCCAGATGGATGGCCTTGGAATAAAGCTTGTTCAGTTCATCACGGGACATCTCGGCCTTCTGCTGTTCGGTGAGGCCCTGCAATTTAAAAGTGGGCACCAGCTGCCAGATGGCAGCCACCAGCAGGACCATGGTCAAGATGAACTTCCACAGATTAGATCTTCTCATCTTGTGTATGCTCCTAAGATAAAATAATAATTTTCAAAGGTTTCAATATTATAGAATTTGTAATTTTATCCTAAATACCATCGCTTTGTCAAGTATAATCGGCCTAATCCCCCTGCGATCAAACAGTGTCCAACAAGCGGGCGGCCTCGTCCAGCAGCAACTCTTTTTTGTTGTTCTCGGGGTGATCCAGCACATAGTCCAACAGACGCCTCAATATCCGCCCCACTTTCGGGCCGGGCCTAAGGTGAAACTCGGCCATGATAATGTTCCCGTCCACCTCCAGATCGTTGATGGTAAATGGGGGATTTTTGTTTATCACCTCAGTGACGGCCTGTTCGAAATGGCCCAATTCGCGACCGTCCTCCTCGGTGCCGCGTCCCTGGGCACGGATATCAGCCCGCCGCAGTTCTATCAGATCGTACACTCCCTTGATGCCGGCCTTGGCAATCAGCCTCCTCAGGCCCTTCTCGGTCTCGGGAAAAGCGAACATGTGCCGGCGTACCAACAGGGCCACCCGGGAGATGATCTGGCCGGAATATTTCAGCCTTTCCAACAGTTCTTTGGCGATCTTCTCTCCCAGCTTGTCGTGTCCGTAGAAATGCGCCCCGCCTTCGAAGACCTCCCGGCACCGGGGCTTGGCTATATCGTGCAGCAGGGCCGCCAGCCGCATCTCTAAACTCTTTGGCGCATAGTCAACGGATTTAATGGAATGCTCGAATACCTTGTAGCGGTGATAGCCTCCCGGCTGGGTGACATTCACCCCGGCCTCCAATTCCGGGAATACCTCTTTGAGCAGTCCGCTGCGCTGCATCAGCCAAAGCCCGATGGACGGTTGGTCGGCCTTGAGCAGCATCTTGTTCAGCTCCTGTTGCACCCTTTCCGGCGAGACGGTCCGGATAAGCCTGGCGTTCCTTTTGATGGCCTTGAAGGTATCCCGCTCAATGGAGAACTGGAACCGGGCGGCGAACTGACAGGCCCGCAGCATCCTCAAAGGGTCATCTTCGAAAGCCCGGGGGTTTACCATCCTGATCAGTCGGTCCTTGATGTCCTGAAGCCCGTTATAGGGATCGATCAAATTTGGTGTTTGGGATTTGATATTTGCCGTTCTCAAAGCAATGGCGTTGACGGTAAAATCCCTCCGGCCCAGATCCTGTTCCACCGGCAGATCGGGGTCAAACTCTATCTCAAAGTCCCGGTGGCCCAAACCGGTGCTGGTCTCTCGGCGCGGCAGGGCGATATCCACGGTTTTCGCTTGACAATTTGCAATATGCAATTTAAACTTTATCACGCCGAAAGATCTTCCCACCAGCTCCACCTGGCCGTAATATCCAAGGCCCGATATCAGGTCATCCATCGGCATGCCGGTCACCAGGTAATCGGCCTCCTCGGCCGGGTAGGACCAGAATTTATGATGGTCAATCATTCCGGCGTCCAGCGACAAGCTGTGGCGGATGCGATCCCGGACCACTCCGCCCACTTCGTAGATCTGACCGAGGGAGTTTACGGAGTCCAATATTTTTTGAGGCAGGTACATATCGGCATTTTAGCGGATTTATCGATCCTTTACAAGCAAAAAACCCGGCCGGAGCCGGGCGGTCGGAGTGTTTTGGCAGGGGTCTCTCATATTTACCGACGGTTGGGCGTTCAGCAGTGGAACACCTTCCTGAAGTGGTAGCCGTAGATGGTCATGGTGATGGCGGTGGGGAACAGCCGGGGTCTTTTGAACAGGGTCCAGAAGACCAAGCCCCAGTACTGAAACCGTTCCTTGCTCCACAACCCCAGCACCACAGTGGAGCCGGCCAGGGCCGCCAGCCGGGAGAAGCTAAACCTGGGCTTTTGTGCTTTGACCGGCCGGTATTCCCGCAAAAAGGTCCTCACCCGCCGGTAGTAGTTCCTCGGGGAGTAAATTGTTTTGACAATTTTCCGGTATCCCTCCAGCAGCGGGCCCGGGCCCATCTTGGGCACGAAATTCAAGTTAAAATCGGTGTTATCGCCGGAAAACTCTTTGGTCAACCGGTCCTGGTCCTTTAGCCGCCAGTAGAGTTTTGTTTTTGGCAGGATGTTGAGCAGGCTGACCATGGCAGTGGCGATGCCGCTCTGCTGGATGAACTTAATCTGGGTGTCAAAGATGCTTTTGGGATCGCTGTCAAAGCCCACGATGAATCCGGCATGGACCTGGATCCCATGGCCCTGGATCTTCTTGACCCCGGCGATCATGTCCCGGTTCTTGTTCTGAAATTTGCTGCATTCCTGCAGGCTGTTCTCATCCGGGGTCTCGATCCCCACGAACACCTGGTCAAATCCGGCCCGGGCCATCAGGGACAGCAGGTCGTCATCGTCGGCCATCTCTATGGAGGCCTGGGTGATAAAGGTGAACGGGTGCTTATGCGCATCCATCCAGGCTATAATCTGCGGCAGGACCTCGCCCTTGAGCCGGGCCTTTTTACCCACGAAATTATCGTCCACGATAAAAACACCGCCCCGCCAGGCCATTTTATAAAGGGCCTCCAATTCGTCCAATACCTGTCGGGTGCTCTTGGTGCGGGGGATCCGACCGTACAGGATGGAGATATCGCAAAAATCACAGTTGTAGGGGCAGCCCCGGGAATACTGCAGGTTCATGGAGGAGTATTTTTTGATATCGGCCAGTTGCCACATCGGGCGCGGGGATTTATTAAGATCAGCCCACTGGTCGGTGGTGTAAATGTGCTGAGGCTGGCCTTTCTCCAGATCGGCCAGGAACAGGGGCAGGGTGATCTCAGCCTCCTTGAGCACCAGATGATCTATTCCCGGAAAATCCTGGGGGTTGGCCGAGAACAGCGGCCCGCCGGCCACGGTCCTGACATTGTGCTTATGACATAGTTCCACGATCCGCTGGACCGATGGCCGCTGGGCGTCCATGGCGCTGATCATTACCATATCGGCCCAGGCGATTTCTTTTTCTTTCAGTTTCCTGAGATTGAGGTCGATCAAGCGCAGGGTCCAGTCTTTGGGCAGCAGGGCCGCCACGGTCAACAGTCCCAGAGGCGGGACATTGGCCTTTTTAAGGATGAACTTTAAGGCGTGCTTGAAACCCCAGAAGGTATCCGGATACTCCGGATAGATAAGAAGGGTGTTCATGGGGTGGCTTTCTATGCCGGGGGATTATTATGGTCAGACCGGGATGGAGCCTTTGCTGCTTTTAATATAGACCCGCGGGGGTGATTTGTCAAGGGCCTTTGAATTAATTTATTCGACCTCCCCAATCATCGTCGTATAAAGCTTCTCCAGACCGCATTTCTCATAAAATTCAATTCCATTCTTATTGTTGACCGAGGTAAAAAGCGCGTACTGCTTGATTCCCTTTCCCTTGAAATAACCTACCGCTCTTTGCAGCAGTTTTTTGCCGATCCCTTTGCCACGATGCTCTTTTTGCACCATCAGCCCGGAGATATCCCCCACATTTTTGATTTTCCAAAAATCAGCTTGTTCCTTGATATAGACTGATATGTAGCCGATTATAGCATCGCTCTCAACCGCCACAAAGGCCTTACGGTCATCAGTACCGATGAACCTGGCAAAGTAGCTGATTATGTCGTTATCCTCTATCTTGTCGATCTTGAAGAAATACGGATGGTATGATTCATATTCATAGAAGAAATCCCTGGATAGCTGCACCAAGGCTTTGAGGTCGTCCCCTTTTTTCAGCTCGCGTATTTCCATTTATAACCATTCCTTCTTGAAGCATTTTGTTTTTCATGGATTCCCGTTGGAATTTATCCCGCGCTTAGACGCGGGTCGGGCCTGCCCGCTTATATAGATTCTTTGCCAATGGCGGGGTGACGTCAAATCTACATTATCTCCTCCAGCGTCTGTTTGCTTGGGTCGAAGTTAAAGAATCTTATAACCGAGGGCACGAATACCAGCACGAAGAAAGCCCCGAAGGTCAGGATGAAGCACCCGGACATCAAAGGCCTTATGGGAAACACTTCGCCCAGCCATCCGCCCACCGCAAAAGCAATGGGGGTCAGGCTGCCGGCCATGGTGCCCAGCAGGCCGAATACCTTGCCCCGCATATCCTGGGGCACCGTTATCTGCATCACCGCGCTGATCAGGGCATTGACCACCGCGATTGACAGCCCTATCAGGGCCGCCATCGCCGACATGTAGATCATGGTGACATGCGCCGGGAACAGGGCCATGCAGGCTGCGCTCATCAGGGCCCCCAGATAAAAGACCAGGAACCTTTTAGCGGTGGGTATTTTTATGGTCGAAGCCAGAAGATAGCCCAAAAATGACCCCCCGGTCAGCACCCCCATCACTATCCCGTATTTACCGGCTCCCAGGAAGGATATCTTCTGAAACATGGGCAGGATCAAAAAGAACCCGATATTGGCGAAAAAGTTCAGCACCCCGAAGATCAGGAAAGAGTATCTGAGCCCTTTGAATCTTTTGACAAACAGCAGCCCGCCCTTCATGTCCTGAAAGAAGCTCAGCTTCTGGGATTGGTGCCTGACGGCCGGGATCTTCATGAAAAGTATGGCCGCCGCCGAGAAGACGTAGGAAAACCCGTCGAACAGGAACATCAGCGGGGCTTTGAGCGCCTGGTACAGGAAGCCGCCGCCGGCCGTGCCGATGATGCTGCTGCCGTTGTAGGCCAGGCTGAACACCGAGTTGGCCTGGACGATCTGCTCCGGCGGCACGATGTCCGGGATGGCCGAACTGACCGCCGGCCCGAAGAACGAACCGCAGACGCTTAAGACTATGCCGGCGGCGAAGACCATCCATATTTCAAGATGCCCGGCAAAGGCCGCCAGACCGATCCCGGCCGAGGCCACTCCCCGGATCACGTCCATGGCGATCAGCAGCGACCGGCGCTCGGTCCGGTCCACCCACACCCCGGCGAAGGGAGAGATCAGCACCCGGGGCAGGGTGGAGACGGCCATCAGGGTGCCCATCAGGCCGGTGGAGCCGGTCTTCTCCAGCACCCAGAAGCCCAGGGCAATGGCGTAAAAATTGTCGCCCAGGGAGGAGACCAGCTGGCCCTGCCACAGCAGCAGGAAATTGCGGTTCCAGAGCGATGGTGTTTTTTGATCAGCCATAAATTGATGTCCTGTTTTATGCTGCTTCTATTTGGGTTTATGCCCTTTTATGGCAAAAAGCTGCCGGGCATTGAACCAATAATATGAACCGTTCTTTATTTGTTGTTCATAGAGTTTTTCCCTTGGCTTATTTTTTTTACGCAATTTCAGGTACTTATCATAATCAGACTGGGTTCCTCCCCCGGCAAAAAATGTTTTTCTGAAGTGTTCATTTGCCTGTTTTTTATAACTGGGCTCCTTGCTCCTGCGAATCGATTCCTTCCTCTCGGCGATTTCATGTTTTTGCCTGGGTGTTTCATATGGCGAAATCCCCAGCGATGCCTGGCTTGCTATCTTGGCGTCAATCTGGCTGAACCCGGCAGCTTTCAGCCACAGCGGCACCCGGGGGGCAGCATTAAAATAACCCTGCCCCAAATTTGCCCTGCCCTGGGTATAAATAAAATCTATTTTCCGGAAAAACATTTCATCCTCCACTGGTAATTCCGGAAGTGACGTGAATGTGTGTTGTAACGACCAGGACAGATTGTCCGGCTCCTTACACAAAACGGTACCACCCGGTTTTAATATCCTATACATCTCATCCACTGATTTCTGAGGATCGGCCAAGTGCATCAGAAGGGTCTGGCACATTACGACATCTGCAGATTCATCTGGATATGGTAATTTATAGGCGTCGCCAACCTTGAATTCCGCTTTCCCGCCCTTGGCCCAGCTTTGGGAAAGCTTCGTGGCCTGGGCTACCAGCTTCGGGCTGACGTCCACCCCGCAATATTTACCACCCTTGCCAAAATGGGGCCAGTATAACGTTCCTAGATATCCTAAGCCACAACCCACGTCAACCACCGTTTGGCCCGGTTTGAAACCCACCCATTTAGCTATAAGGGCAACGTATTCCGGCTCCCACATGAATTTTCTCTGGTCTATGATCGCCTTCTTGTGCAGGCCTTTAGACCATTTGTTCTTGGCCGGTTTTTTCACCGCTGTCTTTTGATTTTTCCCGATCATGTCCCCTCCTCAGGCGATATATTTCAGATCATAGGCCTTGCCCATCCAGGCGGGGGCCTGGGCAACCTTCTCAAATGAGATACCCGGAATATCGCCGGCCCTCTTTCTGACGCTCTCGGTGACCAGGACCTGCCCGGCCTCCGCCACGTCCTCGCCCAGCTTGCTGGCCGCGTTGACCTCGGCCCCGAAGATGTCCGAATCCCCTATCCTCAGCATGGGGCCGTAACCCAGCCCGATACAGAGCAGCACTTTTTCCTCCTGGGACTTGTCCATATTGAATGTTTTGAGTTTCCTCTGCATGGCGACGGCAGCGGTAATCGCCTGGGGCACGTCCCGGAAGACTATCAGCAGGCTGTCCCCGTCGAACTTGAGCACCAGGCCATCGTTCTCATCAATTACCGGCGCCAGGACACATTCCGACTGGTAGATGGTCTGCAGGAAGTGAATTATCCCGAACTGGGCCACGTTGCGGGAGAATCCGGAAAGATCGGTGAACATCACGCAGTACTCCCCGCCGAACAGGTCCCATATCCGGCGGTCGATCTCCTTTTTGTCGGCGCCCGCCGTGAGCCTTTCCTTGACCAGCTTCTCCAGTTTGTCCTCGGAGGATCCCGGTTTGATCTTTTTCAGGTATATCATCAGATACTACCTTTTAATATGTTTGCGTTTATTCCCGATCTGACCTGATCTATCGGTCAGCATTTTCCCGGTTGCTGATCGGCCTCCATCTTCCCACTGGTCGCCCCGGCCCGCCTCCAGCGCATATCTCTGTTTCAGCTTCCCGGCCGCAGTCCGCTCGACGAAAAGGTCTTCACCGGTATAGGGATTTTTACCAGTATGGTACATGGCGGCCGAGGTCGTCATGGGCAGGGGGATAAAATCCTGGACCTGCTCCACGGCTAGGCCGTGCTTCTTAAGGAAGCGCTTCAGCTCCAGCATGTCCTCCAGCCGGCAGCCGGGATGGCTGGAGATAAGATACGGCACCAGGTATTGTTCCTTTTTACTTAAATGGCGGAAGATATCCAGAAACTCAAGGAAAACTTTTATCCCCGGTTTGTTCATCTGCTTAAGCACCAGGGCCGAGCAATGCTCGGGGGCGACCTTGAGATGCCCCCCGGTGTGCTTTTGCACCAGTTCCCTGAGATATTTGTGATCGTGCAGTGCCAGGTCGTACCGCACTCCCGAGGCTATGAAAATATTTCTGACCCCCGGCACCTTCAATGCTTGGTGCCACAGCTTGACGCTGGCATGCTGGCCCGGTTTTAAATTTTCGCACAATTGTGGCGCCAGACAGCTGGGCTTCCGGCAGAATTTCTCCCGGCCACTGACTTTGCACCCGGTGCCGTACATGTTGGCGGTGGGCCCGCCGATGTCGCTGATGACCCCTTTGAATTTTGGGTCTCTGGCCAGCAGTTCGGCTTCATTTATAATTGATTCAATACTGCGCGATTGAATGATAGGCCCCTGGTGAAAGAACAAAGTACAGAAACTGCAGCCACCATAACAACCGCGATGGGAAGTTACTGACCATTTGACGGTTTCAAATGCCGGTATGGGCTCGGTGTAGGACGGATGGACCCGGCGTTGGAACGGCAAGGCATATACGGCATCCAGTTCTTCGGAGTTCATCGGCAGGGCCGGGGGATTGACCAGCAGGTACCGGTCCCCGTGCTTTTGCAGCAGCCTTTTGCCGAAATACGGATTGGCCTCGTGGGAGGCAATGACAAAAGCCTGGTTGAACGCTTCCTTTGAACTTGACACTTCCTCAAACGATGGCAGCTCGGCATATTCCAAAGTTCCGAACTTCGGAAGCTCCGAACTTCGGCAAATAGCCGCCGTTCCGGGTATGCTTTGTAATTCTGCATTTTGCATTCTGCATTCTGCATTCAGCAGTTGAGCTATCCTGCCCACCGCTCTCTCCCCCATCCCGTAGACCAGCAGGTCGGCCTTGGCGTCGAACAGGATCGATCGCCGCACCGCATCATCCCAGTAGTCATAGTGTGCCAAACGGCGCAGGGAGGACTCTATCCCGCCTAAAACGATCGGGACATCCTTGTAGGCCTGGCGGATCAGGTTGGAGTAGACTATGACCGCCCGGTTGGGCCGCAGGCCGTGGCGGCCTCCGGGGGAATAGGGATCGTCGTGGCGCAGTTTCTTGTTGGCGGTGTAATGATGGAGCATGCTGTCGATGTTGCCGGAGGTGACCCCGAAGAACAGCCGGGGCTTGCCCAGGCGGAGGATGTCGGCGGTGGAATGCCAGTCGGGCTGGGCAATGATGCCCACCTTGAAGCCCTGAGATTCCAGCACCCGGCCGATCACCGCCGGGCCGAATGAGGAGTGGTCCATATAGGCATCTCCGGAGACCAGGATGATATCGCACTGTTCCCAGCCCAGGGAGTCCATCTCCGATCTTGTCATGGGCAGATAATTCATAGCTGTAAGGATAGCATCCGGCGTAGACAAATGCAATAAAAAAAACCGCCGGGATCGGCGGTTAATTGCTCATTAAAAGATATCAGAACCCCCCTTTTAATATCTCCTTGTTCCCTATCAGCCCCACCAATTTACCATCCTCCACCACCGGGATCTCCTGCATGTCGTTCTTGATCAGGTGCATCAGGGCCAGCGACAGGCTGTCATCGGCCTTGACCTGGGGGACCTTTATCATCACGTCATGGGCGATAATCAGCCCGCCGGTCTGCTCGTCCTCCAGGAACAGCCGGAGCTGCGACCAGTTGACCGAGGCCAGATACTTATTGTTGTCGTCTATCACCGGCAGTATCAGCTGGTCGGTCCGGCTGATGGCCTTGATGATGTCATGCAGGGACATCTGGGGCAGAATGGCCAGGATGTCCCTTTTCATGGCCTGGCGGCAGGTGGCCGAGGAAAGGTGGCTGTGGCGGCGCAGCTGGTCCACCGGCAGTCCGGCCTTGAACATGGCCTGGGTGTAGACCGAAGAACCCTTCATCCGCTTGGTTATCATGGCCGAGATGGCCACCACGATCATGGCCGGCAGCACTATCTTGTAAGTCCCGGTGATCTCGAAGATGATAAGCCCGGCGGTCAGCGGAGCGTTTAGGGCCCCGGCCACCACCCCGGCGGCCCCGGCCAGGGCGAAGGAGGCATTATAAACAAAGAACCCGGGAAACAAAATCGCCAGCAGCTGGCCGAAGGCCCCGCCCAGCATCGCCCCGATGAAAACGGCCGGGGCAAACGACCCCCCTGGCGCGCCGGAGCCCAGGGTCAATGAGGTGGCCAGTATTTTGGCAAAGACCAGCAGCAGGGCGGTCCACCACAGTATGTTTCCATTCAAAATGGCGGTTACCGAATGATACCCTTCGCCCAGGACCTGGGGCAGAGCCAGGCCCAGCACCCCCACCATCAAACCGCCCACTGCCGGCTTCAGCCAGGAGGAGAATTTATACCGGCCGAACATGGACTGCCCCTTGTAGAGGACATTGATGAAAAGCACCGATATCAGTCCGGATAAAAGGCCCAGGACCAAAAAGGGGATGATGTCATAGAGCGAGCCCAGCGAGGTTACCGCCGTCACCTGGAAGGCCGGCTGGTCGCCCAAAAAGGTACGGGAGATGACCGAGGCCGCCACCGCCGAAAGCACCACCGGTGCAAAGGTATTGATGGCGAATTCGCCCAGGATGATCTCCAGAGCGAAGAACACCCCGCCCAGAGGCGCCCCGAAGACCGCGGCAATTCCGGCAGCGGCTCCGCATCCCGCCATCAGCCTCAATTCATTGCCGGTCAATTTCAGTTTCTGCCCCAGATATGATCCCAGCGAGGAGCCGATCTCCACTATCGGGCCCTCCGGACCGGCCGAGCCGCCCGAGCCGATGGTGATGGCAGAGAGCAGGCTCTTAAGGCCCATCCTGGGATTGAGCAGGCCGCCTTTCAGCGAGACTGCGGCCATCACTTCGGGAACTCCTGATAACGGCTCCTCCTGGCGGAAGAAAAGGTACATAATGCCGCCCACCAACAGACCTCCGATGGCCGGTATCATGAAAGCCAGATAGCGCCACCACCGGCCGATCAGGAATATCTGATGCGGATCGTGGGGAAAGAACAGGCTGTTGGAGAAGATGATCAGGCTGCGGAAGGCCACCGCAGTCAGACCGGTGATGATCCCCAAGCCGACCCCCAAGAGCAGTATCCTGGTGGGGCGGCCTATCTGAGAAATACGCTCGGTAGCCCTAAGAGCATATTTTTTAAATTTGGCGATCAAGGAAGTCCTTTCGATTGAATCAGGGATTTTAAAAATGTCAGCACTTTGGCCGGGGATGCCAGCCGGAATTCTGCTGCGGTCCGGCCCTGGGGTTTCTCCCGGTTCTCCACCAGCAAGGTAAGGCCGACCCCCCGCAATGCCCGGAAGGCGTCCTCGTCGGTAGTATCATCGCCGATATAAATTGGGAATGGCTTCTTATTATAAAGTTTTTTCACCAGCAGTTTGACGGCCCGCCCCTTGTCCCAGGATACATTGGGCCTGAAATCATAGACCTTCCGGCCCGGCTGGCAGAGCAGACGGGGATATTTTTTTTGCAACCCGGAGATCTGTTCGTTCATAGAAGGAATATATTCCCCGGTCACGTTACGGAAGTGGAGGGCCACCGACAGCCCCTTGTCCTCTATCAAGGCCCCTGGCAGTTTGCTTTCCAAACCCTTCAGATCTTTGAGCAGGGATTTCAGATGGGGGATGGCCGCCCTGGCCCGGGGATGGGTGAATTTAAATCCCGGCCCGCTGATCTCCAGGCCGTGACATCCGGCATAATACATGCCCCGGACCGGCACCAGTTTTTTCAGCTCGGCCAGCTTCCTTCCGCTGATGATGGCCAGTGTTATATCAGAAGACCGGCCCAGGCTGTCAAGCAGTTTAAGGGTGCCGGACGGAAGCCTGGCCATTTCGGGGCGGGGGCGGATGGGGGCCAGGGTCCCGTCGAAATCCAGCATCAGCAGGATCATAGGTATATCTTCTTTTGCCCGGAGAACCTGGTGGAAAGCATCACCAGCATATAACGGCGCAGATGGCGGGTGATCAGGAAATTGCCCCGGACGAACTCCTTGCCGGCCTTGCCCAGGGCCGCAGCCCAGTCCGGATTGGCCAGCAGATAGCGGATGGAATAGGCAAGCCCCTCGGTGGAATGGACCAGCAGACCGGTGACATCGTGCAGCACCTGCTGGGTGATGCCCCCCACCGGCCGGCTGATGATGGCCTTGCCCTTCCACAGGGCCTCGGAAACCGTCAGGCCGAAGCCCTCCTTGATGGAATTCTGAACGATGATGGAGGAGCCCCTCACCAAGGCGTTGATCTCCAGGTCGGCCCCCGGGGCCAGGTGGAGAATATGGATGTCCGGACGGCCTTCGGCCTCGGCCTTGACCTCCTCCAGCACCAGCAGGCCCTCGGGATCGTCGGTGGCCCCGCCCCCGGCCAGCACCAGCTGGCAGTCCAGTTTTTTGTGGGCCATCTTAAAGGCTTTGATCAGGCCCACCGGGTCCTTCAGGCGGTCGAACCTGGAGATCTGGGTTACGATCGGCCGCTGGCGGTCAATACCGTATTTTTCGAATACCGAATTGATGAATCGCGGCTCCAATTCCTTATTCTTGTCGGCCAGCGGATCGATGGAAGGCGGGATCAGAAACTGGGGAACCGACAGTCTCTGGGAAAAGCTGGGAGACGAGATGACCGCTCCCTCATACCGCTCAACGTAATTTTTAAGGAACTGCCACAGGTCGGGTTGGGGGGTGGAAATATCGATATGGCACCTCCACACCCAATGGGCCTTGGATTTGGTCCTTTTCTCTATCAGGCAGATGGGCTGGGGATCGTGAATGAAGACAAAATCGTCCTGCGAAAAGTCCATCTCCTCGGCATTTTTACGGTTGTAATCCGCAAAGACCCGCAGCATCTCCGATGTTATATTTTCCGCTTTGCCGTGGAGGGCATTATGAAAAGCCTTGGTGATATTGAAAAAATCGTCGCCTCCCTTGATCACCTCCCACCTGGCCAGTATTCCCATCTCATTGAGCAGCGGCACCATCCGGTGCAGGATCTCCGCCACTCCACCGCCCACCGAGGTGGAGTTGATATGTTTCATCCGGGCGCCCTTCAGCTGGCGGGCAATGGCACGCATCTCCTCAATTTCGGGATCGCCCACCACCTGGCGATAATCGTCCAGTTTGGCTAAAGCCATATCACTTATCACCTCCCTTTCGGTTATTGCCTCTGGCCCGGAGATCGGGCAGGTCCTTTAGTTTTATCTGGTCATCAAAAAAACGGTTAAGGCTGCGGGCCGGATAGGATATGGTATCCATCAGCAGTTCTATCATCTCGGCCGGCAGCTGGACCACTTTTTTCACCAGCTCCCTGGGAGGCACGCCCCGGTGTCTCCCCAGGATGATGAACAGGTGGCCCCTGATCTGCTCCAGGCTGTACACCGAAATGTCCAGCTTGGAGATCTCATCGGCTATTTCCGGGGCCTCCAGGTGCTCCCTGAGCCAGATGGAAAAGTCGTTGTCAAAACGGTGCAGCCTGATCCTGGCCTCGAAAAGGTGGTAATACAGGGAGCGTCGGGTGATCATTCCCAGGGCCTGGATGAATTCATCCAGGTTCCCGGCCTTGGTGCCGGTATCCAGGATCACCGAAGTTGACTCGCAGAAATTGAACTGGCTCCCCGGGGGGGCCTGGTTTATTATGGGATCGCTGGCCAGATGCTCTTCAATTATTTCCGCCAGGCGGTTTCGGAAACTCCTGATGTCGTCGTACTGGGTGGGGTCCACCGCCGCCAGCCTTTCCCCCAGCCCCTTTTCCCGGATCACCTCACCCACCCAGTATCCGAAATCGTGGATGGGCGGACGTCCGAAGGTCTGCCATTCGCGGTATACCTGGTGGCTGTGGTGGTAGATGGACGACCCGCTGACCTCGCGGATGCCCTCCAGCAGCTCTTTGATATTGCCAGCCCGGCGGTCGGTGATGGTCACCAGGGAGGACGAGGTCATGAAAATGAAGGGGCTTTGGGCCGTGTTTCGCATATCATCACCTGAATAATAATATTATACTCTTACTGCACTGAGCTCTCTGATCAGGCTGGCCGCCCAGAGGTAGATGTTATGCTTCAGCAGATGCTGGCGCATGTTCCCCATCCTCTGTCTCCTCTCCTCTGACGGCATCTCCAGGGCATACCTGATGGCCTCGGCGGTGCGTTCGATATCGTAGGGGTTGATTATCAGGGCATCCCTCATCTCCCGGACCGCCCCGGTGAACCGGCTCAGGATCAGCACCCCGTCGCCTTCGCTGCGGGAGGCGATGAATTCCTTGGCCACCAGGTTCATGCCGTCATGCAGTGAGGTGACCATGCACAGGTCGGCCGCCTGGTAATAGGGGGCGATCTGCTGGTGGCTGTGATGCTCCTTCAGGAACAGGATCGGCTTCCAGTCCTTGCCTTTGAACCGCCAGTTTATCCTCTCGATCTCCTTCTCCACCTCGGACACCAGGTCGGAATAACGCTTGATATGGGTCCGGCTGGGAGCCCCCAGCTCCACGAAGGTGAATTTACCCTGATATTCGGGACATCTCTCCAGAAAATTCTCCACTGCCAAAAACCTCTCCATCAGGCCCTTGGTATAATCCAGCCGGTCGACGCCCACCCCCATGAATTCGGCCTTGATGCCGTGTTCCTTGAACAGGTCCTCCTTGGTGGCCTGATGTTCTGGAACCCGTTCCATATCCAACAGGGTAAAGGCGATGCTGATGGGAAAGGGTTTTACCAGGGTGGTATGTCCGCCCACCCTGACGGTAAAATTATCCCAGTTGATCTGGGATTCCACGGCCCGGGCCATGGTATCAAGAAAATTGTTGCAGTGGAACTGGGTATGAAACCCTATCAGGTCGGCCCCCTGCATGCCGTACAGCAGCTCCCTCTGCCAGGGGCAGATCCCGAAGGACTCGGGATTGGGCCAGGGGATGTGCCAGAAGATGGCCACCCGGGCATCGGGTCTTTTAGATTTCAGCATCTGCGGCAGCAGGGCGAAATGGTAGTCCTGGATGAGGATCAGCGGCTCCTCCAGCCCTGCGACCTCATCCAGCACGGCATCGGCGAATTTCTGGTTGACCTGCTGGTAGTACTGCCAGTCCTCCTTGCGAAATATGGGACGGGTGTGGGCGATATGACACAGGGGCCACAGCCCCTCGTTGGAAAAGCCGTAATAAAATCCCTCCTCCTCCTCCTTGGACAGCCACAGCCTCTTCAAATTATACCGGGGATCATCGGGCGGCACCCGGACCTTGTCGTCCTGATCTACCACATCCCGGTCGGCATCTCCGGTGCCGGAGGCTATCCAGGTCCCCCCGCAGGCTTTTAGGATCGGCTCTATGGCGGTGACCATCCCGCTGGCCGGCATTATCCATTCGATGCTCTTGCCGTTCCGGTTGTGCATGTAAGGCTCCCGGTTGGAGACCACCACCAGCTGCTTGTCATCCAGCAGGGTCCGCATCTCTTCCTTGAGCCTTTCCGGGGTCCATACCGATTCTCCCATGGCCCGGAGCCGGGCCTCCTGCTCGGCCGCCTCCCTGGCCTCCAGAATACTCTCGGCCATGTGGGACACCTCCCGGCTCAGGGGGGAGAAGAAATCCTGGGAGGGCATCACGGCCCCGGCTGAAGGCTTTTGTTCCCTCAGGTTCTGCATCCATTCCACCATCCGGGTCATCGGTGCGAAGATGCTCCACCGGATCACCAGCATGGTCACAGAAGCAACCGCCAGAGCCAAAACCAGCAATCGGATGAAATTATTTCTCCAGATATCTTCAAGCCTCTTTTGTACATAATCGATATTCTGCAATATTACAGCGGCTCCGACCAGTTTGTCCTCATCATGGATAGGCATGGCGTATAAATAAAAATGCAGGGAATCTAATTTGTGTTGCCGGCCGAAACTTTTGTCGGAATCCAGTGCTACCTTGAATGGATCCTGGGTAAATGACAGGTATGCTTCAATGCCGGGAGATAGTCCCACCAGGCTGTCCTTGACGTTATAAATAGCCAAACCAAGCAGTCTTTGTTTCTGATTGAACTTGGTCACCAACTGTCTGATTTTTTTATAATTTTCTTGGGACAGTTGATCGGATATACTTTCAGACAAAGCTTCACCCAGCAGGTTTGATCTTTGTTCCAGTTCAATATCCAACCTCTGCCTTTCCTGGTAGACCTGAGCCAGGGTAAACCCCAGCACCACCAGACTGACGGCGATGAATATCGAAATTATTATGGTAAAGTTGAACTTCATATTATATTATCAAAATAAGATTTTTAAGGGATTCACACTTTCTGCAAACCCTCCGCACCCAGCGGCGTAGGATAGATGAAGACCACCAGGTAGGAGGAAATGACCATGGTGAAGATGGTCACAATCTGTATCGTCTGCCAGGCCCTGCCGTCTATATGGCCCAACCCGAACAGTGCGGCGGCGATGATCAGGGCGAACTCGCTGGACTGTGAGAACCTGACGCCGGCCTCCCGGGAAAATTTTTTCGTCTCCCCCGCCAGCCGGAAGAGTGTTTCAAAGCTGAATATTTTGATGGCCATTACCGCCAGGGACAGCATCAGGGCCGGAATTATTATGGAAAGGGATTGGGCAAAATTGAACTGGGCGCCCAGTACGAAGAAAAAGAAGACCAGGAAAAAGTCCCGGAACTGCTTTAGCCCCTCGGAAAGGAACAGAGCCAGCGGTTCCCTGGCCAGGGCCACCCCGGCGATGAAGGCCGCCGCCTCCGGGGAGAATCCTATCAGGTGCGCGGCCAGGGCCAGCCCCAAACCCCATCCCAGGGCCATCAGGAAAAGAACCTCATGAAAGTGCTGGACCCGGCTCATTATTTTTCGCAGCAGAAAGTGTTCAAAAGCCAGGGCCGCCGCCGCCAGAACCAGCCCCTTCACCAAAAGCCACAGAGGATGGCCGGTGCCGCTGATCAGCGCCAGAAAGCCGACCGCAATGATATCCTGGGCGATCAGGATGGCGATGGCGAAGGCCCCCATCCGTTGGTGGTGCAGGGTGGTGGTGGGGATCAGTTTGACCACCAGAATGGTGCTGCTGAAGATCATGGTCAGACCGATGATGATTCCGGACTTCAGGCTGTAGCCGAAAAGCAGGGACAATAAAAACGCCCCAGCCCATACCAGCAGGCTCTGTCCCAGGGTTATCAGGACCGCCGGCCTGAACAGTTGTTTCAGGCGCCGGGGATGCAGGACCAGTCCGGCATGGAATAACAGCAGGATTATCCCCAGCTGGGAGACTGCGTTGACAAAGCTTACGTCCTTCACCAGTTTAAAGCCCCAGGGGCCGATCAGGGCACCGCAGACCAGATAGCCTATGATCAGCGGCTGCCGGGAGATTATCGCCAGCCACGACAGCACCGCCGAAAACACCACTATCACGCTTATGTCGCTGATGTATCTTTCCATCGATGATGATCCTGCAATGTTTGCTTAATTGATCAACCCAGGGTCAGGCCCATCTTGAAGATAACATATATCCCCAAAAGGTACAGGCCGAAAATAACCGCCGCATCCCAGCCCACCTTGATCAGCCCCTTTCTCTTGGCTGGAAACAGCAGTCCGGTCAGGGCCACTCCCATCATGGCCAGCGTCAGGAAGGCGGTGAATATGTGGGTGGGAGAAGCATCGGCCATTATTGCACCATGATAGAAGATGTCATCAATGAAGATCAGGCTGATGTTGAATATGCAGCTGCCGAAGAGGTTACCCAGGGCCATTCCGGCCTGGCCCATCCGGAGGGCGCTGATGGAGACCACCAGTTCCGGGCTGGTGGTGGCCAGCGACATGAATACGGTGCCTACGAAAGACCGGCCCCAGCCCATGACCCCGGCCAGTTCATCAGCCACCATCGGCAGATACAGTCCGGCGGCCACGATCACAGCCGCCGCCAGGCAGAACCGGATCACCGCCCCTCTCAGGGTGATATGTGAATACTGGACCTCACCCCGCTGGCTGGGATTCTCTTTCTCGTGCCGGAATATCATCTGCTGGGCCACCAGATAGAATATGAATATGGCGAAGGAGAACAGGCCCACGTCGAACAGCGATATCGGCAATATCCGCCGGCTGACGAACAGGCCGATACCGGATAGGGCCACGGCGATTATGCCCAAGGCGGCGCTCAGCGACTGCTCCCGGCCCACCCTGGCCGATATCGGGCCCTCGGTATGCAAGGTGCTGATCACCGCCACCACCACCAGGTTCATCACACAGGCCCCGTAGATGTTTCCCAAAGCCAGATCCGGCTGGCGCACCAGGGCCGAGGAGGAGATGCCCGAGAACAACTCGGGCAGGGAGGTCACCGCTGCCAGCAGCACCACTCCTATCCAGCTGCCAGAAAGCCCCAGCTTCTCGCCCAAAATGTCGCCGTAGCGCGACAGTCTGGAGCCGGCGAGGACGATCACGGCTACCAGCAATACCAGTTTGAACCAAATTAAAAACATATCAGGGCTCTTTAATGTTTAACATTTCACAATTTGACATTGGTTTCAATTAGCGCCATCCTTACAATAATTGATCCCGTTGCAAAAGAAACGCCACAGATGTTCGAATTTGCTGATGGGCGGAACATCGTAGTTCCGCAGGGCAAAATCGGTGGCCGCGGTCTGGATCAGCCCGTAAAACATCAGGCTGGCATCCTTGATGCCCATCTCCGGCTGGACCAGGCCCCTGGATCGGGCCTCGTTAAGCAGCCCCCCGATGCGGTTTGTATAGTTGTCTATCACCTTCAGTATCTTTTTCCTTAACTGATCATCATTCAGATGGATGCATTCCGAGGTGATGACGAACAGGCCCCCTTTCCTCTTCTCGGTAAAAATTAGATGGGACCTCATGATATCCTTCAGTTTTTTGAAGGGATCGGAGTCCCGGACCACCGCCTGGTCAAAGGCTTCCATCATTTTGACCTCCACATCGTCAATGATGGCTGCCAGTATATCCCGCTTGCTCTTGAAATGCCGGTATACTGCCGCTTCGGATATCCCGTTAAGGCAGGCGATATTCTTAAGAGTGATAGCGTAAACCCCCCGCTCCATCATGAATTTCTGGGCGGTGGCCACGATCTCCTTCTTTCTGGTCTCTGTTGGTTTGCGGGTCTTGGGCTTCGGCATGGGGATCTTCCCTATGTTAGTTAACACTTACTTACATTATATCAAAAGACTCAAGCCATGTCAACCCAGATAGAAAAGAGCCGCTTTGCAGCGGCTTCATTTTACCCTCACGATTGCATCATCTCCCGCCCTTCAGCTTGAAATCACGGAACCACCCGAACCCGAAGTTTTCAAATTGCTTTAGAAAACGGTCATTCCCCTGGGCCATCAGATCGGCCACGTAGTGCAACCCGAAATAGCGCTGCACCGGGCTGAAATATCCCTGTTTTTTGACCCGGCCCAGGCATTTATCCGCAAACTTCCTGCCCCCCACCTTTAGACAGACTTTTTCGAACCGCTTCAAGCGCTCGGGGGTTATTTCGATTTTTACCTCCGGATATTTATCGCTAAAAGCCTTCAGTAATGAAGCATCCGCCAGTTCTGAATATTTTTCGTTATGCACCACCGCCGAAGGGGTAAGTTTCTTCCTGGGTTTCGGTTTGATCTTGGGATAGCCCATGGTCAACAGGACCACCGGAAACACCCCTTTCGGGAGCTTGAACATTTTTTTCAGCGTCGGGAAAAACTCCATCACCGTCCCGATGTACACCGACCCCAGGCCCAGGGAATCGGCCGCCGTGCAGATATTCTGGGCGCAGATCATGGTGTCTTGAATGGATATCCAGAAATGACGGAAGGAGTTATGGGCGGTAAACGGCGCGCCCTCCAGTTTGGCCCACCGTTCCAGGCGCCGCCAATCTATGCAGAACAACAGGTTGACCGGAGCCTGCCCTATAAAGGGCTGCTGGCACATTTCGGCCAGTTTTTTATTGGTCCCGGCCTTGTCTATTTTTATGATCGAATAGGGCTGCAGGTTGCCGCCGGTGGCGGAGTGAATCCCGGCCCTTAATATATGATCCATGATCCTGGGCGGGATCTTTTTACCGGTGAAATTCCGGCAGCTTCCCCGCTCTATCAGCAGTTTGAGGGTAGGGTTGGGATATGTGGCCCTGATCTCTTCCTTAATGCCATGATGAGACGGCATTTTGTTGCTTGGCATTTGATTCTCCTGCTTTTATCTTTTATTCCTTCGACAGTAGTTGTAGATGTCGCCGTAGGAGTGAAACAGGGCCCCGGCCAATATGTTCCTTTTCCCGGCCCCGGCGTCATCCCGCCTGAGATAATTATTGATCACCTTGCCGCTGCCGGTCTTTTCCCGGTAGGGGGAATTGAGGTTCATCCTAAGCCTTTGGACCCCGCCTGCGCTGTAGTGCAGTACGATGACCGTGCCGTCGGGCTCAATTTCCTCAACCAATCCCATATGGGTTATCCGATCGTAGACCACATCAGTGGTATTCTTGAAGAACACCGCATCCCCTATATGGGGCTGATATTCCTGGTAGGCCAGGCCTTTATCCTGCAGGCTTAAGAACAGCATTTCAGACAGGGACCGGTTCTTCCGGTGCGATCTGATATCCACCCGGTAGCCCATCAGGCGATATACTCCTATGGCGAAACCGGAGCAGTCGTTCTTGAAGCACTTGTTCAACCCCGCCAGATCCCTGGTTCCCACCAGTCCTTTGGCGCATTCCACGATCTCCTGCCGCCGCTGCATCTCCTCCCGGGGCATCTCCCGGCTCCTGATATACGGCCCGGCGCAGGATGCCGTTAATAAAACCCCGACGGCAAATGATACGCTCTTCAATGATCTCATGTTTTTATTGTAACTTATTTACTGGCAGAATACAAGGGAAAAGCCGCCGGTTGGCGGCTGTCAAGCTATCGGGATTCATCCAATCCCAAGGCGGATTTTATGCGACCCAGGGCAAATTCATCCGGATCGAAATGCCATTCATCGGTCAAAAGTTTTTCCAGATATTTACCCGCTGCGGGATTTTGGGGAAAGGCCGATATCAGTTTTTTATAAATATCCGGCGTGTATTGATAGACCTTGGCCAGATCCTCCAGCCGGTACTTGGCCTGAGCGATATCAGCCGGGGCGGCCATACATTTCTGGGCCATCAGCGGACAGGTGATGTTAGCACGCTGGGTGGAGAACTCGAAGAATTTGCGGCACATGGGACAGTGGTACTTTCCGGACGGGGCATCGCCGGTGACCTCCAATTCGTCGAGGTTGATTGTCTGGCTGATGCTCAAAACATCCTTGAATAGGGAAATTACCGGGTTCAGCAAAGCGAACAGCTTATCCTTATCCCAGATTTTTCCCAGGTCGGTGATTATAAAAGTGACCTCCTCCGCCGTTACCCGCTGGGCTGTTTCACAGCCGCTCACCATGATGATGAAGCTTTTTATGGTCTGAAGTTTTTCGTTCCGGTATTTTACCCCCCAGTCGTTCAAAAACCCCAGGTAGGCGTTAAACAATCCGTCACCGCTCTGGCCAAAATCGCCGACAACCAGAAAGGACATTATTTTCTGGGGGATCTTGGGGTAAAAAAGTCCCAGTTTTTCCAGGCAGAGGGACGACTCCAGGGGCATCACCTCAATGGGGATGGGAGTATTGATGCACATCTTGGGCATGTAGGGGCATACCGGATGATCGATGCTGAACAGCATCTTGCAGGTAAGACACCAATAGCGGCGGCTGGGCGAAAGGCTGCCCTTGGGGAGTGACGCCACTTTCTGCATCAGTTTTTCCTTGTTATCAAACATAACTCCTCCGTTAACATGGTTAGAGGCCGCTGATGCCGGCTTAAAGGATCAATCGACCGGGGCGGGTTTTCTCCGGCCGTCCTTTTTAAGCCCCTGAAGATGTTTCCCCTCCAGCCGTTTCAGCTTGGATCGATAGCTGGGCCTGGTAGCCACCCTTTTTTTAGGGCTGGCTGATGCCCTCAGGATCAGGGCCCGCAGACGGTCAAAGGCGTCCTGTTTGTTGCGCTCCTGGGTGCGGTACTTGCGGGCATCAATTATTAGGATACCCCGGGCATTGATCCGGTTCCCGGCCAGCTTGAAGATCCCCTGTTTCACCGCCTCGGTCAAGGCCCGGGTGCGGACAATGTCGAATCTCAGCTGGACCGCTGTGGCGACCTTGTTGACGTTCTGCCCGCCCGGTCCGGAGCTGCGGACAAAATGATATTCGATATCACTGCTATCCGGTTTGATCTCGCTAAAGGACATTTTTATTTCAGCCCCGGTCCTTGCGCACCCCGGCGATGCCGGCAAATACCACCACCAATATGGCCACTTTCAGTGACGTCAGCCAGGAGATGCTTTTCACCACCAGTCCCTGCTCCACCGCGCCGGGGAACAGGTCGGGGATGGTCCAGGCCCACAATATTTTTACTATCAACAGGGCCACCACCAGAGAGATGGCCATCAGCGCCAAAGCGCCCGGGAATACCGCCAGCAACCAATTTTTCTTCATAAAAGATCCTTTATTATATTTTTCATTAAAATACCACGTATCTCAAATGATTTCAATAGTAAAAATAAAATCGCCCTAAAGATAGGGCGATTTCAAGCATTACAGATTACTTAAGAATGCTCAGCTTCCGGGTGACCCTTTGATTGCCATAAACCAACTGATATAGGTAAATCCCGTTGGGCAGAAAGTTTGCTTTATTATCCCTGCCATCCCAGGGCACAGCATTAGGGCCAGACTGGCTGTGGCCAACATGAATCGTTCTAACCTCCTGCCCCAGAATGTTGAAAATCTTGATGGCCACATACCCCTCTTGCGGCAAGGAATATCTGAACGTTACACCACCCCGGCTGGGATTGGGATAGCAGGGCAGTAACGCCAGTTCCGATCTTTTCACAAAGGACGAAACCACGATATTCACCGGTCCGAAGGGTGTTTTTTCGCCGTTGACATCCACCTCCGTAAGCAGGTAATAATAGCTCCCTCCCTCCGACAGGCTTTCATCGGTATAACTGTATTCCTGAGGCTGGTTGGAGGTCAAACTACCGGGTATCTTGGCCAGCAGTTTGTATTCCCCCTCAGAATCCTTGGTCCGGGATATCTCCCACTGTGAACAGTAATACTCGCTCTCGGTTCGCCATGATAGCAAGGGCTTATTGCCGGAGATCGTACCGGTAAAATAGCTCAGTTCCACGGCTTGAACCGGCGGCTGCCCCGGTATCACATACAAGGTGCAAAACATGGCCTTGCTGAAATCCCCTCCCTTGCCCGCCGCCGGTATCTTGCGGACCGCGGTACCGGAACGGCTGGTCCCGTCGTTTAAGTAAGTAATTGGATATGCCGTGCCGGTGCTGTCGAAATTGGCCTGGGTGGTGCTGTTCCACATGTCGGCCGCATCGCCCTGGTTGGTGCCGTTGTACAGCTCCGAGGTATAGCTGGCCGAGGTCTGGTCGGTTTCCTCCAATGCCACGCCGTAGGCCCGGGTATTTGAAGCGTTGACGGTATTGGCATTCAGATAGGTGGTGGTAGTATAGGTGCTGTCGATATGGTAAATTGCCAGTCCGGAACTGTAAATATACTGATCCCAAGCCACTCCGCTCACCGGGCCGGTGGCCACCGAACGGCGGTCCTCAATAAGCCAGAACTGAGCGGTGGCCATGCTGCCAAGTTTTGAAAGCCGGGCGGTAGTGTGATGGGAATCGGACAGGGTGGCGCTGAAAGAAAAACCCTGGTTTTTGGTGATATTCAAGGGCGTGATCCAGCCCAAAAAGCGCTTGCACCAGACGTCCATCTGGACCGGAGTGGCGTTGGTGATGCCATTGCCGCCCCAGCTGCCGCCTGCCATGATGGACCAATTACCGATCCCCGGTCCGCTGTCTCCTGTGTCGTAAAGATCCGGCAGTCCCAGGGCATGCCCAAACTCGTGGCAGAAAACACCAGCCCCGATCATTTCGGTGGTTCCGCTGTTGCCATCGGCGTAATTGGTACGCTCGGGCATTATGATATAGTCATTTATCCGCACCGCAGTGCCGGTGTAGGGGCTGATATCTTTGGTGGTGTAATAAGTACCCCCGGTGAATCCTGTCAGATAAAAGCTGTGGGACCAGATGGTTGTGACACCCTCTTCGGCCCCTTTGCCGGCATGAACCACCCACAGCACGTCAACATAACCGTCGTGGTCTTGATCAAAATTGGCGTCGGCAAAGTTAGTGAATGAATCGGCATGAACCAATACTTTGTTTATAAACTCATATGTGTTCTGGGTGGTGCCGTTTTTCATACCATAATAGGTTCCCTGGGTATAATAAGCAACCGTGTTGTTGCTGGTGCGCCAGTTGTCCACCTTACCGGAACAGCTCATGGCGTTGTAGGACATATCCCGGTAATAATTGTTGACCGACTTGACCCCTGTGCCCCGGTTGAACAGCATGGCCTGAAACTCGGCCTGGGTGTTGGTGGCCGCCAGGTCGGTGAAATATCCCAGTATCACCGGATAACTGCGGCTGCCCGAGATCTTGGCCTCGCCGCCCTTGGCTATCAATTGCTGAAGCAAGCCACGCTTGGGACTGTCCATTCCTTTCAGCCGCATAGCCTTTAAGGCCTCTGGTTCCTTGATCCCCTCCAGTGGGGGCATAGCCCAGGATAAATTAGTCAAAGCAAACAAAAACAGCAAAGCAGACATTACTGTTTTCATACTTTTCTCCTTAAAATAATTTCAGTATTGTAAAAGTTTTCTTCATTATTAAAATATTCATGCATATTTTATGCCCATATCAATTATTAATGAACATATAACATTATGGGAATTAACACGTTAATAATATAAAAAACGCCCTGAGATAAAGGCTACTACTCCCAAGGCTTGCAATATATATACACTTGTCAACACTATATCATAACCATATGGGAATAAACGGTTTATGATGCAAGCAGATTTTGCATTGCTTTATTATATTTTTACCACTTTGGTTCTTCGGTGATCTGATAGGTCCCCATGCAGTAGGGGCAATTAATGAATACGGCTCCTTCCTTGACCTCCACCGAGTTCCTGTCCAACGGAGCCCCGCATTGTTTGCATTTCATCTCCTCGGGCTTGACCGAACCGGAGAGTTCTATCTTCTGGATGATCTCGATCTTCTGTTTTGGCTGGTTGCGTTTTACCATCACCGCCCCAAATATGCCGGTCCCTATCAGTACCAGACCGGTGATGATCCGGCTTCCCGGATTAGCGGTGTACTCGGCCCGGGCCGACATCAGGAACAATATTCCGAAGAATATCAATACCCCAGCTATGATATATACCGCCACTGATTTTCCAGAGACTGACATACTCATCCTCCGATCTTGTTATTTTCCGATTAACGCTAAGGCCTGTCTTTTTAGGCCCAGAAAGAACCTCACCGCCTCGGGATCCCGGAACTTCTGGCTCCAGAGATGCTCCGCCAAGCCCGCCTGGCATAGGCCGTAGTATCCGAAAACGATCTGTCCCACCGCGATGTAGCCGGTGGCCAGCTGCCCCATCCCGAACAGCAGGGCTACCGCGATCTGGGCGATGGCCGTGGTTCCCAGGATGATCTGCCCGAAGCCGAACACTATCCCCACTCCGAACTGGGCGATGGTTATGGCGCCGATGCCGAACTGCCCGATGGCGATCCAGCCCCTGGCCACCCGAAGCTTGCCGTGGCGGTCCTTGCCCACCGAGATGTGGACCAGCGGCCAGCCGTAGTAGGAGGTTTTGGACTTCCAGTCGAACCCCCACCCGTTCCAGCTTTGGTTGGCCGGCTGGGGCGCCCCGCAATGGGGGCAGCTCCGAGCGTTGGGGCTGACCGTCTTTTGGCACTCCCGGCAGGAGATCAGATCGTTCGGCGTCCGGTCCATGAATTACTCCTTAGGCTTGTTATTTCCTTGGGAAGAATTGTCCGATATGTCCAAGGCCGGCTGCAGTTCCTCCCGGGCCTCCTCGATAAGCTGACGGATCTTGGGAGCCATGGATTGCTCCTCGATCTGATGACCGGCCAGGATCTGGGACAATATTTTTATCTGTTCCTGCGGCCCCAGCCGCTGGTTGATGATTATCCGCTGGCTGTCCTTGACCCGGCACCAGCCGCCCCGCCCGTCGAATTCGTCGAATTTGATATTGAGGCCCAGTTTTTCGGCCAGCAGGGCCATTTCTTCGATGATCTGTTTTTGTCGCATGATGATATATTTTATATTTTATTTTTTGAATTCTGCATTTATCTGATATCCTTTTCCTCCAGCACTTCCGCCTCAAACACAAACAACTTCGTCTCCTTATCCTTCCAGGCGTTGGCCGGCAGACCGGCCTTGTGCAGGCACAGGTAGGACAAGGTCTCCTCGCGGGTCCAGCCCTCCTCGGCCGCCACCTGCGGTAAAAACACCCCTGAGCGCCCTCCCCGCTGGACTATGATCCCATGTTTGCCTACCATGAACTCCTCGGGCGAATCTATCTGCCTCTTGGGGGTCAATACCGATATCTCATACTCCAATTCCGGCAACTCTCTTGTTGTCACCGGAGGGAAACGGGGGTCCCCGGTGGCCGCCGCTACCGCCATCTCCGCCACCGCCTGATACAGCGGCCTTATGCCCTCTATATATCCGATGCAGCCCCGCAGATTGCCGCCCTCTTTCAGGGTGACGAAAACGCCCCGCAGTTCGGCCAGCCTGGCGGTCAAAGGCTTGAATTTTGGCGCATCCTTCCCCTTAACCTCGGCTTCTATTGACTGGTGCGCTATCCGGAAAAGCTCCCTTTTCTCTTCCGCTGTCAACCTGTCTTTCATTTCAACCTTTCGAACCTTTATAACTTTAAACCTTTGCTACCCTGCTTTTATAAAGCCCCGCCGCCAGGTACCCCACCACCTGGCCCTTGTCTCCGGTCACATCGCCGGAGGTCCGGTAGTCATAGACCACGGATTTATCCGCCCCCAGATAACGGCATGCCAGCATTACGGTCACTATCGGGCCGCCTCCGCAGGCCTCGCATTTTTCAAAGGCCAGGTCTCCGGCCAGCTTTTCCGGGTCATATTTCTTCACGTCGTCCACTACCAATTTATCGAGCTTTTGGGCCTCGGCCTGGGAATGGTAGTGCGACAGGTCGCTAGAGGCCAGCAGCAGGACATCGTCCCGCCCCTTGACCGTCCCGGCCATGGCCTGGGCCAAGCGGTCGCAGGAGGCCAGTGACTGGTCGTAGAGCATTATGGGCACGATCCTGAACCCCGACCTCAACACCGATTGCAGGAACGGAAGCTGTATCTCCAACGAATGCTCCTTAGCATGGGCTCCGGGATTGTCATTGATATATTTTGGATCATGGGAAATTATCTCTTCGGCCAACTTGGAGTCTATCTCGGTCTTTCCCAGCGGCGTCTCCCAGGCACCGAAGCCATAGACCGCCGCCCCCTCGAAATAGGCACTATGGCTGGGGCCCACCATGATAACGGTGGAGATGTTTTCAGGATCGATGTTCTTGTAGGCATAGGCCGCGGTCGGTCCGGAATACATGTATCCGGCATGGGGGACTATGATGCCCGTCAACCGGCCTTCGCTTTCGACCTTCGTTGCCGCAGCAAGATATTTTTTTATCTGGGCCGACAGCTTATCGGCTTCTCCCGGATACCAGCTCCCGGCGATGATGGAACTTCTTATATCCATTGCTTGTACCTCCTTATCGGGTTGAGCGCTGCAGAACCCCAGCCATAAAAAAGTTAGGCACCACTGGCAGGCAAATATATTTCATGATCCACAAAAACAAGGGTAATATATCCGGGAAAATCTCACCCGATCCGTGTTATCCGTGTGCAATTATGCCCTATCGGCGAACTTGGGGTAATCCATGCCGAACCGCCATTTGTGGTAGAACTTCAGGGCCAGGAAAGTAGCTATCAGTATCGGAATAAACACCGGGAATAGCATGCCGGAAAGGACCACCAGCATCAGCGAGCCGGCCTGGTAGGACAGCATGGTCCATTTCATATTGCCCGAGATCACGGCCATCACGAACAACGGCAGGGCCGCGCCTGAAGCCGCCAGGCAGAGATGGTCTTTAAAGTGGATCGACAGCAACAAGCTGCCCAGCATCAGGGCCAGGGCCAGCCAGCGGGTGGCTTTGATGCCCAGAAAGACCCCGGTGGTGATATTGTTGGTGGCCTTGTCCGAGCTATGATCCGGGATGGTGGTGTTCAGGTATACTGCGGAGACAGCCAGCACATATGGCATGGAGAACAACCATAGATTGGCATTGTCGCGGCCGGCCGATAGCCAGCCGACGGCAAAGGCCAGCAGGCCGTATCCCAGGCCGTTGGCCAGCATATCCAGGAAAGGTTTGGCCTTGAACTTGAACGGCGGCACCGAATAAAGCAGCCCCAATATTCCCGATAGCGTGATAATGACCCCGAACAGAACGGAGTATCTCCAAAAGCCAACGATCAACGCCAGGGCAAAAAGCAGACAAGCCTCAATAATAATGGCCTTTTTGCTGACATAGCCCTCGGCCACCAGGAACAGTTTTTTATTCAGCCGGTCGGTCTCCACGTCGAATATCTGGTTGACTATGTAGACCGCCCCCATCAAGCCGCTGTATAGCAGCATGGCCAGCCAGAATTTGCCGGGCAGCATAAGGGTGATCGAAAGATGCCCCTGCGCCTGGCAATAGCCCACCAACAGCATGGTCCAGGCCGGCACCAGCAGGATGGGACGCAGGACGAAAAAATAGTCCAAGAAGTGTGATTTTTTGCGGTCCATGATTTTATGTGTATAAAAATTTACGAACAATCATAGTAGGATTATATCAGCGGGCCCCTATGTTGTCAAGAAAAGAAGAACCGCATCTCTAGCAGAGGGTCGACGGAAAAGCAAAGGCCCGGTTTTAACCGGGCCTTTGGCTATGACCCCAGCCATGGACACCGCCGGGGAATGATTATAAAGAAGTATTCTATACCTATTTCAATATCATTAGTTTTTTCACCGATGAATAATCTTCGGTCGAGAGTTTATAGAAATATATCCCATTGGACAATTTTTGTCCATTATGGCCGTACCCTTTCCAATTTATTTTATGAACCCCGGCCTCCTGCCTTTCACTCACCAAGGTCTGCACCAACCGTCCGCAGATATCGTAAACTCTCAGGTCGACCTGTTGGGAGACACCCAGATCATAACTGAATACCATCTGACCGCCGGAGGGGTTGGGAAAGCACGGCAACAATTGGGTCCTTGATTCCAGGCTTGAATCATTGGGTTTGCCGGTCACGCCGGTAAGCTCCGATAATTGGATCTCCCCAGCCTGCAGGTTCTCCTTGAGCCCGCGGCTCTCGGCCCAGACCACAAAGGACAGTTCACTGGCATTCCATCCCGCATTTATTGTGAAAGGATAGTTCCTGCTGACCGTTCCCCCGGTCACACTGAAGGTGTCGCCGGCCGAAGCCGGCAGTACATCGCGCACGAAGTCATATATACTGTCCTGTGGTAAGGCGCTGGCCACCGTCGGCCAGTGGGTGTGCTTGCTGGCTTCGATGACGGCCACCCAAACGGTGACCGGGATGGGCGTGGCTCCGGGATAGTTGGTGGTAACATTCAAAGTTCCGGTGCCTCCGTTATATGTGCCGTCAAGCGTGAAATTGAAAGGGGATCTGATCATTTTCCGTTTATCAAAGCTGGAGCGAAAAGCGTTGTACTGCCCGAGGCCGGCTCCGGAGGTATCCGAGCCGACCCAGGTGATCATCCCATCCATAATGGAGGTCGGCAGTCCGGTGCCAAGGGCATAATAATTTTTCAGATCGGCACAGTGGGCCACATAAAAACTGTCCCCGGTGCTGCTGGAATGAAGGCCCATCACGCACAGGGAGTCGCCTACCTCCTCCTTTAACATCTTCCAGGCCACCTGGTGCCAGGGGCACCAAGTGCACCACAGGGCAGTATAATCCATGCCCAGCACCGTCCGCTGTTCGGTGTAGCTGTTGAAACTGCAGGCCAGGGTATCGTTGCCGGGATCTCCGTCGCCTGCCAGAAGAGTGTTGAAGGTAGCGGTATAGATGTTGCCATTGCCGATGGCCGGAGCGTAGGATGCGAAGACCACGCTCTGCTGGGCCCCGGACGCCAGGCTGCTGACAAATTTTGAATCGGCGTAGACTTCAGTTCCCGCCGAGTCGATGGTGCAGATTACCTCGAAGGTCTCGGTCCCCGCTCCCTTGTTGACGACCACGGCCGCCGGGGAGGCCTCTTCCGGCATGGATTTCCCGGGGGTCAAGATGCTGACCATTCCCACATCCTGAACCGGGCGCCTGCCTATCCGGACCTCGTCGAGGCTCATATTGGAGGCTCCGTAATCGCTCTTGGCCCGGAACCTGACCTGGATGGTCTGCCCGGCATAGGAACTTAAAGAAAGGGCTTGGTAAGACCACGCATTGATATCACCGGTCACCAGCGCCAGGTTGGACCAGTTCCCTCCCCCATCCCCGGTGATCTGAACGAATAGGGAATCGAAATTATAGCCCGGGGTGGAGTAATAATGATTCCAGACGTAAAAACTCAGGCTGCAGTCATCAGCCGGATTGGGCAGTGTGATCTCCGGGGAGATGATATCACCGATCACGCCCACCGCAAAGTCCCAGGAATCGAACTCGGCGAAGTTCAGGGTCCCTTGGCAGCCGCTGTCCGGGGAGACCCCGCTGCCCATCTCCAGGGACCCCTGCAGCCAGGCCCCGTCACCCGAGATCGGATCCATCGTCCATCCGCCGTTGGGAGGCCAGGCACTGAAGGAATTGGCGGTATAATCCCCGGCCTTGGCCCCGGTTGGCCCGGCGTCAGCCAGATATACTTCAGGGGAGAAAGTTTTATTTACGGCACCATTGATGCCGATCGCCATGATCGGCGAAACACCAACCGCTAAAAGAATGGCCGCTACCAATATTCGTCGCTTCACAATGCTTTCCTTCATTTTATTCTCATGGATTGCTGTTGACAGGTCATCCTCATTAGAACTTCCAGTTCCAAACCGCCTTAAACCCCTTGAAGGCCGGCTCCCAGCGGCAGAACCCGCCGGAACAGACCAGCCCGCCCTTGGTCCGGCCGGCCGAGACCTTCAGCTGCTGGCGGCCCTGGTCGAAATCTATGGTGCATCCGGCCTCACCCCAGCTTTTCTGATCGTCATACTCGGCAATGGGCTTGTCGGCCAGATCGGCGGTGGCGAAGACATTCAGCCATCCCAATGGCACCCAGCCCAGTTCGGCCAGAACCTCGTCATAATAAAGTTTTTCGACATCGTAGATGTTCCTATAGCGGTTGCCTCCGGCCTTGACCGATAGAGTTCTGGACCCTTCGTATTTCCAAACCACACCGGCCGAAGCCCCCATATATTCTTTTCTGATGATATCAGGCTGCAGGTTGTCCTCCTGCCTCTGGCGTCCTTCGGCATTAAGAATGATATCCTCCCGGGCCTCCCACCGCCCCTCCACAAAAACATCCTGCCATTTCTGGGTGCCGGGGTAGACTTGTCCGTCGGATGTTATCAATTCGCCCCTTGCCTCGCCGGTCCGGGCCCAGGAGTAGTTGCCCCGGAATTCCCAGGCCATCCAGGGAGTGGCCGTCAGGTCGGCCTGAAAACCGTATTCGTCCTGACCGTTGTTCAACAGTCGGCCCTCCCGGTTGCAGGACGGCGGCGCATTTATGGCGGCATCGAAGTCCTGATATTTTTTAAAATCCATCGCCACTCCCAGCCCGGTGTAGGCGGCCGTCAGGCTGCCATAAAAGGCGTGGCCGTTAACGTCCTCTATCCCCACCCAGCCGGCCGAAGGTGACAACCTCCCGTAGGTGCGCCGGCCGGCGTACTCCCCGTAAAGGTCCACTGGGCCGAACGTTCCGCCCAGGATTCCGCTGTATTGCTCGTCCGCCGGTTTGCCGAAAGAAGGATCCAGGGCCGGACCGGCGGCGTTAGCCCTCAAATAAGTCAACCCCGGAGTAATAAAAGCAAATCTGGTCATCTTTATTTCTGTCCCAAAATACGTCTTTGACGTATCCAGTTCCACAGTATTCTCCCTGATCCGCCCGAAAAGCAAACGGGCATCACCCAGGTCTTCCAAAGAAGCGGAGACCAGCGCTCCGTCCAGATAACGGTCTATCTTGGCGGCCTGTTCGTTGGCGCAGTTCAGCACCAGGCCCCGGCCCAGGGTGGCGTAATAGGTCCCGGCTCGGGCCGATAGATCTTCGGTCCTCAGCTGAAGATACCGTTTGGAGATCCCGGAGAACACCGGCTGGTCGTCCCAGCGCTCCTGGTCGTATAAAAACTTCAACCCGGCTTCAACCTTGATGTCATCCTTGAGACTGCCGGACAGCCGCAGGTCGCAATCTTCCTTATAATGAAGCACATTATAGGCATTAGTGGAATCGGCCTGCGAGGCCCATATGGTCGCTTGGTTGCCTCCGGAAATATCCCAGGCCCGGGCGCTGCCAGATAACATAATCAAAGCAGATAGGGTAATTATTATTCTCATGGAGTCACCTCAAGATAGAGATTGCGACTCATGACTAGGCTGGGGTTATCTGTGGTCCATGCTAGTAATTTAAAACTATACATTCCGGCTGGAGGATATTGAACGGTAAAAAATATATGCACTGTCCAATACTGGGTGCTGTTCCCGTTAATCTGAGAAGAAAGGGGGAAACCGGATGGTCCGCAAATCCCGGAAACACACAATTGTCCTCCCGGCATCAGCACCGTGTCGGAACAAAGTTCTTTGGGTGCGTGATTATATAAGGTAAGACGGGTAGACTTCAGGTTCGTATAATACATATTGAATCCGGGAATCTCTGGATGCGTAAGAGTGTCCTGAAGGTTGAAGGTAATGAGAGTGTCAGGCAACCAGCTTATCGTATCGGGCACGATGACACGAGAGAAACTGTAACCCCGCGATTCGGTGAAGGCCCGGGACGCTGACCAATTTGATGTTCCGTTTGCATTTGTAGCGTTGACGCGCCAGTAATACGTAGTCAGGGAGTCAAGTCCGGTGCCGGTTCGGCTGGTATCAGGCAATCCGCCTTGATTGTAAACTAAACCCCTGAAATCGCTGTAAGGCGAGATATGCAAAGTATAACTGGAAGCTTCGTAACTTGCATTCCAGACCAACTCCGGACTGGTGCCTGAATTCAGTTCGCCATTGACCGGCCAGATCAAGGCCGGAGGTTCGGGGGCCGGATTGGTAGTGGTGGTAAATGACCAGGTCTCCGACCAGGCTGAAGCCCCGGCGATATTAGAGGCGTTGACCCTCCAGTAATACGCAATCCCGGGATCAAGCCCCAAGATCGATTGAGTGGTGCCGGTCAATCCTGATCGGGAATAGGTCATGCTGGCGGGATAGAATGAATTGCTGGTGGCCACCTGCAGGCCGTAGCTGGTGGCTCCGTTGACAGCATTCCAGCTTAGGGCCGGGCTTTTGCTGACCCCGGTGTCGCCGTTCGCCGGCGCGGCCAAGATGGGATTGCCCGGCAGCAGAGTGGCGGTGGTGGTAAAACAACGAATTGCCGACCACCCTGATGCCCCGGCATTATTGCTGGCATTGACCCGCCAGTAATAGGTGGTGGCATTGCTGAGGCCTTTGATCTGCAGGCTGGTCCCGGTCAGCCCGCTCTGGGAAACCGCCCCGCCGAAGAGGCTGTCGGTGTCGTATTGCAGGGTATAGCTGGCCGCTCCGCTGCTGGCCAGCCAACTCAGAGTCGGGCTCAGGGCCAGATTTAGCGCATTGTCGGCCGGCAGATTCAAAACCGGCACTGCCGGAGCGGTAGTGGCGGCATAGATGCGGACCCTGGCCGCCTGAACGATCTCCCGGGTGTCATTGTTGCGTACGTAAGCTATAAGCGACAGCCGCCAGGGCAGCCATCCTGAATTTTTGGGGATGCTGCCCGATCGGGAAACAGTCGTTGCCGGCAGAATATCCAACTGGTCTCCTTGGGTATTGGGGGTCAGCGAACGAGCCACATAACGGAACACCTTGCCGTAGGCATTCACCGAATCCTCCACCACCAGCAGGACCAGGCCCAGGTCGCCGGTCGGCGACAGGGAGCCGTCGGCGGTTATCTGGGCGGAGTAGATTATGGCATCCTGGTCCAACTGAGCGGTAAGAGCTATTTTGAACTGACTTTTCTGTAATTTTCGAACATCAACCATCTCCCGATATTTTTGGTAGGCTTCATCGATAGTAAGCGCCCTGAACCGTTTGTCAAGCCCGTCGCAGACGAAAAGTGGCAATGAGCCTGCCTCGGCCTCGCCGCTCCAATATTGGGTAATCAGTTGATCGGTCGCATCAATTCCTATACTATCGCTAAATGGCGGTAATTCTTTTGGGTGCATCTCTACCAGACATAACGAATCACCCATCTCCGTAGACAGGCTTTCAGCGGCGGCGTCAGCGTTGGGGCAGTTGGAGCAATTTTCCGAGGTGAACAGCTCCACCAGCACCGTGCGGGGATATCCCTGACTGGCAGTCACAGCCGTGGGAAGTTTTTTGCCGCAACTGATAAGGGACAACGCCAAGGTGATGGACAGCACTACCGTCGCCAGGGTCTTTTTAAAATTCATTTATCCTCCTTGACCGGACAACAGGAAGAATCTGCTCCGCAGGCCACCGAATCACAAACAGCGGGAGCGATTGATCTCGGAGCGAGTTTAATGATCGTTCTGACGTTCTCCTCCAGGGCTGCCTCGTCTCCGGGCTTATAGCCGGTATGCTGATAAAGCAGCTTCCCGTCCCGGCCCAGGATATAGACCCCGGGAACGTTGGCCAGGCCGAAGTTCCTCATCGCCTCCTGCTCGGGGTCCAGCAGGATCGGCAGGGTGAACCGTTTCCCCTTGGCCACCGCCTTGACCCTGCCGGCGGTCTTGGCGTCGTCGATGGAGACGGCGTAAAATGACATCCCGCTGTCGGCGTACATCTGGTAAAGCTTTTGGATGTGGATCAGCTCCTCCTGGCAGGGATGGCACCAGGTGGCCCAGAAGGCAATCAGGGCCGGGCCGCTTTCCAGCACCCGGGCCAACTCGACCTTCTTCTTCCCCTCCAGCGGTTTGAGCTTGAAATTGAGCTCCCCGGCGGTGGAGATGGCTGTGATTGTCACCAGTAGTCCTGCCACCGCGAGCATGATTGATGCGAATTTTCTCATCGTATCCTCCGATCCTACCTGAGCACCGTGATCTTCCTGGTAGCGGTGTGTTCCCCGGCCGTCATCCGGAAGAAGTAGACCCCGTTGGCCGCCGGTTTTCCGGTGTTATCGCGCAGGTCCCATACCGCCTGCTGAAGCCCGGCATTCTGTGGGCCCATCGGCAATGTGCTGACCAAACGGCCGCAGATGTCGAAGATCCTGATCGACACCTCGCCCGGCTGGGGCAGGGCGTACTCAAAAGTTGCCTGGTCCCGGCAGGGATTGGGCCGCCCGGCGGCCAGCCAGAACTTGGTGATGGCCACCCCCTGGCTGGTGATCAGCACCGTGCTGTTCCAGGTGATTTTGCCGTGGATGTCCTTGTCACCCAGGCGATAATAATAGTCGGTGTAGGGCTGGGTGGTCCGGTCGGTGTAGCTGTAAATATGCCCGTTGGGATTGTTCTCGGCCGCAACTTCGGCTATTCGAATGAACCCCTCGCCCGGAGAGGTCGATCTCTCGATGAGCCATTCGGCATTTTCGAACTCGCTGGATGTCCTCCACTGCAGGGCTATCCCTCCGTTCACCGCCATTCCGGTAAAGGCGCATAATTCAACGGCCGAGGGTGGTATGGCATTCAATCCACAGGTGGCGCTCTGCAGCACCTCCTTGGTGACATCGTTCTGTACATAGACCACAAACTGGCAGTTCTTCTCGGTCCAGGTGTAGGGAACCACCCCGCCGGTGTATATTGTGTACTTTTGCGAATTGACCACGGTCTGGTCCTTGTCGATGGCGATCGGGACCCCGTTGTTATCCGGGATCATATCGCGCAGCACCTGATGATGGATCGGGTCGCCGTTGGTACCGGTATAGAGACTGCTGTCCTCGGTAATGGCATAGCGCAGGGTAAGCGAGGCTTTGGAAGCCGCGAGGAATCTTCCGGTGGCTTTTATTACTGCAGTTATGACCCCGGAATCCCCGCTGGCGTCATACCAGCCTTCCAGGCTTATTGTCAGGGGCTGGGCGATCTTTTTTTGGCTTAATATATAAGCTCTGGCTTCGGTGTAATTGGGATGAACTATCCCCCCCACCGTGATCCAGGGCACATAGGAAACGGTGTTATAGGTCCGGCGGGCCCGGTTCTCCATGGTATCCGGTCCCCGTCCCAGGTAATAGGGATCGTTGTTGGTGGGCCACCAGACATGGGTGCGGATCAGGGTCAGGGAGTCCTTGAGGTCCCGGTATACGTCGTTCATGGTGTCGTTCCCCGCTACGCAAGGGGCACAGCTGGTGCAGGTGAACTGGTCCACCATCACCCGGTTGGGGGAATAATAGGCCGAGGGGGTGCTTTGGTTGGTATCATTGGCGGCATAAAGGTCCCCGGCCAGGCTGGTGATGCCGGAAACTGTGTACATCTCCCCCGAGTCGGGGGACCAGCTGGGAAAGGTCAGGGTCTGGGTGGCCCCGGCCGCCAGGTTGGTGACCGGCAGGGTCTGGCTGTAGACCTGGCTGCCTCCGATCGGAGCGATGTTGCAGGTGGTGTTGAAACTCTCGGTGTTCTGGCCCATGTTCTTCACCAGCACCTGGGGTGACACCGACGCTTTGGGAGTGATCGGTCCGGCCGGAGCCCGCACGCTCATGGCGCAGACGTCATGGGCCGGGGAGGGCGAGGAGATCTTGACGTTGTCTATGTACAGATTATTCCCGGCGGCCGATTTCGCCATGAACTTTATCTTGTTGGTCCCGGTCGGAATGGTGTACATCTTGGTGGCCCACTGGGCGGCGGTGGGAACAAAATCAGTCGCGGTATATCCCCCGGTATTCAGGGGCCCCAGCCGTCCCCCGATCAGGGTTATCAACTCAGTCCAATTCGAACCTCCATCGGTGGAGGTGGAGATCCTCAGGGTGTCCTTCTCTCCCCCGCTGGCTGAAGAATAGCAAGCATAGGCATGATCGAATTTAAGCGAATCGCTGGCCCCGGTCGGCGGCACATCCAAAGTTATCAGGTCCTCCCATCTGCCCGCCACCGTCCATATGTAATACGTATTGTAAAAATCAGCCTTGGCGGACGCCACCCCGGTGCCGTAGCCGCTACATTTGGTGGAGCGTGACCAGATGGGAAAGTTATAGCTTTTCGACCAGCCGTCAGGCGGAAAGGTGGCCGGCTCGAAATCCTCCACCCAGACCCCGGCCAGTGCCGGCAAAACAGCCAGCGTTACGAGGACCATTGCGATCAAGGTTTTTTTCATGGTTCCTTCTCCTTTGTGGTTTTTTATCATAAACCCTATAGCTGCCGGCTGTGGTTATTTATCGGATATACTGCATTTTCTTTACAAAGCTGCGGTCCCCGGTGTTCAGACAATAGATATACAACCCGCTGGCGACCTTTTGCCCCTTGTTGTCCCGGCCGTCCCATCTGGCGGTATACCGCCCGGCAGGCTGGGTGCCATCGGCCAGGGTCTTTACATGCTGCCCGGCGATATTATAGATCTTCAGGCTGACCGTTCCCGGCTTGGGGATCTGATAATTGATGGCTGTCTGCCCGGTGAAGGGGTTGGGAGCGTTCTGATAAAGTCTGAAGTCCGTTACGACAGGTCCGCCATCCGGCCTGCCCCCTGCAACCCCGGCCACGCACGAAAGCACACCGGAAAGATGCGTTTCGTAGCAGGTGTCGATCGAACTGACCGCAGTCACTGCGTAGTAATATTCGGTATCGTCATAGGTGGTGGTGTCGGAGTAACTGGTATCGGAAATAATGTCCTGGTTGACCCGGGAAAACGGACCGGCCATATTTTCGGCCCGATAAAGGTTATATCCGGCACAGGCCGTGTCCACCCAGAAATCATGCCAATAGACATCGATCAGGCTACCGCCGTATTTTGAGCCGTTGGTGGTCAGGGACGACATCTCCGGCAGATAGTCCTCCCATTCTTTTAAGACCCAGCTGTCAGGATCTAATTTGATTTTAAGGATCGGCTGGTCATCGTTGACCAGAATATCCTGAACCGCCAGGCTGTCCCAGACCACAATGGTGCTGTCCGGGCCGACGCCGGTACTGCAGGCCAGGGCCAGCGGCATCATGTAAAGCTCGCCGGTGTTGGAGGTGTGCTTCAGATTGACCCAGGCCGAGTTGCTGTCATCATGGGTCTTGTAATAGATGATGGTGGAATAGATGGGATGCCCCGCCCGGTACACCCACTGGTCAAAGAACCAGTTCAGCGAGTCTCCGTAGTGTTGTTCGGCGATCCTCTGGAAATCGCTGGTGACGGCGTTGCCATAGCTGAAGCTGTCGCGGTAGGCGGCCAGGGTTTCAAAGAACGGAGCATCGCCCATCACCCAGCGCAGGCCCTGCAGCACCCAGGCCCCCTTGGCATAGACCATCGATGAGGCGAAAAGCGACTCGGGCGGCGGATTGTAGATAGCATAGCCGGTGGCGTTCAGGGCCTTGGTGAAGGTCTGCATCATATAGATGCCGGGCTGGTTGGCATTTTTGTATTCGTCATAAATGGCCTCGCTATAGCTGGCGAATCCCTCGTTGAGCCAGATATCCGACCAGTATCCGCAGGTGACCTGATCGCCCCACCACATGTGGGCCAGTTCGTGAAGGATCCCCCTCTGGGAATTCCCGGTCACCCAACTGCGGTTGATGGTGGTCATGTCCTGGTGCTCCATTCCCCCGAAGCCGAACGGGTATGCCGCCGCCATCCCGTATTTCTGGAAGGGATAGTGCCCGAACTTTTGCGTCAGGCATTCCAGCATCACCGAGACCGAATCGAAGACCAGGGCCGCCTGGAGGGAATCCTCCGGCCATACGAAATAGTTCAGGGGGATGGTGTCCCCGATCGAGGTATAGGCGGTATCGGACCAGAAAGCGTAATTGGAGACGGCAAAGGACATCAGGTAGGTGGCTATGGGCCTGTCCTCCTGCCAGTGCCAGGTAAGGGAATCTCCGGAGCGAACGGTGTCCACAAGGATCCCGTTCGATGCCACCTTATAACTGTCGGGAACCGTGATATAAAAACTGCAGCCCTGGGTGGTCTTGAACCAGGGCTCGTCCATGCAGGGCATCCAATACCGGGCATCCTGCGGCTCGCTCATGGTGTAAGCCATGGTATGAAGCTGGCTCCCGCCCTGCAGGAAATGATGATATCCCTTGGCAAAACCGCCGCCCCGGTAGTAGATATTCACCACAAAACAGCTGGGGGTTTTGAAACTGACATTGATATTCATCACTCCGGCACCGGTGTCGTAATCGCAGGGGAACCCGTCCATGTCCATCACCGAGTCGATCACCAGGTCGCCATAGTTAAAAGTGACGGTCACCGCCCCGCCGACATTGGTGCACATGGAAACGGAGGATCTCCCGTAGAGCGAATCGTTGTACATCGGCAGGTTGAGGTAAAGTTTGTAATCGTCGATGAAGTAATCCAGCGTGGTGTCGAATTTGGCCCCTCCGGGGTCCAATGAATAATTGTAAACCGGTGGACGGGTTTCCAGATCACTGGCCGAGGCCGCCAGCGGGGCCGCCAGCGCCAGCATTACTAACATTAAAATTCTTTTCATGGTCCCCCTTTGTGATTGTTTGCTTGAACGCCTTTATTGCTCAGAGAATATAATCTGTCATTTCCCGGTAAGATAATCGTCGAGCTTGGTGGTCTTATAAGCTCCGGAAGAAAAGAAATTCAACATCTTTAAAAAATTGGTGGCATCTATATATCCGGCCCTCTGCTCCAGGACCTTGCCCTCCTTGTCCAGGAACATAGTGGTCGGGAACCCTTCCACCTTCATGCTCAGGGTGAAGTCCGACTGGGTCACGGTCTTGCCCAGATAGGTTATCTTCTCGGGGCTTTCCCCGTCGATGGGGACCGCCAGGAATTTTTCTTCGATGGCCTTGACCACCTGGGGATCGGTGTAGGTCTTGGCCAGCATCACTTTGCACCATTTGCACCATTCGGTGGAAAAATCAACGATCACGATGCGGTCCTCCTGGGCAGCCCGGGCCATGGCCTGGTCGAACCCGATCCACTCGGTCTGGGCTCCGCCCTCCCCAGCTCCGGCCGTCTTGTTCTCGGCCGCTTTCTTGCCGGTGCAGGAGATGACCAGGGCCAGAGAAGCCGCTAATGTCGCCAGTAACAGAGACCTTTTCATCAATCGCGCCTTAATCAATGGTATTATAAATAACTATTGAGACCTGTTTAGGACCGGTTTATGGCCTGCTTGATGATGGCGACCACCTTGGATACATACGCAGTGGAGGCCGGGATCACCAGCACCGTGCAATACCCGCCGATGGTGGCCAGGATCTCCTTGCGGTTGAGCTGTTCTACATACCGGGCCACCCCCTGAGCCCGGCCGGCTAGGGTGTGGATCACCACCATTGATTCGTTGTTCCTGACGCTCAGGATCTCGGACCTCAGCAGCTGGTCAATATGCTTGCCCGTCTCATCCTCGTCCATCAGGTAGCGCGGCCCGTCGGGGGTGACGGTGCGCATCACGCCCATCTCGGCGAAGTCGCGGCTGAGGGTGGCCTGGGTGGCCTTGATGCCCATTCCAGCCAGGGCCCGGGAAAGCTGGCCGTAGCCGGAGATCACCCGCTCGCTCAAAAGTTCCTTGATGACGTTCTGTCTTTTGATCTTTGCTGACATAAACTCGCTTTACAATCATTTTGGGAAGTATATTATAATACCCATATCGTGTCAACATCTTTTTGCAATTAATTGCAGTTAATTTATTTATATATACATTTTAAAACAAGAAAAATGTAATTTATTGCAATAGCTGGGCTTAAACAACCGACCCTGCCATTTTCGCAGATCTGCCGATCCCTGGAGAGCAATAAAAAGGCTCCGGGATATCCCCGGAGCCCCGATCCACACGGTCGAAACTATTTGCCTGCCCTCAGCACCAGGCTGTCCGGCGAACTGCCGTCCACCCGGACCATCCGCACCCTGGCGGTGCTGTCGCCGACCTCCACCTGGCAGTAATGCAGGCTGGACTCGGCGTGAAAAGTGGAATCTCCCGGGTTGACGTCGTACAGGGGGGCCCCGCCCCCGCCGGTGATGATATAGTTGACCCCGCCCCGCTGCTGCCTCTCGTAAAAATGCTCGTGCCCGCAGAACACCACATCCGGCCGGTATTTCCGGAACAGCGGTTCCAGATTCTCCAGGATATCCTGGTCGCTGCCCCGCTTGCCGGAGGAGTAGGTCTGGCGGTGCTGCAGGACGAACAGCCACTTGTACATCGGCCGGGTACGTTTTATCTCGGCCTCGAACCACCGGTATTGCTGGGAACCCTTTTGGTAATGCTCCTCGTTGTTCAGCACGATGAAGTGGGCGTTCAGATAATCGAAGGCATACCACCGTTCGTTGCCGGGCAGGGCGAACAGTTTCACGTAGTTGTCGTAGGTCCGTTCGTGGTTGCCGATCACCGTATACAGGGGGATGAAGGAGGAGAAGGGCCGGCTGGCGTCGAAGAACTCCTGCCACATGGCCCAGATCCGCCCGTCCTGGATGTAATCGCCGGTATGGATCAGGAACTCCGGGTTGTACTGGGTTATGGCCGCGATCACCTTTTTGTGCTGCTCCGGAAAGGTCCGGGTGTCGCCGTAGATAACGAACTTGAAGTCCCGCATCTCCCGGGGCGCGGTCCTGAAACTGCAGACCGGGGCCGACAGGTTCAGCAACTGGTAGTAGTAGCGGGTGTCGGGCTTGAGGTCTTTTATCCTAAGGTGGTGCAGGGTCCCGGCCTGGTCGTCCCGCAGGATGTAGTTCATCTTGCCCCGGGGCCCGTAGGCCAGTTTCCCGGAAACAGGAGTATTGGTCTCCCAACTGACGGTCATGGTGGTCCGGGGATCGTCGTCCCAGGAAAGGTAGGGGCCTTTCTGGATGGCTGGTTTTGGCTGTTTCCCGAATGACCCGGCCAGGGCCAGGGAGACAAGCCCGGCAAGGAAAGCCGAAATTAAAATGTTCTTTTTCATATCTGGATATCAATGTTATTCATTAAATTTAATAGGATTATAACAACCCCGGCGCGGCATGTCAAGCCAGGATCTGCCGCATTGCGGGCATTAAAGATATTGACTAACCCTCTATCGATATGTTATCATTACCGCACTTTGTGGGCCCTTAGCTCAACGGTTAGAGCAGCGGACTCATAATCCGTTGGTTCAGGGTTCGAATCCCCGAGGGCCCACCAGTTTGACTTCTCGCTAGGCAGTAGTCCGCCTTGAGCGGGCACCAGAAATATTTAAGGGACGATCATTTGATCGTCCCTTTTTATTTGACCTCACCCCTGCCCCTCTCCAATGTGGAGAGGTGTTTATTATTACGCACAATAACGTTCAATTAAAATATGTCATCTAATAGTCCCCCTCCGCAGCGGAGGGGGTTAGGGGGCGGTCAAATACCAAGATGTATGTGTATTGCCCCGCATTAAGCGGGGCAATACATTACCTATTTGCTAATTCTACCAACTTTTCTTTTAATAAAACATAACCTTTTAGATTTTTTATTTGTGGCATTTTATCTATCTTTTTTATGATTTCTTTTACTTCTTTTGGGTCTTCTGGTGTTGTATTATAAATAATTCTTACACTCTCTGAATCCGGTAAGTTGATGACGGCCTTAATGAAATCTTCCTCTGGTTTTTGCCAATGCTTTTCAATCATATCCGCGAAAATCTCACCTAATTCAGCATTGTTTTTATTGATAAGAGCCATTTTTATTGTATAGGTGATATTTAAATTGCCTTTTAAAATTATACCAATAAATGTATTTAAGAGTTGTTCGTCTTCTTGCGTTTCTGGGAATGACTTTGCTTTGCTTCCAATTTTATTATTTTCATTTAATTCATAATACTTTATAACAGAATCAATATTATTTGACGTATTATGTGCTATTGTAAAATTTTCAAGATTGTATTTTAAAGCACAATATATTGTTGAGTCTTGTATAGTTTGCGCATTACTTTTAATATCAACTTTTGTATTATTATTTTCTTCTATTTTACCGCACGAATAAAATATTGCTGCGATGATTACGAATATTATTGTATTTCTCATATAACCCCCAATAATTAATATTTTAAATTTCTCTCCCGCCGATGAAAGTCCTCCTCACCTTTATCTTATGAATCTCCTCAGGCTTAACTTTGAAGATATCTTCCGAAAGACAGATGAGATCCGCCGCTTTGCCCGGCTCCAGCGTCCCTTTCCAGCCCTCATCCCCCGAGGCATAGGCCGCGTCCACGGTATAGGCTTTTATGGCATTCCATAATGAAACCCTTTGCTCCGGATGGAACGGCGGACGGTCCGGCGGGATCCTCTGCCGGGTGACGGCCGCCTGAATGGCCCGGAACGGATCCGGCGTTTCGATGGGACAATCCGAGCCGAAGACCACCCTGGCCTTTTTCCTGGACAGATCGCCGAAGGGATAGGCGTAGGCCCCCCGTTCACCCCAGTATCTTTCAATGAGATCAAGATCGGAGGGGCAGTGTATGGGCTGCACCGAGGCGATGATGCCCAGCTCCTTGAACCTGGCAATATCTTCGGGATGGACCAGCTGGCAGTGCTCTATCCGGTGCCGCAGATCTATATTGAGATCCTTGGCCTTCTGGAAGGTATCCAGCGCCAGGCGGTTGGCAGCATCGCCGATGGCGTGGATGGCGCAAGCCAGCCCGTTCTGTGAGGCCCGGCTAACCAGGGCCAGCAGTTCCCCGGGCGGCACGGTGTTCATGCCCCGCGAGGCGCTGTTGCGGTATGGCTCCAGCATCAATGCCGTCTGGGAGCCCAGCGAACCATCGACAAAAAGCTTGACCCCTCCGATCTTCAAGTTCCTGCCGCCGAAGCCGCTTTTTATCCCGGCCGAGATTAGCCCATCCAAAGCCTTGATGTTATGGTAAAGCGTCCCCCTTAAGAATAATTTATTCTGCCTTGACAATGATTGCAGAATATTGAATTCCTCCACCCCCTCCATGGTATGGAACCCAGTCAGGCCCAGTTTGGCGAACATCCTCTGGCCCTGGATCACGGCCTGGGAATATTCTTCTGTTGATGCCTTGGAAGCCAGGCGATAGTAGTGATTGGCCGCCTCTTCGCGGAGCAGGCCGCTGGGCCGGCCCTTGGTGTCGCGCTCGATTGTTCCGCCGGGGACCTCCGGGGTCTGGGAGTGGATGTCCAGGGCCACCATGGCCGCCGAGTTCAGCCAGATGGTGTGCCAGTCCTTGCTCCACAGCATCACCGGATTGTTGATGGACACCGTGTCCAGGTCCTGGGCGGACGGCAGGCGGCCGTCGCTCCAGAGGTTCTTGTTCCAGCCCCCGCCCAAGACCCACTGCCCGGGCGGATTCCCGGTGACATATCTGGCCACCACCTGGAGGCATTCCTTGATGGACCGGATGCCGTCCAGGTCCGGCCGGGAGGCCAGCAGGCAGTAATTGCAGAAATGGGTGTGGCAGTCGGTGAAGCCCGGCAGGACCACCTTCTCCTTGAGGTCGATGACCTCGGGCTTGAGGGCCTTGTATCTGCCCAGTATCTGGCTGTTCCCGCCGATATCCAGGATCATTCCGCCCCCGGCATCGCAGGCCAGGGCTCTGGACCTCTGCCGGCCCTTCATGGTATGAATGTCGGCGTTGATGATGACGGTGATGGAATTCTTCATCTATTGGCCTTTCGCCTGATAGTGTTCCCAGCGGTCCAGCAGCCGCTGCAGCTCCTGCTTGTTGGAGTCGAACTCGTTCATCAGCCTCTTCATCCGGTCGCCGTTACGATAGACCTCGGGATCGGCCAGGCCGCCGGAGGGCGACTCCAGCTGCCTCTGCCGGGCCTCCAGTTTGGCGATGCGGTGCTCCAGCTCGGAGATCAGCCTTAGCCGCTTGCGCTCCTCGGCCGCCTCCCGGGCCTTGCGCCGCTTGGCCTCCTGCCAGTCCGACTTTTCCTCGCTGGCCGGTTCGGATCTGGGGGCATTGCTGGCTGCCTGGGAGGACTGGCGGTCCAGCTCCTTTTTATACAGATATTCGGAATAGTTGCCGGGATAGATCTTTAGCGCCTGGTCGGCCACCTCGACGATGGTGTCCACCACCTGATCGATGATATAGCGGTCGTGGGTCACCAGCACCACCGTCCCCTGGAACTCTTTTAACGCCTGCTCCAGCACCTCCTTGCCCTTGAGGTCCAGATGATTGGTGGGCTCGTCCATGATCAGCAGATTGGCCGGCAGCAGCAAAGTGCAGCACAGGGCCAGCCGGGCCTTCTCCCCGCCGGACAGCACTTTGACCGGCTTGAAGACATCATCCCCGGAGAACAGAAATGCGCCCAGGATGGTCCGCACCCGGCCGGGGGTCTCGGTGGGGATCACCGACTCCACCTGCTCCATCACCGTCTTGGCGGGGTCCAGCATCTCAGCGGTGTGCTGGGCGAAATAAGCCAGGCTGACGTTGGGATAAAGCGTCTTCTCCCCGGAGGTCACCTCCTCCACCCCGGCCATCATCTTCAGCAGGGTGGTCTTGCCCGCCCCGTTGACCCCCAACAGGCCTATCTTGTGGCCCTTCTCCACCAGGAAATCGATGTCCTTGAGCACCACCTTGTCGCCGTAGCCTTTAGTGACGTGGGACAGCTCCAGCATCCGCCGCCCGCAGTGGGGCGCCTCCGGCAGCCCCAGCCGGAAGCTGCGCCGGCTCTGGGGTATCTCTATCCGCTCCGCCAGCAGCCGCTCCAGCATCTTCTCCCGGCTGTGAACCATGGCCCGCTTTATGAAGTTGCCCCTCCAGCGGGCGATGAACTCCCGGATATGTTCGATCTCCTTGGCCTGCTCCTCCTTCTGTTTGACCAGCATTTCCCGGCGCTTCTCCTTTTCCTCCAGGTAGCCGGAATAATTGGTGTGATAGAGCGAAAAGCGCCCCAGGTCCAGCTCGTATATCTTTTTTATGGTCCGGTCGATGAAATAGCGGTCGTGCGAGATCACCACCATCGAGCCCCTGAAGCCTTTCAGATAGCCCTCCAGGAAGTCCATGGACTCAATGTCCAGGTGGTTGGTGGGCTCGTCCAGGAACAGGTAGGAGGGTTCCTCCAGTAAAAGCTTGGCCAGGGCCAGGCGCATCTGCCAGCCGCCGGAAAAATTCTCCACCGGCTGGTCCAGGTCGGCCGGGGAGAATCCCAGCCCCTGCAGCACCGAACGGGCCCGGGTCTCCAGCAGGTAGCCGTCGAACCCTTCGAACATCTGGTGCAGTTCGCCGTAGCGTTCCACCACCGGGACCAGTTCGGGATCATCCTGATCCATGGTGGACATCAGGCTGGAGAGCTGGTCTATCTCCTCCTGGATGGAGCGCTGGTCGGCAAAGACCGACATGGCCTCCTCCAGAACGGAGCGGCCGGCCAGCACCACCTCCTCCTGGGGCAGATATCCGGTGCGCATGCCGTTGGAACAGGACCGCTGGCCCTGGGTGGGAGTCATCAGCCCCAGGGCCACCTTGAACAGGGTGGTCTTGCCGGCCCCGTTGGGGCCCACCAGGGCGATCCTCTCGTTAAGGCCGATATTCCACCCCAGGTTCTTGAACAGGGCCTTTTCGCCGAAGGATACGTTTATGTTGGAAAGCTGGATCATAGTATTGATTTTACCATAAAATACAAGTCGATTGCAAAGGGCTTGACTTTTCGACTGTCAGGGTTGATAATTAGGTCGTTAAACTAAAGGAACTGACATGAAAAACATTAAATTCTTCTTGTTGGCTATTTCAATAGAAATGTTCACTGCCGGATTGGTTTCCGCCGGGACCGTCCCGCCGGACTCCACCATTTTCCCCGGGCAGACCGGCGCTACTCTGCGGAATTCGTTGATCTCGGCCTATAAATCAACCTCCAACCTGGGCTACGATGCCGGCAGGGATGTTATGTATGGGGAGATCGACAAGCTGAACGACAGCCTGGAGTGTGTCTACAGCGGATATAGGATATATATGGATCCCGGCCAGGATCCCAGCACCTGGGCCTATGACCACGGCATCAACTGCGAGCATACCTGGCCCCAAAGCATGCTGTCGTCCAGCACCGCCGTCTCCGACCTGCACCATCTGTTCCCGACCGATATCGAAGTAAACGGAGCCAGGGATAACAACCCTTTTACGGAGATTCCCGATAACCTGACCACTGCCTGGTATTACAACAACACCACGACGTCTGCCATACCGTCCACGAATATCAGTCTCTATGCCGAGAATCGATCGAACAATGAGTTTGAGCCGCGCGAAGCACAAAAAGGCAATACTGCCCGGGCCATGTACTACATGCTTACCTTCTGGCAGCTGGGCGACACCAGTGATTCCTGGTGGACCGACCAGAGGGATGTTTTGTATGCCTGGCATGTCAGCGACCCGGCCGATGCCCGGGAGATAGCCCGCACCAAGAAGATCGCCGCCTACCAGCAGAACAAGGTCAATCCCTTCGTACTGGACAGCACTTTGATCCGCCGGGCCTATTTCCCGGCTTTGGGAGTAACCGGCAAGCCAACGGCCACCATAGCCGATAGAAACAGATTGTACCAGAACAATCCGAACCCCTTCCGGGACAGGACGGTCATAAGCTATTCCCTGGCTTCGCCGGGCCGGGCCCGGATCGAGATCTTCAACCTGCTGGGACAGGCGGTAAGGACGGTGGAAGTGATTAACCCGGCTCCGGGCGAATATGATCTGGAATGGAACGGCGCCGATCAGACAGGCAATATGCTTCCGCCGGGAATATATTTTTACCGGCTCTCGGTCAAAGGCAGGACGGTTGACTTGAAGAGAATGGTAATGCTGAAATGAGTAAAGGGCCGGATTTCCGGCCCTTTTTGTTTTGGTCTGTTCAACTAAAAGAGATCCCTGCGGGACAGCATCCTTTTTATGCCCGACTGGACCACGTCCAGCTCGGCCGAGGCGCAGTTCTTGTCCAGCCCCCGGACCCCGTAGAAATTCTTGTTCAGCGGCCGCCAGAACTCCGGCTCGCTCCGCCCGAAGATGGCGAAGGTGGGGGTGCCCAGCGCCGCGGAAAGGTGCATCACCCCGGTGTCGTTGCAGACCATCAGCCTCAGCGGTTTTATCACCGAGGCCAGCTGGCGTATGTCCAGCCCGGACAGAAGTTTGACCTCGCTCTTCACCAGCCCCATAAATCTCTCCCCCAGCTCCTCCTCCCCCGGACCCCAGAACACCGCCACCTGGAACCCGAAATCCTTGACCAGCCAGTCGGCCAGAGCCGCATAATTCTGATACGGCCAGCGGTTGCAGACATTATAGGCCCCCAGGTGGAGGCCCACCGTCCGCTCCGGCATGATGTGATTCTTGTAAAGGATGTCCCGGCCCTGTTCCTCCTCCTGGGGCGATAGGGCACAGCTCTCTCCCATATCTTTGGTTCTGATGTTCAGGTATTCCAGGATCCTCAGGTTGCGGCGGGTCTCGTGAACCCGCTCCCCAAAGCCGGGAGCCAGCAGGTTGTAAAACAAATTTGGCCGGGCCCCCGGGAAGGGGTTTTCGGCCGAGCCCAAAATGAATTTGGCCCCGGTGAGGCGGGCCAGAATGTCGCTGGACAGCGAATGGGAGATGGTGTTGAGCACCACCGCCAGGTCGCAACCCTGCCTCAGGCCCTGCCACAGCCTCCACAGCTTGGCCGGGGTGGCCTGATATAATTTTTCCGGAAAGACCAGGATCCGGTCGATGTCGGGATTGTGCTCCAGCACCCGATAGGTGTACTGCCGGGCCACCACGGTGATCTGGGCCTGGGGCAGGGCCTGCCGGAGGGCCCGGAAGGCCGGGGTGGACAGCAGCAGGTCCCCCAGCTGGTCATGCTGGCGGATCACTATCACCCGCCTGATCAGCGACAGGTCCACCTCCCGGGGTTGGTGACGCCGGTCAGGCAGCAGCAGCCCCAGGGCCTTAAGCAGGGCAGCCTTAAAATATTTCTCTACTGCCGGCAGCCTCATATCGCTATTGGCTGGCCTCCTATTTGTTGAATTGGATATTGTAAAGTCTCCAGTACAGGCCCCGTTTTTCCAGCAATTCCTGGTGTTTCCCCATCTCCATGATCCGACCCTGGTCCAGCACCGCTATCCGGTCGGCCCGCTGGACGGTGGACAGGCGGTGGGCTATCACTATGGCGGTGCGGTTGGACATCAGGCGGTCGATGGCCTGCTGCACCAGCACCTCCGAATGGGCGTCCAGGGCCGAGGTGGCCTCGTCGAATATCAGGATGGGCGGGTTCTTCAGGATGGCCCGGGCGATGGATATCCGCTGGCGTTCCCCCCCCGAGAGCCTGACCCCCCGCTCCCCGATGACGGTCTGGTAGCCCTCCGGCATCTGGGATACGAATTGATGGGCGTTGGCGGCCCGGGCGGCCTCCTCCACCTGTTGCTGGGTGGCATCCCGCTTGCCGTAGGCGATATTATTGAATATGGTGTCGTGGAACAGAATGGTCTCCTGGCCCACGATGCCCATCATCTGGCGCAGCGATTTCGAGTCCAGCTCCCGCAGATTTTTCCCATCCAGGTAGATCGCCCCCTTGACCGGGTCGTAGAACCGCGGGATCAGGTCCACCAGGGTGGATTTGCCGGCCCCCGACGGCCCCACCAGGGCCAGCATCTCCCCCCGCTTGATCTCCAGGTCGATGCCCCGGAGGACCAGCTCCGGAACATTATTTGATGGCTCCCCGGCGGAGGCCGGATGGGGGCTGTAGGCAAAATCCATCTGCTCGAATTTTATGGATTGACGGAATTCATCCACCACCGCGGCTCCGGGCCGGTCGATGACCTCCGGGGCCTGGTCCAGCAGGCCGAAGATCCTCTCCGAGGCAGCCAGGCCCTGCTGCACCGTGGAGTTGACGCTGGCCAGCCCGTTGAGCGGCTGGATCATGGAGAAGGCCGCCGCCAGGAACACAAAGAACCTTTCGGGGCTGAGGGCGTCGGCTCCGGCGATGTAATCCTTGGCCACCCAGATGATCAGCACCCCCACTGCCGCCCCCAGGTATTCGGTCAGGGGAGAGGACAGGGCGGACATGGTCTCGAAACGGAAGATGGTCCGGTAATAATCCCGGTTGTATCTGGTGAATTTCTGCTTCTCGTATTCCTCGGCGGCAAAGGTCTTGACCAGGCGGATCCCGGCGATGGTCTCGGTCACCACCGCGGTCAGATCGGCTATCCTCTCCTGCAGCTGACGGCCCCTTTTCCTAAGGCGCCGTCCGATGAGGGTGATCAGCAGCAGGCAGCCGGGCAGCACCAGCATGGCGATCAGCGACAGTTTCCAGGCCGCGATGATCACGATGGCCAGATAGACCAGCACCTGGAGAGACTGCCTGACGATGGACAGCGACCCCTCGGTGATGGCCCCCCGCACCATGTTGACGTCGTTGGTCAGCCGGGAGACCACCTGCCCCACCTTGTTGCGCTGGAAATAGCCCAGCGACAGCTGCTGGAGGTGGCCGTACATCTGGTTGCGGATGTCCATGGTGATATGCTGTTCGATATGCACCGTCAGCAGTCGCTGCAGGTAGTTGAACAGGTTCTTGACAAAGAACACCGCCAGTATTATCCAGCACAGCTTGGCTATCCCGGAGATCCGTCCCCCGCTGGTCAGCCACCACAGGAACCAGTTCTTGAGCTGCTCCAATGAGCCGCTAATGCCCGAGGAGAGGGCTATCCTTGCCGGCTGCTGGGCGACCTGCTCCGGCTGGAGAAACAGCACCTTCATGAACGGGGCGATCACCCCCAGCGAAGCCCCCGAGAACAGGGCCAGGAACATCATGCAGACAATGGACAGGGCGAACTGTTTTTTGTAGGGCCCCAGGTAGCTCAACAACCGCAGATAAAGACGCATAATATTTCTTGACCTTATTGATTTTTTATGATATTTTTGAGGCATGGATATTTTATCACCGCCCAAAACAGCCCAGGGTCGTTTCAAGAACAATTTCCTTACCGGGCTGGTGGCCATCCTGCCGGTGGGGCTGACCGCCTATTTCTGCTGGCTGCTGTTCAAATGGAGCGGGCGGCTGTTCGGCGAACTGCTGATCTACATCCCCTATCTCCAGACCCTTCCCCAGATCGCCCGCTGGGGCATCGGTTTTATTTTATTGGTCGGCTTGATCTACCTGGTGGGCCTGCTGGCCTCGCACCTGCTGGGAAGGCGCCTATTGAGGTTCTGGGAGATTATTCTGACCCGGATCCCCCTGGTCAGAATAATCTACGGCACCACCCGGCAGTTCACCGATAATTTCTTCACCAACAAATATGCCTTCCGCGAAGTGGTGGCGGTGGAATACCCCCGCCCCGGCACCTATGCCCTGGGCTTTCTCACCTCGGAGGTCCTGTGGGATATGCAGCAGGATCAAAAGGGTTACTCGGTTTACCTGCCCAACACCCCCAATCCCACCGGAGGCCGGGTGATGATCGTTCCCCTGGAGCGGCTGTTCCGGGTAAGCCTTACCGTGGAGGAAGCCATAAAATTGATAGTTTCGGGGGGCATGGTCTCGCCCCAGAGCCTGAAAATAATGACCCCCCTGGACCAAGATGGCTGATATTCTGAAGGTCATACACAAATATTTCCAGCGCCAGCCGGAGCTGTCCCACCATCAACTGCAGGCCCTGCTGACCCGCGCCATGAAGCATCGGGTCCTCTCCAAGGAGGAGGGGTCCATGATGCGGAGGATACTGAACCTGGCCGATACCCCGATATCCTCTATCATGATACCCAAATCGCAGATGGTGTGTCTGGAAGCGTCGGCCACCATGGGCCAGATCGTGGACGCTTTTTTACAATGGGGTTTCTCGCGCCTTCCGGTATATGACACCGACCCGGATAATATCCTAGGGATCATACACGTAAAAGAGCTGCTGCGCTTCTGGCATCGTTCGGCCAAAAATATAAGGGCCGTGGAATTCATTCGTCTGCCCAATTATTTTCCCCAGACTATGAAAGTGGCCCAGGCCCTGTCGGAATTCCAAAAACGCAATATCTCAATCGCCATTACCATAGATGAGTACGGTATCCCGTCGGGGATGATAACCACCGAGGACCTGGTGGAACAGATAGTCGGGGAGCTCTACGACGAGTATAATGTGGAGCTCAGGCAATACCGGATGATGGAGAACGGCCATTACCTGGTGGACGCCGGCATCCCCTTGGACAAGTTTCAGGAGCTGTTCAAACTGAACCTGGAAAGCCAGGCCCATACGCTATCGGGATATATTCTGGAAAAACTGCAACGGATCCCCCTGCCCGGGGAAAAATTCCGCATTCATGATTTGGAATGCGCCGTGGAAGAGGGCTCTCCGTCAAAGCTAAAGAAACTGGCTATCCACGACAAACGAACATAACTGGTGATCTGGATCCCTTGGGTAGCTATTCAACGGGGTCGGCCTGGCCGGGATCAGTATCCTGCTGGGTGGGTTCATCCGACTCCGGCTCCTGTCCCCCCTCCATCTTATTGAAGGCAACTTCTTCCTGCACCCCGTGGTTCGGGATCTGTTCCTTCCTCAGCTCGGCGTCTATCTCCTGGTCTATCTTTTCCCGCTCCTCTTCCTTTTCCTTCAGATACTCCTCCAATTCCTCTATTTTGGGCAGGTCCGAGAGGGTGGCCAGGCCGAAGTACCGCAGGAACTCCGGGGTGGTGCCGTACAATATCGGCTTCCCGGGACGCTCGTCCCGGCCCACCACCGCCACCAAATTGCGCTCGGCCAGGGTGGACATCACCCCGTCGACATTGACCCCGCGGATGGCCTCTATGTCGCCCCTGATGATAGGCTGTTTGTAGGCTATGATGGCCAGCGTCTCCAGAGCTGCCGCCGTCAGCCGGGAGGCCCTTTTGCCCCGGAAAAGTTCCTGAACCCATTTGGCGTATTCCGGACGGGTATATATCTGATATCCGCCGGCCACCTCCACCAGGGAAAAGCTATGGCCGTCGCGCTCGTATTCAACCTTAAGCTCGGTTATCAGCTGCCGAAGTATTTTTTGGTCCAACTCCCCCAGCAGGGACTTTAATTTTGACGGAGCTATCGGCGTATCGGTGGCGAACAGCAGGGCTTCGATCACCCTTTTGGCTTCACTTCTATCCATTAAGCATGTCCTTTAATTTCGCTTCCGGTTGTATTTTGAATATAATGCTTGACTTTTATATGAATGATATGATATTTTTATATGTTTGTAAAGCATAAAATTATCAACAACATATAAAATTTGGAGGAATTATCGTGGCAGAGATCAAAAAGGTGGTTAAGAAGAAGAAAAGTTCGGTAACAAAAAGAGCCCGGCAGGCCTTGGCCCGCAGAAAAAGCAACTCGGCCGTAAAATCCAAGATGCGCAAGGTGGTCAAGAAATTCAAGCTTGAGGGGAAAACCCCCGAGTTGCTGTCAACGGCCTATTCGGAGATAGATCTGGCCGCCAAGAAAGGCACCATCCATAAAAGGACCGCCGCCCGCCAGAAATCGCGGTTGGCCAAGACCCTAAATAAAAAGCAGCCCGAATAAACATATCTGTATTTCATAAAAGAATCGTCCCGAAGCAGTTCGGGACGATTCTTTTTTAAGCGGTGAGCCGTTATTTTGATTTTATTATATGCGGCGTCAGGAATATCAGGATCTCGCGCTTGGCGGTTGAGGTGGTGGTGGATCTGAACAGGGCGCCGATGAACGGGATATCCATCAGAATGGGAATGCCGCTCTGGGATTTGCCGGCCTTGGTCTGCAACAATCCGCCGATCACTGCCGTCTCCCCGTCGTTCAGCACGATCTGGGTGCTGGCCTCATTGGTCAGGATCACCACACCGCCCAAGATGGTGGCCGTGGGATCCAGATCGCTGATCTCGGTCTTGACATCCAGGGTCACATTTTCCGAGGAATTGATGTGGGGGGTGGTGGTCAGCACCATGCCGATGGTGTACATCTGGGTAACGGTGTTCCCGCTTTCATCCCTCAAGGAAATGGGTATCTTCTTGCCGCCCACGATCTTGGCCTCTTTGTTATTGACCGTGGTGATCCGGGGATTGGAGATGGTGTTGGCTTTGCGCTTGGCCTCCAGTACCGACAGGGTGGCCGATATCTGGGCGAAGGAGCGGATGGTCCCCACTGTCATCGATGGCCTGGTGCCAGCCGGCAGCAGCTGGGGAACGCTGGCGTTCTGCAACTCGGCATTGGCATCATAGCTGGCGATATTGGAGACGTTCCAGTTGATCCCCAGATCCTTGGTCACGTCCATATCCACATCCACGATCCGGGCCATGATCTCCACCTGCTGGGTGGCCGTATCCAGCAATCTGATCAGTTCGGCTATCTCGGTCTGCTTGAAGGACACTTCGTTGATCACCAGCGAATTGGTGCGCTTGTCAACCTGGATGGAACCCCGGGAGCTGAGGATCTTGTTGAGGGACCCGGTGATCTCATTTGCCACCGCAAACTCTATGGGATAGACCACAGTCACCAGTTCCTGCCCCTGCTCTCTCATTCGCATATTTTCGGTGGCCTGCTTGGGGCTCATCACCCTGATGATGCCGCCCGATTCCTCGACCACCAGCCCCGCAGCCTTGACTATCTCCTCAAAGGCCCGGGCCCAGGGAACGTTATGCAGCCTCATGCTGACCGAACCCTTGACATCGTTGCCCACGATCAGGTTCCGGCCGCTGTACTCGGCCATGGCCCTCAAAACAGTTATAACGTCGGCATTCTCCAATTCCATGGAGACCGATCTGCCGCCCGACAAGCCGCCGGAGGAGGCCGAACGGTATCTTGGCTTTTGCGGTTCGACATAGGCGGCCTTGGGCTGGATCGGAGTGGCAGGAAGGGCCATTTTCTCCGGAGGAGCCGGAGGGGTGGGCGCGGCCGCGTAGATCGGCGCAGCCGGCACTTCCTCTATAACCGGGGGAGGGGTGCTGGGTGCGGCCGGCGTAGAAGTCACCGGCACCACCGGGGCCGCCGGCTGTTCTTCCGTCACCAAAGTGGGCGTTGAGGGCGCCGGGGTGGAGGTCACAGGCACTACCGGGGCCGCCGGCGTTTCCTCAACCATCGGAGGCGGCGGGGCCGGCATGCTGGGCGGCTCCATGGCCTGGGGGGCAGTGGTCGCAGCCATCTCTGATGGGGCGGCGCTAGCCTTCCATTCGGCAAAGGGTGAGGTATCCTTGGTGGTCAGGGCAACAATGATGTCGTTCTCTTCGGTCATCAGCAGATAGTTGGGCTTTACGCCCATCTCTATCACGATCCTGGCGATCCCGCCCTCCCGGTCAAACTGGCTGGTGCTGATGGTGGTAATGCCGCCCTTGTTGACGGTCATGGTCTTGTTGCCGAAGGCAATGCTGGCCCCCTTGATGTCAACCACCAGCCGGTCGGGATTGCTGAGGGTGAAATCCTTGGAATCAAGGATATCGTCCCCGGTGATCACCACCTGGGTGACCCCTTCGGATTTCTTGACCGCAATATCCAGCACTTTGGCTGCATCGGCCAGGGAAAATACTGACAGCAGCGCCGCAACGGCCAACGGCAGCATTTTGTTGCTTCTATGATAGCTCATTTTCTTTTGCTCCCTTTGCTTTTACTTTCAGTTAACGGAACAACAAACTTAACCGTGCTTCCTGGATCGCCCTGTTCGAAGACCACCGAGGAGTCGGTTATGGCAAAAACCTTTCCGCCGATCACCTGGTCCCCGGGTTTGATTATATAACCTACCCCTTGGGTGTCGTTAATCAAAGCCAGTCTTCCCGAAGGCCCCCAGATGATGCCGGTCAGGGTCATGTTGCTCACATCCAGAGTGCTGACGTCCGTAACCCCCGAACCCTCGCCCTTTTTCTGGACCAAGGACTTAAAGGGATCCCTTCGTCCGGACGGTTCATAAACATAGTTCTGGGCCCTGAAAAGAGTATCCTCACCGGCCGCCTTCAGGTCTATCGTCCCGGTAGCCGCTGGAGGGTCTGCGGCATAGCCGACAGAGGCCAGGGCCAAAACGATAATTAAAAGGCTACCTGGGTTTACGAGAAGTTTTAGCTTTTGCACTGGCTTGATCTCCTCCTGATTTGAATACGTATGCATTGGCCGTGAAATCGGCTTTAATGGTACGTATCGGATCATTATTAGGATTGATTTTTATATTTGACGAAATAATAATTCTTGACAGATTACCCAGCTTGGCCATAAAGGTGGTTATCTGGTCAAAATTGCCGACCACCGACATGGTGACCGGGATGGCCGCTGAAAGCTGAGTGGCTGAGGCCAGTTTTCCCGGCTTGAAAACCAGGAACCTCACCCCTGATTCGATCCCGGCATTGGTGATCTTTTTAAGCAGGCTGGGAATTTCGCTATCGGTGGGCAGCAACTCCTGAGCCTTTCCCCATTTTTTCTCCAGGGCCTTATACTGCTCCTCCAATTCGGGGAGCCTGGCCACGGCGGCCCGGACCTGCTCAAGCTCCTGGCGCTGCTTGGCCTCCTGGACGGAAAGCCCCTGAATTCTTTTTTGGGACGGCTGATAGCTGAATTTGAAGAATAACCCGGCTAGGATCAGCCCGAATAGTATCAAGCCGACGGTTATTTGTATCTTGGGATCTTTGATATCTAGGCTCATTTTGACCCCTTTCCGGCTGTTTGGCCCGTCGTTTCCCCGGGGCTGACAGGTTTGTTCGGGTTCTCGGTATATTTTGAAGTGATGGAGAATTTCACCAGATCACGCCCCTCGCTGGTGGCCTTGGTGGTTTGGGTTAATTCTACGTTAGAAAAATACCCGGAACCCTTCAGCCTGTCCATGAAATCGGCCACGATAAGATTGGAGAATGTCATTCCTTCCATGGATATCAAATCCTTGTCATCTTTCATGCTGGTAAGCCAGAGATAATCCGGCAAGGCGTGGCTCAATTGATCCAACAAAGTGACGGTATAGAACCGGGTCTTGTCAATGGAGGCTATTTCGTTCAGCTTGGTGTTCACCTCGGCCTGCTTTTTAAGATAATCATCCACCAGCCGCTTGGGACCGGCCAGCTTTGCCAGTTCTTCATTGTAACCCTTGATCTTGGATTCCAGGTTGGCGATCTTGGCCTTCTGCGAGATCATGGTCAAAACCATGACCACCAGCACGATGACCACCCCCAGAACGCTGGCCAAGATGCCGACATTGAAGGGAAGCTTGGGCAATGAAAAGCTGCGCCCGGCTCCGGCCGGTTTGGCACCGGCCACTCTCTCTACCTTGCGATCCCGGATCAAATTAATCTGTATCATTATTTTACCTCCCTAAGCCCCAGGCCGATGGCCAGGGTCAAGATGGGGGAAACCTTTTCGCTGGCTACGGCTCCGAACAGGCCCGGATCATAGCTGATCTTTTGTAACGGGTTTATGATCTCCACCGGGATCCCGAACCTCTCCTTAAGATGATCCTGAAGTGACGGGATCAGGGCCCCGCCGCCCGACAGATATATCCGGCTCATCCTTTCCCCCCCGCCGGACATGGCCAGGAAGGAGAGGGTTCGCTCTATGGAGGAGGCGAAATCGTCGGAGAAGGACTGGAACACCGAGGCCGCCGATTCCTGGCTGACGTCGGACACCGTCTCGCCCTTGATCAGCTCCGAGGCCTGCTCGTAGGAGATCCCCAGGTTCTTCTGCATCAGTTGCAGGCAGGAGTTGCTGGCCATGGGTAGGTCCCGGGTGAAATAGGGCACGCCGTTCTTGACGAAATTGATGTTGGTGTTATCGGCCCCGATATTGACCAGGGCTATGATCTCGTCGGCCGGCATTTCGTAACTGGCCTCGAAGGCATTCTGCACGGCAAAGGCCCCGTAATCCAGCAGGATCGGGTTCAGGCCGGCCCCGGACAGCAGGTCCAGATGGACGTTCACCGTCTCGTTCCTGGCCGCCACCAGCAGCACTTCCATCTGGTTGTTGCCCGAATCGGGGTTGATGATCTGGAAATCCAGCACCACGTCGGAGATCTCGAACGGCACATGCTGCTCGGCCTCCCACTTGATCCTCTCCCGGGCCTCCTGCTCCTTCATCTTGTCCATATTGATCCGCTTGACGATGACGCCCCGGCCGGAGACGGCAGTTACCACATTATTGCTTTTTATCTGCCTGGTCTCCAAAAGGGTCCTGATGGTGTCTATCACCAGGGTCCGGTCCATGATCTCGCCCTCGACGATGGCCTCCGGCAGCAGCGGGGCAATACCGTAGTTGACCAGCGACAGCCCCTTGCCGGTCTTCTGGATCTCGACGACCTTTATCTGGCTGCTGCCTATGTCCAAACCTATGGTGGCTGGTTTTTTTCCAAAAAGCATTTTGAGGTTACCTCACTTTATCGGTTATTATCAACCAATTGATTTTTCACCAGTCCGATCTACCAGCCCAATTCGCCAATAAATTTCTGGATCTCGCTTCCCTTGACCAGCCAACGCCGGCCGACCTTCTTGCCCGGGAGATTTTTTTCGCCCAAATGCTTGCGCACCGTCTGGTCGGTGACCGCCAGGATCTTGGCAGTCTCCGAGACGGTGTATAATTTCCCGGAATCTATTTCTTTTGGGGATACAGGCATATTTACCTCGCTCAAGAATGAAGTATCGGTAAGTATATATAACTATAGACAAAGCTACCTTTAGACATTTTATTCATTTTGTCCATATTTGTCAAGAACTTTTTTTATTTTTTTATTTTTTATTATTTTTTCTCTTGACATAATCACTAAGTTGCACTATACTATCCAATTGATAGGGACACTTAAAGGGATAATTCAACAAACCAAATATTTTTGGAGGTTATCATGAAAAAGTTAATTTCCCTGATTTTCATAGCCCTGCTGACCATTGTGGGTTGCAGTTCTGTGACCCCGGCGCCGGAATTGATAATCACCTCGGTGACCCCTCCGGGCGGTGGTGGAGAATTAACCGTGGCTTTCGAGAACATGAATTACGTTGATGCCGTCCTTAACAAGCGGACCACCACCTTCACCGATACAATTGGAACAACCCCGATCGTTGAAAATTATAATATCGCCGGATATGTTACCGGAGGTGGTATCTATACCTATAAATTCACTCCCAGTTATCCAGCCATGGGGGCAGGTGCCTCGGTTCAGATAACTTTTCATGGGACCGATGCCTATGGTTACAATAAGACCTTCACTGTAACCACCCCAAAGATCTGGTATTGATCTTCAAAACAAGAAACGCCCCGGCTCCTGCCGGGGCGTTTCTTCATTATATATGATATTATTGCTTATATTCCCCTTAAAACCACCCTTTCCACCAATCCTTTCGCCCTCTTTTTCATCTCCTCCAGGTATTCCTCATCATATGGCGGCAGACTACGTAGCCCCTCGTCGTCGGCATTGGTTTGGACAAACTGCTGTAAAACCCACTTTTTTGCCCCTTTTATCTCTTTTGCCATATTTTCAACCGAATCCAGATCGTGATATTGCGGAACAATGGTGGTGCGGAACTCATACTCCCGGCCGGAGGTCATGATCAGGCCGATGCTTTCCCTGATATTCTCTTTATTGACGGCAACCCCGCAGGCCAGGTCGTAGGATCCGTCGAAAGAAGCCTTGATATCCATGGCGATGAATTTTACCAGGCCCTGGTCTATTATCTTCCTTAACAGGGCCGGGTTGCTCCCGTTGGTGTCTAATTTGGCCGGCAGGCCCGATCCCTTCAGTTTCGTCAGCAGGGGCAGCAGGTCCTGGTGGATGGTGGGCTCGCCCCCGGTGATCACCACCCCGTCTATCCAGCCCTTCTTGCCCCTTAAAAACGTTTCTATGCGCTTCCAGGGGACGTCGGCGATCTGCTCAGGGTGCTTGACCAATATATGGTTATGGCAGAACGGACAGCGAAAGTTGCAGCCGGGAAGAAAAAGGACTGAGACGATCTTTCCGTCCCAGTCGATCAGCGATGTTTCGATGAAGCCTTTTATTTCCATAATTACGATCGTTATACGATAGAAACCATTAACCACAAAGGCACAAAGACACAAAGTTTATTAAAACTCAGAAAACAACGGATGATTCTGTTTAGTGCCTTGGTGTCACTTCGGCATGGCTCAGTGCATGCTTGGTGGCAAAAAGCTTTAAAAGACAGCTTATACCGCCGGGTCCAGGTAGGGCTTGAGTTCCTTGGACATCGGGGGCCGCTTGACCCAGCGGTCCATCTCGTCCTGGTTGTTCAGCAGGACCACGGTGGGGATGTCGAACACCTCGTAAAAGGCGCCCTCGGCCAGGCCGTCCACCGTGTCCATGTCGAAATAGGTGAGCGGCACCTTGCCCTGAAATTCCCACTTGTCCAGGAAATAATTGATCTTCTCCATGGCCTGCTTGCAGACCTGGCAGGTGGGCCGGCCGAAAACTTTCAATTCCATAGTATATGCCTTATCCTTGTAGATTTAATTATTATAGGATAGTCATTCCAGCGCAAGGCTGGAACCCACTCTGATATCCCCGGATCCCCTTCCCCGCTTTCGCGAGGACAAGCTTCCAAGGGAATGACGAACCCTATCAGGCGATCTGGGAGTGGTAGCGGTCCTTGAGCTCGCCCAACTTGCCCTTGTTCCAGCCCTCGACGATGGTGAAATAGCCGGTGACCCGGGTGATGTGGTTGACGTCCCGACCGCCCACCGTCTGGCTTTTGATGGTGGCCCAGTCGTGCTTGGCGACGGCCTCGGCGCTGCAGCACACCTTGACCCCGTGCTTCTTGTTGCGGATGATGATGTCCCCGCCCTCTTCGGTGAAGTCGTAGATGTGCTTCTCGGCGCTCAGTTTGTCTTTTAATTCCTGCAGTTCCATGATGTTTGTCTCCTTTGGTTGGGGCAATTCGTGAATTGCCCTTACGTTATTAGTTTCTATATCCTTTTGGGACACGGCATGCCGTGTCCTTACTTATTTACGTCTGGATTGCTTCGTTTGCCAAACATTGATACCCCTCGCAACCACTATTCCCTTCCCCATTGGGGAAGGGCCAGGGGTTAGGTTGGGCGATTCGCGAATCGCACCTAATATCTTGGGTCCAGGGCGAAGCCACTTCACCCCTACAGTAGACTGTCTCCTGTATACTGTATACCCATACCCGCCTACTTGATCCTCATTTTCCCGAAAACTGTTTGTCCCAATCTATCCTGGCCGTGAACTGCATCACCACGAACAGCGTGGCAATACAGCAGATGGTGATGGCCAGCCCGGTGTAGCCCTCCCAGAAGAAGGCGTAGGAGAAGAACACCAGATACACCAGCTGGGCCAGGGCCGTCTCCACCAGGGCAAAGCGGGCCCCGGCCACGATCCGCATGTAGGACACCGCCAGGAACACCGACACCGCCGCGCTGATGAAGAACGCCAGGTAGATGTCGGCGTGGTCCGCCAGGTAGGCCATCAGCAGGTGGAAGGCGAAGAACGACGCCGCCAGGAAAAAGTAATGCATGGGATGCAGTTTTATGCCGCGAAGGACGGTGATGATGAACACCAAAAAGAAGAACAGGAACAGAGACACCGGGGCGAAGAAGCTGATCTTGCTGACGAAGGGGCCGGGGTTTATCTTCCTGGGCATCTCCATGCCGATCTGGATCCCCGAGATCAGGTTGTTGTACTGCCAGACCAGCTCCCATCCCCCGCCCTTTTTGCTCCCTTCGATATTACTCAGGGCCTGCTTGGAGGTGGGCGAGATGGCGTTCTCGGGAAAATCTATCCGCCCGAAATCGGTGGTCATGGCCAGCTTAAAATTGCGGATCTGCGAGATATTGTCCCCGAAGACGTACCACCACTGGTCCAGCCCCTGGGAACGGTAGGCCACCCGCACCTGGGCGGTCTGGCCGGGCTTCAGCCTGATCCACTTACGGATCTTGCCGTCGGTGGGCACCAGCTCCTTCTCCGGCAGGCCGTTGACCGAGATGGCGAAATCGTCGTAGATGCCGTCCCGGGAGGGGAAGGAATACTGGAAGCAGATCTGGCGTTCATCCGAAGTGCTGTTGATCAGGCCGTAGCTGCCGTCGAAATCCACCTGGTAGGTGGAGTACCACAGCAGGCCCTTCTTGCGGTGGGTCAGTTTCAGGTCGGCCTTGATGTCGCTGGATTCCAGGTTCAGGTAGTGGTCGGACAGGCTGTTTCTGGTCTCGGTGACGGCCTTGCCCCCCTCGGTGGTTTTGACCACCTTCTGTTCCTGCCTGACCTGGTAGAACACCAGCGGCGCGCTCTGCCTTTGGGGGGTGCCCCACAGCTGGCCCACCGCCCGCTTGAGCTTGCTGTCCTGGGAGTTGGTGCGGTCCACCGTCACCCCGCCCAGGATCACCCAGGCCATGGCGGTGCAGAAGAAGACGAAGACGATGGCGGCTATCTTTTTGGCCATGATCGCACCTCGGAATGAATTTTGAATATCGAATGCAGAATATTGAACCGGCCTTGCCTGCTTCTGAATTCTGTCTTCAATATTCTATATTCTTTAGGTCTATTTGATCCTCTCTATCCCGCTGACCCTCTTCCCGCTGCAGTGCGGGCACTCGTCCATCAGGCCCCGGTAGACCTTGCTGCAGACATTGCAGGTGGTGAACTCCGGCGAGAAGGCGATCTGGGCGTTGCGGGTGTGGCGGAAGGTCTTGGTGACGAAATTGGCGATGGATTCCGGGGAAGGATGGGAATCGGCGATCCAGATGTGGGTCAGGGCCCCGGCCTCGATCATGTCGTGGAACTTGCCCTCCTGCTTGACCCGGTCGATGGGATTGACCGGGTGGGCCACGTTCAGGTAGGTGGAGTTGGTGTAATAGACCGAATTATCCTTGAGGTTGCCCTTGACCACCTTCTCGGCCTCCTTGGGGAATTGCTCCAGGTCCAGCTTGGCAAAGCGGAAGGCGGTGCTCTCGGCCGGGGTCTGCTCCAGCACGAACTTCATGTTGTATTCCTTGGCCAGCTCCTTGGTCTTGAGGTGCAGGTAGGCGATGACCTTTAACCCGAACTTGAAGGCTTCGGTGGATTGGTGCATCTCCTGGCCGGTGTGGATCTGGACCATCTCGTTCAGGCCCAGCATGCCGATAAGGAACGACACCCGGGGCAGGCGCAGGTATGATTCGCCGTCCTTCTCCATGGCCAGCAGGGCCAGCGGACCCTGGTCTTTCAGGGACATCAGCTTTTCGATGAACTTGCGCTTTTGGATGTGGCCCTTGGCGGAGAGATGCAGGAAGTCGTCCATCTTTTTGAACAGGGCGCTGGTGTCGCCCTTGGCCAGGTAGGCGATGCGCGGCAGGTTCAAAGTGATGTTCTGCAGGGCGGAATATCTCATCTTCCAGGGGAAGTGGGCGTCCTGCAGGTCGGACTCCTCCAGCTTGAAGGCCAGCCGGCAGCATTCGGAGATCTTGGCGGTCTCGCCCCGGTCGAACACGAAATAGGTGTTGCCCTTCTCGGCCGCCACCTGGGAGATATGGTTGAGAAAATCCTGGTGGCCGGGCGTCAGGAAGAATTTTTCGGTGATGTGGACCTGGGGCTTGGGAAAGAAGAAGGGGCGCCCGGTGCCGTCTCCGCCCTTGTAGACATCGAACAGCGCCCAGGCGAAGCGCTGGGACTCCTTCAGATAATCGCCGTATTTCTTTCCGGTATACTCGCCGCCCGGGCCTATGGCCGGGACGTTCTCAAAATGCTTGGGGGTCTCCCAGTAGATGTTCAGGTCGGAGAAGATGGCCTGGCCGCCCCGGGCCACCGACTGCTGGCTGTATTCGAAGATCATCATCTGGGCCAGCTGCTGCATGTCGCGGTCGGACATGCCCACCAGATACGGGGCGAAGAAGACGTTGACGGCATCCCAGCCGATGGCCCCGGCAAAATGCCCCTGCAGGGCGGCCGAGAACTTGACCATGTGGGCCAGCAGGGTGTCGGCATGCCGGGCAGGCTTGGCGATGGACAGGGCATTGGGCAGGGACAGCCCGAATTTTTTGACATATTCCAGGCTCTGCCCGGAACAGTAGGGACGGTTGATGAATCCCAGGTCGTGCAGGTGGATATCGCCCCGGGAGTGGGCGTCGGCCACCTCCTGGGAGAAGACCTTGGCCAGGGCATACTGTTTGTTGATGGTCTCGGCCAGCGACATGTTGGTGGCCTCGGGATTGTGGGGGATGTTGGCGTTCTCCCGGTTGCGGTCGGTCAGGATCTTCTCCACGTCGTACAGGGGAAGCCCCAGCCGGGAGTGCTTCTTGCGGGCCTCCTCCAGGCCGTGCTCCACCAGTTTGGCATCCACCAGTTCGCGGACCAGGGACGAGGTCAGGCGCTTGACCTTGGCGCTGATGATCTGGTCCTCCACCTCCCGGGCGATCTTGTGGGCTATGTCCTCGGCCACCCCGGCCTCCTTTTTAAGGGCGCTGATGATCCTCTCCCGGTCCCACTGGACGATGTTGTCGTCCGACACCCTGACGAACAGCGCCAGATCGGTGGCGTCCTGTTCCTTTCCGGCTTCTGCCGAATCGGGCCTGGCAACGATCTTCTGCTGGCGGATCTTGGACCGCTGGTCGCGGTAAAGGATATAGGCCTTGGCGGTCTTGGCATGGCCGCGTTCTATCAGGATCTTTTCCACGGCATCCTGGACCTGTTCCACATTGGGCAGATGATCGCCCTTGGAGGAATACAAAAAGAGCACCACCTCGTCGGCCAGGTTCTCGGAGACGCTGTTGTCCGAGCCGCCCACCGCCTGGGCGGCCTTGAAGATGGCCTCGGTGATCTTGCGTTTGTCGAAATTGACTATATTGCCGTTGCGCTTCTGGACCAGATGGAACATCTTGTTGGCCAGGGAGCTGTGCAGGTCCTTGAGCTTCTCTCCGGCGAATAAAAAGCGGGGAGGCTCCTGGGTGTCGGGGGTGGACGGGCTGGCTAGTAGCTCACGGTTCTTATCTGGCATTGCTCCCTCACTTTTTTATATTTTTCTGCTGGGTTTTTTCGGCGAATGACTTGGCCGCATCGGCGAATTCGGATACCTCGCGGAAGGAACGGTAGACCGAGGCAAAACGCACGTAGGCCACCCCGTCCAGCTCCTGGAGATGCTTCATCACATGTTCCCCGATGACGTCGGCCGGCACCTCGTTATGCCCCCCCGCCTGGAGTTCGTTCTCGATGGTCTCAACCATCCTCTCCAGGGCGTCGATGCTGATGGGCCTCTTCTCCACCGCCCGGCGGATGCCGGAAATAAGCTTCTGGTGGTCAAAAGCCTCCCGCCGGCCGTCCTTTTTGACCACCATCAGGGCTGATTCTATGTACTCGTAGGTGGTGTAACGGCGATGGCACTGTAGGCATTCCCTGCGACGGCGAATGGCCTGGCCATCCTTACATAAGCGGGAATCGATCACCTTGTCCTTGGGGAAAGAACAGGCTGGACATTTCATGACGTACCCCTTTATTTTGTGGCAAGGGGGTAATTATGCACCATATATGGCCTGATGTCAAGCCTTAAATCAGCCATGGTGGGAATATTTTGTGACTTTTTTTATTATTTTTGGTATCCATTTTGCATAAACAGATTTATAACATCTTGCATAACAATAAAATAAAAACGGCAGTAAAAAACTGCCGTTTTTAGTGAATTTTATACCTGTTTTTAACAAACAGCTATTCAAGGCTTTTATAGACTCTCACCCATTTCTGTAATATATTATCCCAACTAAAGTTATGCTTTAAATGTTGATAGGCCCCCTCGGTAATTTTAGTTCTTAGGTCCTCATCTGTCAATATCCTGGTAATTGCCCTGGCCAGAGCCTGGGGATCCTTCTCCGGCACTAACAAACCGGTTTCTTCATCCATTATAATGTCGGTGATCCCGCCCAGATCGCTGCCGATGACCGGCACCTTGTAATTCATGGCCTCCAGGATGACCACCCCCAGCCCCTCGGTATCCCCCTTGGAATCTATGATGGCCGGCAGAACGAACACCGAAGCATTGCGGTAGGCGCTCTCCAGTTCGGCCTCGCTTACCCAGCCGGGCAGGCTTATCTTTCGCCCCAGGTTCTGTGACAGGGCCCTCTCCTTCAAACGGTCCCTCTCCGGGCCGTCGCCGATGATGGCCAGATGGACCTCCATTTCCTGCGGCAGGTATTTAAGGGCGTCTATCAGATAGATGATGCCCTTGCGTTCCACCAGCCGGCTGACCGAAAGGATGATCCTGGGACCGGCCGGAGGCTGTGAGAATTCCCGGTTCTCCGGCAGGCTGATGGTATAGGGTATCACCTCCACCGGCACATCGGCCAGCTCCCTGACCTCGCCGGCGGTGCAGTTGGAGATGGCCACCACTTTATCCGACATCCGGGCCGACCAGGCCAGAAAACCTTTCAGCAGAGGCATGGAGCGCTTCACCCAGCGCAGCTCCACCCCGTAGAAGGTGGTGACCACCGGCAGGCCGAAGAATGTTTTGGCCGCCCAGCCGAACACGGCATGCGGCAGCGGCCAGTGGACATGGACCGCATCGTATCGGTTTTTTCTTAACAGTTTAACGATCCCGATCATTCCGCCGATGATGTAGAAAGCCGGCATGATCTTGTACAGCAGGGATCTTTTCATGCGGTCCGGGGTGGTCTCCTCGTGGGTCAGGTTCTCCCAGCGTTTGAAGAAATAACGGAAGCGGTGCACCGGCAGCCCGTGGACCATCTGTTCGCCCAGGCCCTGGTAGGACGAAGTGAATATCTCCGCCTCCAGGCCGTGCGCCGGGTAATGCCGCAACATCTCTATCAGCCAGGGGGTGATGATGTCCTTTTCGTCCCGGGGGAAAGCGGTGACCAGGTGAAGTACTTTCATAAGGAAATTATAGCATAGAAATTAATTTTAATAAAGCGAAAGTTGAAAATTTCCGGATCGAACTTGGGGAAATTAAAAAGGGCCGCAACTAACGGCCCTTTGGTTCTTAACTTCAGGAGGTTATTTTATTTGACCAGCACCATTTTTTTGGCGTGGCTGAACTCCCCGGAAGCCAGCTTGTAGATATACACTCCGTCAGCCACCTTCCTCCCGGCATCATCCTTGGCGTCCCACATGACCTGATGATATCCGGAATTATGCTGTCCCAAGGCCAGGGTTCTGACCAGCTGTCCGTTGAGGTTGTAGATCTTCAGGGAAACATCGCCCGGCTTCTCCAGTTGGAAGGCGATCAGGGTTTTATATCTGACCGGGTTGGGGGCGTTCTGGAACAGCTGGTTGGACAGCGGCATCGCCTGGGTATTGAGCCTGACCTGCGGATCGTCGATAGCTGAGCTCCAGGCTGACGGCGGGGTGAACAGCGCCGCCGAATTGGCCGCAGCGGTGGCCGCCACGCCCAGGGTGCCGGCCTGGTTCTCCACCCCCGAGGCGTAGGTCTCGGTGGTGATGCCGCCCCACTGGATCTTGATCTTGCCGTCGGGGGTCAGGATCACCTGGAAGGTTTGCAGGCTGGTGTTGGAGTAGTTCTTGACGGCGTTGAAGGACACCACGAATTTGGTGGCCGACGAGTAGTAGGTGATGGTGCCGCCGCCCGATACGTTCAGGTCCCTCCACAGGCCGGCGATCAGGGCGTTGGGGGCCGCGGTGTTGGGAATGGCGGCCGGGCTGTAGGCGGTGGAGCTGGTGCCGAAGTTGAGGAACCCGTTGGAACAGATGTTGACGGTGGTATAGCTGGTGCCGTAAAAGTTGAAGGCAAAGCCGATGGACTTGCTGACGCTCTGGTCGTCCCCGGTCAGGCCGGTGGCGGTGGTGGCCGAGGCATCCCAGCCGTAGGTGGCGGTGCTCTTGGTGTAATTTGCGGTGCTACCGCCGCTGGAGCCGCCCTTGATATACTCATCCCACACGGTGCTGGAGGCGATGGGCAGGCTATTGTAGGCGGTGTCGTAGTTGGAGCCGTCGATCTTGCAGTGGTAGACCGCGATGCCCCGGGCATTGGCGTAGGTGGACGAATTCTTGTACAGCTTGACCGCCGAGGCCACCGAGCCGATGACGTTGTCGCAGGCGGTGGTCAGGGTGGGCCGGGTGGTGATGGCGGCCTTGACCTTGGCGGCGAAGTCCGACAGATCTATGTGATATGAAAAATAGCTGGTGGAGAACTTGAGACTGTTGGTCAGCGCCGTGCTGATGCTGGCGCCCAGACCGGCCCCCCGGGCCGCCATCAGTTCGGTGGCCAGGGTGTTGACCTTGGTGTTCAGGTCGGAGACCAGGGTCAGGTCCACCACCGACAGGGTCGACTGGCTGGTGGTCCCGTTGATGATGGCCTTGCCCAGGTCGATGGCGCTGGTGGTGGGAGTGGTGTTCAGGGTGTTCAGCCAGGTGGTGTAATACCAGCCGGCGGCCCCCTCGGTCTCCTCGGAAACGTTGGCCACGTTGGCGTAATTGCGCGATATATCCAGCACCTCCCACATGCCCATCAGGCAGGCATCCCAGCCGATGTGGTCCAGGTTCCGGCCCAGGGCGGTCTTGATCTGGGCCATGGCCCCGGCGAATTCCCCGTTGGCGATGCCGATCACCGAGCCGTGGGAGTCGTCGTTGGAGAAGCCCTTGAGGACCTCGTCCTCGCCGTCCTTTTTGTACCAGCCGTCGCCGTGATCCCACATGACCAGGGAATAGCGGTTGGCCGGGTAGTTCTGAATGGCCCAGGTGGCGAAGCTGACCAAAGTGGCGGGGTTGCCCATGTCCACCTCGCCCAGGTCCGATATCTGGTAGGCCGCAGTGGGGGTCATCCCGCTGGCGATCTTGAAACGCTTGCAGCCGGTCCAGTTCTCATAGGTAGTTTCATAGCTGGATGAGCGGTCCATCTGGACGATGACGTTGATCTTGCCCGAACTGTATGAGGCGGCGGCCATCTCCAGAAAATCGTTGATCCCGTCCGGCTCCAGGTTGTTGTCGGCGTTCAGGTAGATCATGACGGTCCATTCGGCCCCGCCGGTGCTGGCTGCCGCCTGGTTGACGGTGATGGTCTTGGGAGAGCCGGTGGTGCCCGAGGGCGCGGTGGCGGTGACGGTGACGGTGGCCGAACGGGCCAGGCCGGTGTTGGCCTCGGCGGTCATGGTGAACGAGCCCGGGGTGCTGCCGCTGGCGGCCGAGGTGGTGAGCCAGGTGGCATTATCGGACACGGTATAGGAGATGACGTCAGCTGTGGCGGAATTGGTGACGCTGACCGTGCCGGAGGTCCCGCCGGCGGCGGCCGGGGACCAGGAGCTCATGCTGACGGCCAGGGCGGGGGTGGGGGTGGTTCCGCCCGAGACGGTTATGATCAGTGTGTAGTTGCCGGAACCGCTGTATTCATAGGCCTTGGCGTACCAATATCCGGTGGCGTCAGCAGTAAAGACCACCGAATCTGCCGCACCGGTGCCGGCGGTGCTGGACCCCTTCTGGGCCTGCGAGGGATTGTACAGATACAGGTCATAATCGGCGGTGCTGGGAGGCACGGTCTTTACCTTGATGACCTGGCCGGAGGTAACGTTAAATTTGAAGTAATCGTTCCGGTCGGTGGCGTCCAGGTAGCAGGTATAGGTGCCCGGAGCCAGGGTCAGCGCGGTGGCGAAGTCGTTGCCGGCATCGGTACCGGAGCCGGCATCGTTCTGGGTGACGGTGGTCGCGGTCCCGGCAAGGACCACGTCATCGATGTACACCCCGGTGTTCTGGACGCTGCCGTCGGAGTTGAAATAGAAGCGGACCTGGGTGGCGGTGTTGGGAATGCTGACCGACTGCTGGGCCCAAGCCTGATAGCTGCCGGCCCTCTGCCAGGCGGTGGTCCAGGTGCTGCCCACCAGGTACTGCACCCGGATATAATCGTACCCGCTCTCGCTGTACTGCCAGATGTAGAATTTCAGGGTGACGTTGGTATATCCCGACAGGCTGACCGTTTTGGTCATATAATTGTTCTGGTTGGCCCCGTAAGGGCTGACATTGTCGCACATGGCGCTGTAGGAGGCGCTGTTATATTTGGTGCTGGTGGTGGTCCAGCCCCCCGTGGTCGGCGACAAGGTCCAGGCAGACAGGTTGGTCATGTTGTCGGAGAAGATAGTGGTCTGGGCCGAGGCTAGGCCTGCCAAGAGAATGATGGCAGATACCGCGAATAAACCGATCTTTTTCATTTTACCACCTTATAAAAATTAATATTTACCATACTCTAATATCACTGCATATACCATACCATACCAATATCATAACAATAAAATATTATCTAACACATTACCTTGCAAATTATTATCTAATATCAAACAATAAATAAATAATAAGTGCTTCCTTTGTTTTGTATCATATAGAGACATAATTATTAAATTTAAACCTACCTTTTAAGCCAAATAGATAAAATATTATTATAATAGATTGCCCAACAACAAGTTTAAATAGAGCCATCTTGTGTCATTATGTTACATTTTATAACCTGATCGTTGTTTTATATTTTAGGATTTAATATTGATGTTTATTGAAAAAAATAAATCCATTTATAGTTGCCTGTTTAAATATTTTGCTTAAATCAAAGAGATCAAAATAAATAATATAGAATTTTCTTGAATTTCAAGAAAGTCTGTGCTAAACTAATTTTAACCATGTATCACTTTGTTACATATGACTAAATTATCAAAGAACACAAAGATCGGTACCAAGTATCAGATCTTGGAATTTTTGGGCCAGGGAGCCAACAGCCAGGTATATAAGGCCACAGACCTGGCTACGGGAGCAACCCTGGCCTTAAAATTATTCTCCGGGGATTCCATCAACATCAACCAGCTGTGCCAGGAATTTCGTTGTTTGTCCGATCTATCCCACCCCAATCTGGCCCGGGCCATAGGGTATGAGCATTACAAGGACGGGTGTTTTTTCGCGATGGAGTTTCTGCCGGGGCCCGATATCCTGGAAAGCTGCCGCGGATTGGACCTTAGGGGGAAATGCCAGAAACTGATCGGCCTGTGCCAGGCCCTGGAATATATCCATTCCCGGGATGTCATACACCTTGACCTCAAGCCGTCCAACCTGCTGCTGGATGAATCGGGAACCGTGAAGCTGCTTGATTTTGGGCTGGCCCAGAGCACCGTGAAAGTGTCTCCTCTAAAAATATCCGGCACTCCCTCATATATCTCCCCGGAGATAATCTCCGGCCAGGCTCCTGACGGAAGGGCGGACCTGTATTCGCTGGGAGTGCTGATGTACCAGATCTTTACCGGGAGTCTTCCCTTCCAAGCGCCGACCATCAAGGAATTGGTCAAAAAACATCTCTATCATCAACCCCAGCCACCCAATTTCATTGATCAATCACTTCCGGAGCGTTTATCGCTCTTGATCTTAAGGCTGTTGAGCAAGGATCCCAATGCCAGACCGGCTCTGGCCGACGAGGTGGCTTCGGAGCTGGCCGGCATCATTAAACTGGAGCGAGCTGAACCCTCCCCAGTATCCCGGCCCCCTTTCATTTTGAACTGCCGGATGGCGGGGCGGGACAGGGAGATGAATCAGCTCCGCCAGGCGGTCCAGAATGCCATTGCCGGGCAGGGTCACAGCATCTTCATTTCCGGGGAGACCGGCATTGGCCGCACCAAGCTGTTGACCGAATTCTCCCTGCACTCCCAGCTGTTGGAGTGCCAGGTGCTGTGGGCCCGTTGTTATCAGCCGGATGCCGCCGCCTTCGGCCTGATGGTTCAGTTGCTCGATCAGGTGCAATCCCTGGCCCGGAATTTTTGCCCCCAGGCACTGGCCGAATTCGGACCCCAGCTGGCGGAGATCATTCCCGGATTGAGCGATCTGCCTGAAGTAAATAACCTCCCGCCGCCGCCAGTTCTGCCCGCCCAGGAACAGCGTCTTCGCCTTTTGGACGCCATGACCAATTTCATCATTAAAACGCTGGAGGCCTCCCCTTCCCGGGCCACGGCGATCATATTAGAGAGCATTCAATGGATAGACCGCGAAAGCCTGGAAGCTCTTTGTCATCTGGTGCGCAATATCGGGCGGGCCCCGGTCCTGGTGGTGGGCAGTTTTAGAAGCGACGAGATCGAATCCGGTCATTTTCTGAGAGCCACCATCGAAAGCCTGGCATCCGATAATCTGGCGGAACAGGTCTTTCTTAAGCGACTAAGCCGCAACGAGGTCTCGGAGTTGATCCGGACCGTCTTCCCCAGTCTGGAGAACCTGGAGCCATTGCTGGTTAAAATTTACGGCGAGACCGATGGCAACCCTCTGCTGATAGAGGAGACCCTGTACTATCTGATCGATGCCGGTTTTATCGTCCGGCGTCACGGGCGCTGGCAGATAACCACCCTGACCCCGGAACGACTGGATCTCCCCGGCAGCCTGACCCTATCCTTCAGGGCCAAGCTGGGAAAACTGCCGCCGGGCCAGCTGCTGATAATGCAATCCCTGGCCATAATGGAGCGGCCGGCCATCTTTCCGGAGATCCGGAGCCTTACCGAGATGGAGGACGTTCAGCTTAGCCGGGACCTTCTGCACCTTAAAGGCCAAAGTCTGCTGGCCTGGCTGCAGGATGAAAAGGGGGAGCCGGCCTACGGCCTGCATCATTTTAAGATCGTCCCCGAGATAGGCCTTACCATCAGCCGGGAGCTATCTTCCGCACTGCATCGCAGGGCGGCCCTGGTCATGGAACAACAGAGAAGCCGTTCGCTGCAGGATACGGTACTGCTGTCCAGCCATTGGGAGGCTGCCGGGGAGCCGGCCAAGGCTGCGGAATGCCATCTGCGAGCAGGCGACGAGCTGTCCGAGTTCTCCAAACGGCAGGCCATTGAGCATTACCGGAGGGCCCTAGTGCTGGTGCCGTCCCCCCGGAATATCCCGGTGCTGGAAAAGGTGCAGAAACTGTATTACGTATCCGGTGAATACCAGAAAGCGCTGGAGCAGGCCCTGGAGATATGTCAACTGCAGGGCTCCTCCCCGGAGATATGCTACAAGATAGGGCGTTGCCAGGAACGCCTGGGGGATTACGACCGTTCGGTGGAATCCCTGCAGAAGGGATTATCATTCTCCCAGGGAGATGCCCTGTCGGCAGCCCGTTTGATGGGAGCGCTGGCCATTACCAGCATCGGCCGGGGCGAATACCGCAATGCCGAAAAAACCTGCCAGGCGGCCTTGAAACAACTGCCCCTTAACAGCCGGCCCACGGTGGAGGCCGAACTGTACAACACCCTGGGACAGGCCTATTGGCATCTGGCCGAATGGAGCCAGGCCCTGTCGGTCCACCGCAGAAGCCTGGAGATAAAAGAACGCGAGGGCAGTCTCTACGGCATAGCCACCAGCTACAACAACCTCGGCGCGGTATATTACCGGATGTACGAATGGGACAAGGCGGCCGAGTGCCATAAGAAAAGTTTCTCTCTGCGGGAGAAGATCGGCGATATCAGCGGCCTGGCCCGTTCCTACAACAACCTGGCCCTGATATACCGGCACCTCTACGACTGGGAAAGGGCCTTGGAGTACCACGGCAAATGCCTGCAGACCATGGAGCGGATCGGGCTGGGGCTGGAGACCGCCGCCTCGTTGGTGGACATAGGCCTGATCCATAAGGCCAAGGGCGAATGGGACCAGGCCCTCTGGAGCTATAACCGGGCCATCCAGCTGGCGGCCAATATCGGGGCCAAGAACCTGCTGCTGGATGCCTATATCCGAAAGGCCGAGCTCTACCTGGCCCTGGGTAGCCTTGAGGACTCCAGCCTGTTCTGCCAGAAATCGCTGGCCATGGCCAGCGAGCTGGGCGGCCGGCTGGAGCTGGGGAGGGGGCTGAACATATCGGGGCGCATCAGCCAGATGCGGCAGCAGTGGGATAAAGCCCGGGAAGATCTCACCAGCGCCCGGGAGATCTTCTCGGGACTGGATATCAAGGCCGGCGAGGCTTACATCCTGAAGAACCTGGCCGACCTGCACCGCGAGCTGGGTCAGTTGGAGGAGTCCTCCGCCCTGGCCGACAGGTCGCTGAGCCTGGCCCAGCGGGTCGAGGAACAGCAGCTGGTCTCGGAGGTCCTGCTGCTGAAGGGCGAACTGCTGGAGGAGAAGGGACTGGACGGCTATCGTTTCATGGAGTGGTCGCTGGAGATAGCAAACCAGGTCAAGATCAGCGAAACCACCTGGCCGGTGTACTCGGCCATGGCCCGCCGCCATTTAAAGAACAAAAAATACCCGGCGGCCCTGGAGTGCTGCCAGAAGGCCCTGCTCCTGTTCAAACAGTCTCTGGCCAATATCAGCCAGCCGGAGCTGAAAACTTCGTATATCTTGGCCCCCCGGAGGCGACAGCTGTTCCGGGATATTAAATCATTGAGCCAGGAGGTGCTGAACCATGCCGGTTAGCCAGAGGATGCAGAATGCCGAGAACCTGATAGCCGAAGCGGAGCTGGAGCTGGCCTCCATCGCCCAGGCGCTGGAGGAGCGAAGGAGCACGGTTTCGTTCCTTTCCCCGGACCAGGGCCGGGAACGGCTGGACCTGCTGCTGGAGGTATCCCGCCGGCTGAGCCGGGTGTTGAACCTGGACCAGCTGCTGAATGTGATCATGGATTCGGTGCTTTCCCTGACCCGGGCCGAACGCGGATTTTTGATGCTCTACGAAGAGGATGTTCTGAAGTTCCGGGTGATCCGCAATCCCCAAAACCAGGAATGGGCGGGCGAGGACTACCAGATCAGCCATACCCTGACCCAGCAGGTGATAGACAGCGGTCAACCGCTCTGGGTGAAGGATGCCTGCCAGGACGCCGCCTACAGCCAATCGGCCTCCATCGCCGACCTCAAGCTGCGCTCCTGCATGTGCGTGCCTCTTTTTTCGGGACAGACCGACAGCCGCAAGCTGCTGGGGGTGATCTACGTGGACAGCCAGCAGCTTCACGAAAGTTTCTCCGCCCAGGACCTGGACCTTTTTTCCGCCCTGGCTGGCCAGGCGGCCATCTCCATCGAGAACGCCCGGCTGGTCGATGATATCCGCCGCTTGGAGGAGGAAAAGCGGACGCAGCTGGAGCGGGAGAATTTATCCCTGCAGAAATTATTGGAGGAAAAAGGAGAGCTGCTGGGCCAGGGGCAGGCCATGGAACAGGTGTTCACAATGATCCGCCGGGTCTCGGGCTCGGATGCCAGCATCCTGCTGTTGGGGGAATCCGGCACCGGAAAGGGCCTGGCGGCCAAGGCCCTTCATCAGCTTTCGTCCCGACAGGACAGGCCTTTCGTGGTCATCGACTGCGGGGCCATTCCGGAGAACCTGCTGGAATCGGAACTGTTCGGATACGAAAAAGGGGCCTTCACCGGGGCCTATGCCAAAAAGCCGGGCAAATTCGAAATGGCCAACGGCGGGACGATCTTTTTGGACGAGGTCGGCGACCTCCCCCTGCTATTGCAGGCCAAACTGCTGCGGGTGCTGCAGGAGGGCATCATCGAGCATATCGGGGGGCGCGACCCCATCAAGGTGGATGTCAGGGTGATAGCCGCCACCAACCGCAACCTGGAGGGCGAAGTCAAAGCCCAGAGATTCCGGCAGGACCTGTACTACCGGCTGAACGTGGTCACCATCAACATGCCGGCCCTCCGGGAGCGGCAGAGCGACATTCTGCTGCTGGCCAGCGTCTTTTTGGAGCGGTTTGCGGCCAAATACAGGAAGGGCATCACCGGTTTCGAGAGCCAGGCCAAGCAGGCCCTGATGGAGCATCCCTGGCCCGGCAATGTGCGGGAGCTGGAGCACCGGATCGAGCGGGCGGTGATCATGTGCGACGAGAAACAGATAACCGCCCAGCACCTGGAACTTAAGCAGGAGCCCCCCAGGGCCGCCCTGGGCCGGCTCAAGAACATCAAGCAGGATCTGGAGAGGCAATTGCTGTCGCAGGCCCTGGCCGCCAACCAGGGAGACATCACTGCCGCCGCCAGGCAGCTGGGGATCACCCGCCAGCAGGTCTATCGGCTGATGGCCAGATATAAAATAAAATGATGCCTCTCTTTTGGAGGCATCAGGGATGTCAAAAAAAGACGGGTTAAGCCAAGCTTAACCCGTCTCTGCAGGTTTAGATCATTGTTTGACGGTGATGCTCTTGATGGTGATATTCTTGGTGGGGCGGTCCCGCATATCGCGGGGCTGTTTTGCTATTTTGTCCACCACCTCCATGCCCTTGACCACCTTGCCGAATGGGATGAAGCCCATCTGGTCCAGCCGGGCGCATTGGTCGTCCAGATTGATGAAGAACTGGGCGTCGGACTGGGAATCTATCGGCTGGGCCCGCGAGGAGGAAGCCATGGAGATGGTCCCCCGAAGGTTGGACTTCTGGCGCGGCTCGGCTCCCATCTGCTCCCCGCCATAGCCGTCGTTATTGGGATCGCTGTCCTTGGACAGTGGGTCTCCCCCCTGGATCACAAAACCGGGGACCAGCCGGTGGAAGGTGGTCCCGTCGAATGACCGGGCCAAAGTCTTGCTGACGAAATTCAGAACGGTCTGGGGGGCATCCTTGGGAAACAGCTCTATCTCTATCTGGCCGAAATCGGTATCCAGAACCACCACCGGTTTCTCCATGATCCTCTTGACATCGGGCTGGGCCTGGGATTCAGCCGGAACCTGGCTCTGCAGGCTTGCCATCTCCTCCTTTTTGCAGGAGATGAAAGCTGCCAGCGAAAGGCCCACCATGATGGTCAATATTTTTTTCATAATATCCTCCGTTTAATATTAAGATGCCCCGAACCAAAATTTCAGTTCGGGGCAATATGGTATACTGGTGTTTACTGGTTGATCTTAAAGGTAACCGGCCACATCACCCAGACCCGGACCGGTTTGCCGCCCGGGGCCACGGCCGGAGTGAAGATACATTGCTTCCCGGCCTCCACGGCCGCTTCGTCCAGAGACACATTCCCTGAGCTTTTGGCCACTACGGCCATTTTGACGTGCCCGTCGAAATCGATCAGGAGCTGCAGATAGACCTTTCCTTCGATGCCGGCTTTTTTGACGATATCCGGATATTCCGCCTTGCCGGCTTTCACAATTTCGGGGGCCTTGTCCACCGCCACATATGCCGCCCGGTCGGGGACCACTTCCTCCACCTGCAGATTGCTGGCTCCGGAGGCTCCCTCGGTGGTGGCCATGCCGGCCGACATGGCTCCCAGTTCGGACTGGGTATAGGCGGCTTCGTCCACCGCCTTGTCGTCGGCCACCGGTTTGGGAACGCCCATGGTGGGGGCTGCAGCCACCGCGGCCGATGCCACCTGCACCTGCTCCACGGTGGAACTGCTTAAAGAGGGCGGCGCGCCCAGCTGGCTGTAGGTGATCCTGACCATCGGGGCCTCCGGTATCGGCCGGTGGGCCTCTATATATGCATTGACCGCAAAATAAGAGAGCCCTCCCAGCACCAGCAACAGCATAAAGGACAGCGATATCAGCATGCCCTTCTTGAGGTGCAGGGGGATCAATACCTTGGATTGTTTGACGCCAAAACCCAGGGATGAGTATTCCCGGGCCTGGATGGTTAACACCAACCAGGCTAGGATCAGCCCCACCAAAGTGCCGGCCACCGGAAAGAAGATATTGATGTTACTGTTCATGTTCTATTTTCCCCCTTTCGCGGCTGCGGCGGCCTTTTTCTTGGCTTCCTCGATGGCCTTCAGATGATCCTCGGTCTGCTCCACGATGGCAAAACGGGCCACCTGGTTCTGCTGGATGGCATCCATCACCGCCACCACCTTGTCGTAGCTGCTCTCCCGGTTCACCTGCACCAGCACCGTCAGGCGGCAGATCTTCTCGTCCCGGACCATATCCAGGCTGTCGCGGATCTCCCGGGGTATCCTTTTGCCCTTGTTGTCGGCCATGAATTTGTCGTACTTGTCCAGGAAATCCGGGCCCGATTCGTAATAGACCTGGGTCCGGCCGTCGATGTGGGCCGGCATCTTCTTGATATTGGCCAGTTTGCTGTTCAGCATCAGTGAATCCAGCGATTCCATCCCCACCAAGGCCGGAACATCAAAACCGATATTCTGCAAAATGGTGCCGTCCTTCATGATATTCACCGAAAGTACATTGGACTGGGCCACCGGTTTCTCGGTGCCGGGCTCTGTTTCCGGGGGCAGGGTGATCTCGATGGCCTGGGGTTCCTTGAACCGGGTGGTGGTCATGAAGAAGATCACCAGCAGGAAGCCGATGTCCACCATCGGGGTCATGTCCAGGACTATATTGGGCCGGCCTTTGCGCTTGCGCAATCCGCCTTTTTTCTTGCCGCTTTCTTGGGGCCCCATATCTACTGCGCCCATGCCATCACCTCCCTTCTTCGCCAAACATCGGTTTGGCATCCGCTTTAAGGTTGGTCACCAGGGAAAACCTTAACATGTTGACGTCTTTTTTCTGCAGGATGCTGGTCAGGTCAAGCATCTTTCCCGACAGGCAGTTCTTGTCCACCATCAGGACCATCATCAGCTTGGGGTTGCGCATGCGCTCCTCGACCACCGTCATGGCGACATTCCCCAACAGCAGCGGCTGGGCCGCGTCCTTGCCGGTGGCATACCATATCATCATGCTGTCCACCCTGGCGGTATACTGCTCCGGGGTCAAAGAAGCGATCTCCTGTTTGGCCCACTTGTTGATGAAATTATCCTTCCTCTGCACCTCGCGGATGGCCAATTCGGCCGCCCGGCCCCTGGTCAGGGGCTTGCCGGGGGCGGAGGCGATCTCCTTGAGCAGATCCTCCGAAGCCGATGGCAGCAGGGTCCCTCCCATGCCCCTCAGAGCCGCCACGGTCACGTTGGGATCGGCCGTAGCCTCCTTGACGTTGGCGATCAGGGTCAGCAGGTTGGTCGGTCCGACGCTGTCGGCCAGGGCCGCGGCCTTCTCCGGAGCCAGCACGTTGATGACCATGACATTGGCCTCGGGAACCTTTAAGGGCGAACGCGAATCCGGCAGCATGACCTCCACCGTCACCGGGGGACGGGCATGATAGGTGGACATGAAGAAGATGACCAGCAGAAAGGCGATGTCAACCATCGGGGTCATATCCAGGACGATCCTGGCCCGACGTTTCATCTTTGCTGACATCTTATTTTTCTCCTATCGTCAAAAGTTGCTGCATCTCGTAAATGGCCTCGTCGGTGCCGAACTGGAACAGGGAGACCTTGTTCATGAAATAGTTGTTGGCCACAATGCCGCCGATGCCGTTGAACAGCCCGCCGGCGGTGTTGATCAGGGCCTCGGAGATGCCGCGGGCCAGCTCGGAGGCGTCCGGGGCGCCGGCGTGGGCCATGGCCTGGAAGGCGCGGATCATGCCGATGGTGGTGCCCATCAGGCCCACCATGGTCCCGATGGAGGCGATGGTGGTCAGCATTATCAGGTTGCGCTCCAGCAGCGGGGTCTCCAGCATGTTGGCCTCCTCGATGGCCCGGAGCAGTTCGGCGCTCTTCTTGTCGGCCGAGAGGTTCTCGTTCTGCAGGGCCAGATATTTCTCCAGTCCGGCCCTCAGAACATTGGCAGTGGAGCCTCTCTGGGCGTTGCAGGCGGCGATGGCCCCGGTGACGTTGCCGGCCCTCAGCAGTTCCCGGAATTCCTCCATGAAGACCGTCAGGTTCTTGGCGCCGCGGGCCCGGCCGATGGTCAGGCTGCGCTCGATGATATAGGTGAACAACAGCACCAACAGGAATACCAGGATGATCACCACCGGGCCTCCGGCCTGGATGTACTCTGGAAGGGTCTTATAGATCACCGTTGATACAGCCAGCCCGATGACATAAAGTATCAAGGTCACCAATCCGATCTTCTTGGTGCGGGCCAGGGCGATGCCCAACCCGGCGGCTACGATAGCCGGGACGACTCCCATGATCAAAATTTTGACGATCATGGGAGCATTCATCAGTCCGTTTAACATTGTTTTAAACTACCTCCTGTGCTTTTTGGTTTTTATTGGGCTTCTCAAGATTGAGAGCCGGTTAATTGAATTTACCCGTGTCCTAATATTCAAAGCCGTGATAGATATTGTGGCCGCTATGTCTACCAGACCTCCACCTTGGGTTTAAGGGCGGCCAGAACCTCTTTGGCGATTTTGTTGGCCGGATCGATCTTTAAAATGGCATTGGCTTCGGCCGAAGCCTTGGTTTTAAAGGCCTTCTCGTTGAATTTGTTGAAAATATACAGATAATGCTGGGACAGGGCCTCCATGGCCGGGATGGCTTCTTTGACGGGTTTGGTATTATTTCCCATCTTCAGGGCCCTGGCCTGCAGGAAGGTGTTGATGGCCTTTTCGTAAATGACCCGGACCTCGGCCTTGGAAGCCTTGCTGGCCTGTCCCTTCAATGAATAGCTGTAGCCCATGTTCATCAAAGCGCCGAAAGCAGTTGCCGGGTTCTTTTCGATGCGTTTCAGGTACCACTGTATGGCCTCATCATAATATCCGGCATAGTAATAAGCGTTGCCCATATCGTAATAGGTGTCCTCCACCTTGGAGGGGTCCAACTCCATCCTTTTTTGGTAGGCGTTGATCGCCGCATCGAACATCAGCTTGGAATTTGCGGTATCCTTGTTGGCCGCATAGGAGCTGCCGGCCCGGATATAGACCCTGGCGGCCTCGTACCAGCGGGCGGGATCCGCTGGCGACAGCTCCAGTGATTTACTGAAGGCCTGGGCCGATTCAATATAATTCTTGACGTCATACTGCAAAGATCCCAGAAGATACCAGACCCCGTCGTTCTCGGGATCCATCTTGGTGACCTTTTGGGCCTCGATGATGGCCGGCCCGATCAAAGCGGTGTCCTTTTGCATCTGATAAGCCTTGGCCAGCATATAGTGGCCGGCGGCGTCCTTGGGTGACAGCTCGGTGTATTTTTTGAAATATCTGGAGGCCTCGGCGTATTTGCCGCTCTGAAAGTAGGCGCTGCCCAGGTCCAGATTGACATCGGTGAAATCGGGATTGAGTTTGATGGCCAGCAGATACTCGGCCATGGCCTGATTGTAGTTTCGCTGGCGGAAATAGAGGTTGGCCAGACCGTTATGGGCGCTGGCATTGTTGGGATCCATCTGCAGCACCTGGCGGAAGACCTCCCCGGCCTCGTTCAGCTGCCCCTTGTCCAGATAAACCTTGCCCAGCCGGTATTTGAGGTCCACGTCGTTGGGCTTCTTGACCAGCAGTTCCTTGATCAGGGCCTCGGCCTCGTCCAGCTTCCCGGCCTTATGGTAGGTGACGGCCAGCTCGGTCACCGCCTGGGGGTATTTCAGGTCCCGGGCCGTTTTGAACTCGGCGATGGCCTCATCGAACATCTTCCGTTCGACATAGATCTGTCCCAGGCGGTAGTGGGCTTCTTTGAGCTTGGATTTCCGCTGGATGGCCTGGCGGTAGAGGTCGATGGCCTGGTCGAAATCGCCCTGATCGTCTGCGGTGATCCCCTGTTTCAGAAGATCCTCAGCCTTGGGTTTTCCCGCCTGGGAGGTGGTGGCGCAGCCGATTAGGCACAGCACCAAGGATATCAGAACAAAATCGGTGATCTTCAATAATTTCATACCGGATTATCTCCCCGCGATATTTATAAATGTGACTGATGGTGTCGATCCTATTTCTTAATGGTCACCGGCATGGTGGCCGGCACGTAGCCCTGCTGGGCGGCTATCTTCTGCCCCTCGGCCGAAGAGATGTAGGTGATGAATCCGTGGGCCAGGCTGGACATACCCTGGGAATAGGTCTTTTCCAGAACATCATTGACATACATATAGAGGGGATGGCTTAGGGGGTAGTTTCCTTCGTGGACCGTCTTTTGATTGGGGGAAAAGTACCCGCTTTCCTTGACCTGGGCTATCTCCAAAGCCTTTATGCCGGTTTCTTTGACCGGCGGCCATACGTCCCAGTCCCTATAAAGCGCGCCCATGGAGACCAGGCCTATGGCGCTGGAATGGGTCTTCACCAGCTCGACTATCTGGGCGGCGGTGGTGCAGGGATAGGCCCTGGCGGCATATTCCCCGCCCTTCAAGACCAGCTGCTGAAAGTATTCGAAATGGCCCATATTGGGTCCGGGGAACACCGGGACCAGGTTTTCTATGTTGCCGCCCAACCGGCGCCAGCTGGTGGTCTTTCCGGAAAAGATCCCCGACAATTGTTCGAAATCCAGCCGCTGTATCTTGTTCTTGGAATTGACTATCACCGCCAGCCCGTCGTAAGCGATTTTGTACTCCTTGGCCAGGCCGCCGTTGGCTTTGATTATCGAATCCTCGGCGGAGGTTATGGGGCGGTTCATCACTGCGATCCTGGCCCGGCCTTCGTTGAGAGCCGCAATCGCCGCTTTGGAGCCGCCTTCATCAACCGCGATATTGGATTTGGGGTACAGGGCCATAAAAGACTGGGCTTCGCGCCTGATCATTCTGATGGCCAGATCCTCCCCCTTGACCACTATCCTTCCGGCGGTCTGGGTCTCATCGGATTTGCTTTGTCGGGGGCCGCAGCCGAATAGCGACAACAAGACCAAACCGAGGTAAGGCCACGATTTTATAAAATATTTCATTCTAATTATCCAGAAGGTCAATTATAAATTGATATATATGTAAAGTCAAGAGAAAATCTTAAAAAATATTCAATAATCTTTGACTAATCCAGCAATTTCTCCAAGCCCCCCCATTCCCTCCCCCGGGGATTCCGCTGTTTTGATATCCGAAGCAGCAACCTTCCCAGGATCTTGTATAACTCCACCCCCTGGGGAAAATCTTTTTTCAGGGCCTCCAGATGCCCGGATATTGTTTGGACATCGCCCCGTTCGATGGGCCCGCTTAGTGAATTTTCCAGCCCGTTTTCACCCAGGCTGTCAATCACCGTCCTGGCCAGGCTCTGGAGCATGTCTTCGGCTTTTCCTTTCCCGGCCACCGTCGTTTCCATCATCTGGCCCGCGCCGTAAAGCAGGGCCACCAGATAGTTAGAAGCCATCACGCTGGAGAGATGATACAGATCCTTTCGGGACGGCATTATATCCACCGGAGAGCACTCCAGAGATTCTATCAAGGGCCTCAATCCCGCCAAGGCCAGGGCGTCTCCCTCGATCCCGAAATAGATCCCCTTGAAACGATCCCAGGGGCTCAAGCATCTGGAAAAGCTGGCCAGGGGATGCATTGAAGCAATGGAGGCCCCCAGCATCTTGTTGGCCACCAAGACCGATGACGGCAGAAAGCCCGAACAGTGGCATAGTATCTGTCCCTTGGTCAGGGCCTGCCGGGAGGCCAGCTGGTCGGAGACGGCCTTTACGCAGTCATCGGGAACCGCCAGGATCACGATCTCCGCCCCCCGGGTCGCAGCCGAGGGATCGCTGTCTGATATGGCCGGGTTTACCGCCCGGCCCGTCTCCTCCACCCTGGCCGGATCGATGTCGGACAGGCCGCTCAGGCGATAACCCTTTTGCCACAGGGCCAATGCCAGAGTGCTCCCCAGCTTGCCGGCTCCGATTATTGCTAGGCTTGGTCTATCCATGATCCCTTTCCGCATTGTTTTGTCAAGGCGCTACCTTCCCGGCTCTTTTTTGTTGTACAGCAGGTAGAAAGATACCGCCGAGACCGCATAACAGCCGGCCGTAAGATAATATGGCATGGCGTAGCCGTAGCGCTGCATGGCCCAGCCCGAGAAAGCGGTGGAGAAGGTCCAGGACAGGTTCCAGGCCATGGTGGCTATGCTGTTGACCGTAGCCCGGGCATCATCCGGGACTATCTCCATCATAAAAGCTGAGGAGATGGGCGAGGACATCTGCATCAGGCTGGCCCTCATCCAGAAGGACAGCACCGCAAGGTAAAGAATCTTTTCCGCCCCCAGGCTTATCAGGAACGGCAGTGACAGCAGCTCCATGACCACCACGGTCCTTACCTTGCCGAAACGCTTGGCCAGGGCCGGACCCACCAGCACCGCCGCCAGGGTGAATATCTGGGACACCGAAAAATACAGGCCGATCTGGACGCTGGAGGCGCCGAATCTTTTGGCAAAATACAGGTTGAAGAACGGGATCACCAGCCCCGCCCCCAGCCCGATCCAGAAGTTGCACCAGACGAACCCGCCGGCGGCCCTGAACCCTTGCCCCAGGCGCTTAAGGCTGACCAGGCTAGAGTCGTCGGTGATTATCGGGGTCTGGGTTATTTTAAATAGCGGCCACAGGGCGCTAAGGAATATGCCGGATCCCAATAGCAGAGAAAAACGATAAGCAGCGAAAGTGCTGCTGCCAAAAACATTCATAACCCAGCCGGGAAGCCCGCCGGCCAACAGGTTTCCGACAATCCCGGCCGCCAGCATCACCGCGAACGAGGCGGAGAAGAGATGGGTCCGCTCCTCCGGGCGGCTGTTCTCCATCATAAAGGGAGCGGCCGACAGAACATAGAGCGTCGAGGCGACCCCTCCCAAAAAACTCAGGGACAGCAGGCCCGGGCCGTTCACGGTCAGGGCCCGGAGAATCGACAGCAGGGCCCCGGAGAGGGTGCCGATGATCATGGCTTTTTTCCGGCCCAGCCGGTCGGAGAGGATGCCGGCCGGAATGGCGGTGACGACCAGAGCCAAACCGCTTAGCGAAAGGATGCTGCCGATGATCCCCTCCTGCAGTCCTCCCTCGTTTAGATAGAGATTGAACAGCACCCCATAGAAAGAGAAACCGACGGATATCAGAAAGGTGGCCAGCAGATACCGCTTGGCATTCGGGGAGAAACGCCCGGTCAGTTTGAAATAATTGCCCCAGAACCCGGCAGCCTTCATCTTAAAAGACCTTCATCTGCATATACCCGCCCCAGACAACCTTTATTCCCGCCATCCCGGAGATTCCATTCTTTGCCGGATCATTTCCTCCAGCTCCCGGCGGCCCTCGCCGGTCAGGGCGGAAAGGAACGCCGCGCCGGGATAATTCCTCCGCAGGCCGTCCAGGGTGTCCGGGTCCAGCATATCCGTCTTGTTGAACACCAACAGCTCCGGGCGGTCGGCCTTGATCTCCTTTAACACCTCCTCCACCGCGGCGATCTCTTTAAGATAGAGGGGATGGGGGCTGTCCACCACCTGCAGCACCAGGTCGGACTGGTTGACCTCCTCCAGAGTGGCCTTGAACGAGGCCACCAGCTGATGGGGCAGGCGCCGGATGAAGCCCACCGTATCGGTCAGCAGGAATTTTTCCCCCGAGGCCAGCACCACCGCCCGGGTGGTGGCATCCAGGGTGGCGAACAGCCGATCCTCCACTTTGACCCCGGCCCGGGACAGCAGATTCATCAGGGTGGATTTGCCGGCATTGGTGTATCCCACCAGGGATATCTTGAAAACGCCGGCCCGGGATTTTCGCTGGGTCCTCCTCTGCTGTTCTATCTTTTTAAGCTCCTGCTTGAGCCGGGCGATCCTATGCCTGATCTTTCGCCGGTCCAGCTCCAGCTGTTTCTCCCCCGGCCCCCTGGTCCCGATCCCGGCCCCGGGATCGGTCATCTCCAGCCCGGCACCCACCAAACGGGAGAAGCGGTATTGCAGCTGGGCCAGTTCCACCTGGATCTTGGATTCGGCGCTACTGGCCTGCCTGGCAAAAATATCCATGATCAGCTCCGCCCGGTCCACCACCCGGCAATCCAGCTGGGCCTGTATATTGGAGGCCTGGCTGGGGGTCAGGCTGTGATCGAATATCACCAGATCAGCCCGGCTGTCAGCCACTGCCAGCGCCAGCTCCTCCACCTTGCCCTTGCCGATGAAATAGGTGGCGTCGGGACGGACCCGCCTTTGCACCAGGTGGTCTATCACCGAGGCACCGGCGGTATCCGCCAGGCGGGCCAGCTCCTTTAAAGATTCCTCTTCCTCAAAGACGCTAGCCCGACCCAGCACACTGCCGACCAGAATGGCTTTTGGTTTCAATATTTATGCCCCATAATTTGGTTTGCCGGGTTCGCCTAATTAACGAATGGGCCTCTGTTCGGCCAAAGTAATTGTTATCACCACTGTTTTTTTGCCTGCCGCTAGACCAGAGGCCCTGGGATATTGTTATTTTTTGTCAGCCCTAATTGACCGCCTCCGCTTCCTTCTGCTTCAGCTCCTCCTGGATGCGGCGGGTCAGCTCGGGCAGCATCCCGGCCTCCACCATCTTGTCGAACACCTCCAGCGCCCGGTCGTAATGGGCCAGGGCCTCCTGGTTGGCGTAGGCTTTCTTGGCTTTGTCCCCGGCCTCCACCGAATAGAAGAAGGCCGGCTCCCAGTTCTGGGCATGAAAATAATGGTGCGACAATAATTCCAGAGCCTCTTCTATCTTGTCCTCATTGGAAAGCTCTATATGGTCGCCGATATTGTTGTGCAGTTCCCGCCGGCGGCTGAACGGCAGGCTGTCGTAGGCCACCTCCTGGGTCATGATGTGCTTGAAATAATAACTGCCCTCCTGCTCCGACAGCACCAGGTCCAGGCCTCTCAGGCTTTTGAGGTGGGGATTTATCTCGACCTTCTTGGGATATATCGCCTGCAAAACATGCTGGTCGAACTCGCGACCTATCACTGAAGAGATCTGAAGCACCTCCCGGGTCTCGGCCGGCAGGCGGTCGATACGGCTCATGATCACCCCCTGAACGGTGTCCGGAATGTTGATCTTGGCGATGTCGGTCGCGACCACCCGCCACTGGCCGTCCTTCTCGGCCACCACTTCCTGTTCGATCAGGGATTTGACCACCTCCTCCACGAAGAAGGGGTTGCCCTGGGATTTTTTCAGGATCAACTGCTCCAGTTCCGGCGGCATCCCTTGGATATCCAGCAGGGTCTTCACCAGCTCCAGGCTCTCCTCCCGGCTCAGCTCCTTGAGGGTCATCTGGCTGTGGTATTCCTTGCCGGCGAATTCGTGCTTGGCCTCGATGGGCCGATAGACCAGGCACAGCACTATGGGCTTGTCTCCGATATTGCGGGCCACGTAGTTCAGCAGCCCCAGCGAGGCCCCGTCGGCCCAGTGCAGGTCCTCGATTATCAGCAGCAGCGGCTCCTGGGCCGCCCCCCAGCTGAAGATATCCAGCACCAGATCGAACAATCTCTGCTGTCTGAGCTTGGCATCCAGCGATTTGGTCAGCTCGCTCTCCGGCATGGGCACACCCACCACCTCGCCGATGATCGGGGCCCAGTCCTTGAGAGCCGGGTCGATGATCCCCAGCATTTTGTGGATCCGGGAGGTCTTGGCCTCCATGGGGTCGGCCTCCTTTATCCCCAGATAGCTCTTCAGCAGATCGGCCCAGGGCAGGTAGGAGATGGCCGCGCCGTAGGACTGGCAGTTGCCGACGAAGAAAGAGTATCCCCGCTCGGCCCAGTTTTGGATCAGCTCCCGGGACAGCCTGGATTTTCCGATGCCGGCCTCGCCCACCACCGAGATTATCTGGCCCTGCCCGGAGATGCCTTTCTCCACGGCGCTGTTCAACAGTTCCTTTTCCTTCTGGCGGCCCACCATGGCCTTGGATTCAGTCATCCACTTGGCAAAGACGTCCTCGCCGGTTTCATCCCTTTTGCTTACCTGATATATGGTGATGGGGTGCTTCTTGCCCTTGAACTCCCTCTCGCCCAGGTTCTTGAATCCGAATTTTCCCGAGTTCTTCCGCTGGATGGCGGCGGTGGCCAACAGTTCCTGCTCCCCGGCCGATGACATCAGGCGGGCCGCCAGGTTGACCTCGTCGCCCATCACGGTGAACTCCCGGCGCAGGGCCGAGCCGACCGTTCCGGCGAAGACATAGCCGCTGTTGACCCCGAATTTTTGCTTGACCCCGCCATAACCGAACTCCTCGCGGCCCAGCATCTCCAGAGCGCACAGCAGGGCCCGTTCCTCGTCGTTCTCATGGGCGATATGGGCCCCGAACAAAACCAGCACCTTGTGGCCCTGGGAACTGAAATCCACCTTGTTGACCAGCCCGCCATATCTCTCCACCACCTCCTGCAGGACCGAGAAATAATTCTGGGCCTTGGAAATGGCCTGCTGGTCATCGTCGAAATCCACCCCCCAGACGTTCAGGAACAGCATGGTCACCCGGCGATGCTCCCCGGCCACGCCTCCGGACTTGGGATCGGCCATGATCCTTTGTGTCAGCCAGCTTGAGAAATAAGGGCGGATCGCCTCCAGATGCTCGATGGACCGCTCGATATCCTCCGTCTCCTCCCGTCCGGCCGCTTCCAGATGGCCGACTTTTTCGTTCACTTTGACAAGTTTATAAGTATTGCCCTGGGCGGGTTCGGCGGTTATCTTGGTCTTGGCCTTATCATAAAGTTCCCGGCTGATCAATAGTTCTGCCCCGGAGGATAGGTCCTCCAGCTGGGAGGCATAGTTGGTGACCCGCCCGGCCATGAAATATTCCAGGTCCAGGTCGCGCCGGCCCACGCTGAATATCTGGGTGGGACCGAAATGCAGGGCCAGGTGCAGGCTGATGGGGAAGGCCCCGGCCGAGGTCTTGATCTCGGTAAAATTCTTGACCAGCTCCTGCATCTCAAAAGCGGCCTGCAGCGCCCGGAGATGGCTGGGCGAGGGCTCGCCCTCCACCGACTCGAAGCCGGCGCTGAAAGCATCGCCGCCGAAGTAGACCACATCTCCGCCGTAGTTGTGGACGATCTTTATCAGCGGGGCAAAATAGCTGTTGATGATCCCGGTGACCTCCTCGGCCCCCTCCCGTCCGATGCGGGACAGCCTCTCGGACAGCGCCGTGAAGCCGGTGACATCGGCCAGCAGCAGGGCCTGCTCCACCTTGGCCCCGCCATGGAGCTTTTGGGCATGCCTCCTGATGCCGCCCGGCAGATAGGACCAAAAGACCCGGGTCAATTCGGACAGCCGGCGCAAGGCCTGTTCCTTTTCGTTTTGGGAAAGTTCCCCGGCAAAAAATCTGGCGGAGGTCTCCTCTCCCAGATACCGGCCATAGGCTTTCTTGTCTGTTTTCATGTTCACCTGCCATAATGTTAAATTCTATTAAGATCAAACCCATTCTATTCCACGGTCACGCTCTTGGCCAGGTTTCTTGGCTGGTCCACATTGCAGCCCCGGAGCAAGGCGATATGATAGGCCAGCAATTGCAGGGGGATGCTGTTGATGATGGGGCCGAAATAGCTGTAGGTCCGGGGGACCTTGATCACGAACTCGGCCAGATGGTCTATCTCGTTGTCATCGACGTTGGCAATGGCGATCACCCGGCCTTTGCGGGCCCGCACCTCCTGGATGTTGCTGACCACCTTGTCGTACAGGGCGTCCTTGGGCACTATAAAGACCACCGGCATGTTCTCGTCAATCAGGGCGATGGGGCCGTGTTTCATCTCGGCGGCCGGGTAGCCCTCGGCATGGATGTAGGAGATCTCTTTCAGCTTCAGGGCTCCCTCCAGGGCGGTGGGAAAATTGCTGCCCCGGCCCAGATAGAGAAAATTCTCGGCATTTTTGAACTCCTGGGCTATCTTCCTGATCTGGCCGTCCAGTAAAAGCACCTGGCGGACTTTGTTGGGGATGTCGGCCAGGTCCTGGGCGATATTGGCCAGGGTCTTTTGCGGCAGACCCCGGTTCTTGGCCAACAGGATCGCTATCTGGCCCAGCACGGCTATCTGCGAGGTAAAGGCCTTGGTGGAGGCCACTCCTATCTCCGGCCCGGCGTGAATATATACCCCGGCGTCGGTCTCCCGGGCGATGGTGCTGCCCACCACGTTGACGATCCCCAGCACCGGAACCCCCCTGGATTTGGCCTCCCGCAGGGCAGCCAGGGTGTCGGCGGTCTCGCCGCTCTGGCTGATGACCATCACCACATCGTCCGGCCGGATGACCGGATTGCGGAACCGGAATTCCGAAGCGTAATCCACATCCACCGGGATCCGGCCCAGCTGTTCCAGCATATACTTGCCCACCAGGGCGGCATGCCAGGAGGTGCCGCAGGAGGTGATGATTATCCGCCGGGCGTTCAAAAGTTTGCCCATCACCGTGTGCAGGCCCCCCAGCCGAACGTCGCCTTCTTTAGCCATCAGGCGGCCCCGCATGGCGTTCTCCAGGGAGGTCGGCTGTTCGTTTATCTCCTTGAGCATAAAATGCTCATAGCCTCCCCGTTCTATCTGTTCCAGGGAAAAGGTGATCTTTTCGATCTGCTTGACCACCTCCTGGTCATGAATGGTCTTGGTATAGAACGAGTCGGCCGTAATGCAGGCCATCTCGTCGTCATTAAGATAGACCACCTGCCGGGTGTGTTCCACCAGGGCGGCGGCATCGGAGGCGATCAGGTTCTCGCCCTCCCCCACCCCGATCACCAGGGGGCTGCCCCGGCGGGCGGCGATGATCCTGTCCGGCTCTTTGGGAGATATCACCAGAATGCCGAAGGTGCCCTCCACCTCCAGCAGGGCGTATCTGACGGCGGAGAAAAGATCCTGGGTCTGCTTGTACATCTCCTCGATCAGGTGGACCAGTATCTCGGTATCGGTGGCAGTCCGGATCTGATGGCCGTCCTGAACCAGTTTTTTCTTCAGGGTGGCGTAGTTCTCGATGATCCCGTTATGGATGATGGCTATCTCGCCCTTGCAGTCCCAGTGGGGATGGGCATTCAGGTCATCCGGCTCGCCGTGGGTGGCCCAGCGGGTGTGTCCGATCCCCAAAGAAGCGGATAACTCCTTCCCCTCGATCATCGCCGCCAGGTCGGCCACCTTGCCGGCCTTCTTCTCGATGACCAGCTGGCCGTCCTTGATCAGAGCCAGGCCGGCCGAGTCGTAGCCCCGATATTCCAGGCGCTTCAGGCCCTCCATGATAAGGGGGACGCAGTTCTTGGTTCCGATGTAACCGACTATTCCGCACATAATGTTAGATGATGGTTAACAGGTTTTTGATGTCGGGATAAAATTAGAAAAGGGACACGGATTTCACGGATTATTCATATTAATTATCCTGTCTTTGGGCGATTCGTGGATCGCCGCTACAATCCCCCGTTTATCTTCCTGACCAATATGCGGGCTTGCTTCTCCTCCCGCGCTTCGGCGATCACCCGCACTATCGGCTCAGTGCCGGAGGCCCGGATATGCACCCAGGCATCGGGCCAGATATATTTAAGGCCGTCCCTTTTGTCAATTTTACATTGGGTGAATATTTTGGCCGCCCGGGCCAAAAACTTCTGGGGATCCTTCACTGTCAAGGTGGTCTTGATCATATAATATCCGGGAATTTTCTCGGCAACCTGTGATAGTGGAATGTTCTCCTCGGTCAGCATCTGCAATATCAAGGCTATCCCGGCAGAGGCGTCCCGGGCGTAGTTCAGCTGGGGGATGATTATCCCCCCGTTGCCCTCGCCGCCGATAAGGGCCCGGTGCTTTTTCATGGCGCCGACCACGTTGGCCTCGCCCACCGGGGTGCGGATGACGCTGGTCTTGAACTGGCCTGCCAGGTCGTCTATCATCCGGCTGGTGGAGAGATTGGTGACGGCCTTGGTCTTGAAATGCGCGAACATGAAACGGGCGGCCAAAGCCAGGGAATATTCCTCTCCGATGGCCCTGCCCTGGTCGGAGACTATGGACAGCCGGTCCACATCGGCGTCGGTGGCAAAGCCGATGTCGGCTTTGTGTGCGATGACCGCCTTCTGAAGTTCCTTCAGATTCTGGGCCTGCGGCTCGATGGGCCGGGAGAACTTTCCGCTGGTCTCGTTGTGCAGGGAGATGCCCCGGCAGCCCAGTTCCTTAAGCAGCAGGCTGAATATCGGCCCGCCGGCCCCGTGGCAGGTGTCCACCACCACCTTGAACTTCTTTCTTTTGATGGCTGGAATATCTAGAAAGGATAATTTGAGTATCCTGGCCACATGGTCTTTGATGGCATTGGGATATTCTTTGCTGTCGCCCAGCCGGTCATATTTTTTATAGGCAAATCTGCCGGACTTGAAAAAGGCGATGACCTTTTCACCCTGGCCTTTGCTTAAAAACAGCCCCTGGCTGGAGACGAATTTAAGGGCGTTCCACTGGGAGGGGTTATGACTGGCGGTGATGGCGATGCCCCCCTTGGCTTTTAAAAGCCTGGTCATCAGCTGGACGGTGGGGGTGGGGACGATGCCGATCCTGATCACCTGGCAGCCCACCGAACGCAGGCCGGCCTCCACCGCCATTTCCATCACCGGACCCGACAGGCGGGAATCCCGCCCCAGCACCACCGGTCCGCCCCCAATGAAGGTTCCGAAGGCCGCGGCGAATTTCAGGGCCAGCTCGGGAGTCAGGCTGGTTCCGACCACACCCCTGATCCCGGCCACGCTGATCATCAGTTTATCGTGAGTAGACAAAATATTATACTCGAAGTTTAATGATTTTTATTATCGTCAATTAAGTTTTGGATTCGTCGTAAATCTAATCAATACAACAAGGAGGAAACAGACAACGGGCAATATTATCATCAAATAATGCATCGCCTTAAACCAAGGATATTTATTTAAAAAATCTTTTGAAGGATAATATGCATGCAATGCACATTTGGTGTTTAGCCATGGGTCAAAGTATAGCCCATAACTATTAATAATCCTAAAATGCTTAGGCAGAGCAATGATATTATGTAAAACAATTGGCACTGAAACAATAACAAATATCAAGAGGGGGAATTTATTGGGAGCATAAAGTGGCATCAAAAACCATATGCTTACCATAATAGCTGAAATATAAAACACTATCCTGTCAAATAACTTCACATTCATGGCTAGCGAATATTGTTCGACAATTTCTTTTTCTTCAGAATTTGTTTTCATTTTAGTTTCTTATTTTGACGAACTAACATATAAAATCTTTGTGCTCTTTGTGCGCTCTGTGGTTAAAAAGATCCTTCGGCTTGCAAGATAGATTGCCTTTCTCAGGATGACGAGAGCAATGATAATGCTTTGAAAGAATCCGGGGCCCATAAGCCTGGATTCCCGCCTGCGGGGGAATGACAATCGGGATTGCTTCGTTTGTCAGCGTGCTAAGCTCCCTCGCAATGACTTTGTGTCCTTTGTGTGAGATAAAAGCCCAATCATGGAGCCGCTGACCGGAATCGAACCGGTGACCTACGCTTTACGAGAGCGTCGCTCTACCAACTGAGCTACAGCGGCAATCCGATTTTTATTTTATCACTATAGAAGTAAAAAGTAAATGAATTTTACTTATTTTTTAACACTTTCTGCTTCTTCCAGAGAATCGCTGAAGATGCTAGGGCAAAAACGATCAATCCCAGGCTTATCCATTGATTATTGGTAAGCCCCAGAAGCCAAAGCTGGCTGTCTTCGTAGTAACGAAAATGATCCAACCCAAAACGCCAAACGCCGTACATCCCCAGGAAAAGACAGAACATCGCCCCGGAGAAATATTTTCTTTTCCCCAGCCACAGCAGTGAGGCCATGGCCAGAAAACCGAAGATCGCCTCGTAAAGCTGGGTGGGATGCAAGGCACAGGTGAAGGCCGATCCGGCGGCGGTATCGGGCGGAAATCTCACCGCCCAGGGCAGGGATGAAGGGTGGCCGAAACAGCATCCGTTCAAAAAGCATCCCAGCCGCCCGATGCCCAGGCCCAGGGCGAAGGCCGGGGCCGCCAGGTCGGACAGCGGCCAGAAGGCGATGCCTTTTTTCCGGAGATAGATGATCCCGGCCGGCACCGCCAGCAGAACGCCCCCGTAAAAGGTAAGCCCGCCCTCCCACACCGCCAGCGCCGTCAGCGGCCGGGGCGCATATCCGGCCCAATGACTTAAAACGTAGAACGCCCGAGAGCCAATAACCGAGGCTATCATTACCACCAATCCGAAGTCCATGATGACATCCTTGGAGATGCCTGATTTCTTGGCTCTTGCCTCCAGCAGCAGGATGGCCGACAGAAATGCCAGCGCCAGCATCAGTCCGTAGCTGTGCAAGGTAAAGGGGCCGATCTTGAAAATGGTGGGAAGCATACCTGAATGTTAAAAAGTTTAAGAAGTTGAACAGTTGAATTGTTTAGGATATCCGACAAACAAAAAAGCCTCATAAGTTATAACCGAGAATACTCTCTGCGCCTCAGCGGTGAAAGTGTCCTTTGAAATCTGTCATCAATTCACTAAAATCCATTTAGTATTCGTACCTTCGCAGGCCGATGTTCAGCAGCAGACCGATCATCATCAGGTTGATGATCAGGGCCGAGCCGCCGAAGCTCAGGAACGGCAGGGGGATCCCGGTCACCGGCAAAATTCCCAGGGCCATGCCGATATTCAGTATCACATGGTACCCCAAAACGGACAGGATGCCCACCGCCGACAGGCCGGCAAAGCGGTTCCGGGCCTGCCGGGCGATGACGATGCCGCGATACACCAGCCAGAAGAACAGCAGCAGCAGGATAAAACAGCCGATGAAACCGAATTCCTCGCCGAAGGTGGCGAAGATGAAATCGGTGTGCTGTTCCGGCAGGAACGACAGCTTCTTCTGGGTGCCCTCCAAAAAACCCTGCCCCCAGAAGCCCCCGGAACCCACCGCGATCTTGGACTGCAGGACGTGCCAGCCGGCCCCCCGGGGGTCGATGCCGGGATTGAGGAATATCATGACCCTCATCCTCTGGTAATCCTTGAGTCCCTGCCACAGGAAGGGGGTGATGCTTCCGATCACCGTGTTCAGCACCAAGATCCAGGAGGCATGCTTGAACTTCATCCGGAAGAACCAGAACGACAACAACAGCAGGATCATGAAGCCTATCCAGCTGGGCATGGAGAACACCGCCACCATCGAAAGGATCGGCGATAGCAAGTATAAGATGTTCTTCACCGGGTACCCCTGCCAGAAGATCATGGCGATGAACAGCGCCCCGAAGGAAAGCGAGGTACCCAGGTCCGGCTCGACCAGCACCAGCCCTAGGGGTACCACCACTATGGCCAGCGGCAGAAGGATCCCCAGAAATCCCGCCCGGCCCAGGTCTTTCCTGTAAATAAGCTTGGCCAGGGCAAAGATGGTGGCCATCTTGGCGATCTCCGAAGGCTGGAACATCTGCCCACCCAGGCGTATCCAGCGGTGGGTGTTCATGTGTTTGGGTCCCAGCAGAACCACTACCAACAGGACCAGGGACAGGCCGTATATCGGCCAGGCGAAGGCCTCCAGATAGCGGTAGGGAATGATCACCGCCACCAACAGGGCCGCCAGGCCGATGGCCAGCGACACCAGCTGCTTTAACCAGATCCCTTCGAAACCGGGCTGATCGGTCTGGGTGGCGCTGTACACCGCCAGGATGCCGATGCAGACCAGGATCAGGACCGCCGCCAGCAGCTGAATATCGAAATCGCGGCTGGAATGAAATCCGAAAAGTTTCATGGGGCCGCCGCCACTTTTAGATTGTCATCCTTGGTTATGCCCTGCTGCGCCAGGTACTGCCTGATCAGTTTGCCGGCCAACGGCGCGGCCACCGCCGACCCGTGCCCGGCATTCTCCACCAGCACCGCCACCGAGATCACCGGATCATCCTTGGGGGCAAAGGCCACGAACCAGGAATGGTCATCCCCGTGGGGATTCTGGGCGGTGCCGGTCTTCCCGGCCACCTCGACCCCGTATATCCTGGCCGAGCCGCCGGTGCCGCCGGGCTGATTGACCACCCCGGCCAGGGCCTGCTTGATTATGGCTATGGTGTGGGAGGAAATGCCCAGCTGATGGCTTGCCAATTTTTCCTTTTCCAACAATTCCCCTTGGTAATCCTCGGTCTTCAGGATCAGGTGAGGCTGAAAAAGCCTTCCGTTGTTTCCGACGGCCCCGTACATGACCGCCAGCTGCAAAGGAGTGACCAGCAGCTCCCCCTGCCCGATGGACAGATTGGCCGGGACCCCGCCGCCCCAGCTTCCCCTGCCCAGCCGTTTTTCGTACCAGCTGATGGTGGGCACCAGCCCGGGAACCTCCTGGGGCAGGTCGATGCCGGTCCTCGATCCCAGGCCGACCTTGAGGCACAGGTCGGAGATGCCCTGGACCCCCAGCATCTGCCCCAGTTGATAGAAATATACGTCGCAGGACTGGACGATGGCCTCATGCAGATTGAGCGAGCCGTGGCCCGAAGGCTTCCAGCATCTGAAAACCCGGTTGCCTATCCTCATGGCTCCGTGACAGGCCTTGGGCAGCAGTTTTTTTTCATCGATCAGGCCGCCGTCCAGCGCCGCGGCCGCGGTGAAGACCTTGAAGGTCGAGCCCGGAGGATAGACGCTGCGGATGGCCCGGTCCCAAAGGGGAAAGGAGGGGTCGTTGGCCAGCCGGTCCCAATCCTGGGCGCTGATGCCGGTGGAAAAAAGATCGGGATTGAAATTGGGGCTGCTGACCAGGGCCAGTATCTGGCCGGTCCGGGGGTCCAGCGCCACCGCCGATCCCTGCATCCCGCCGACAAAAAGGCTCTCGGCCAGCTGCTGCAGCCTCCAGTCGATGGTCAGGTAAAGATTGGCCCCGGGCACCGGCTCCAGCCGCTCCAGGTCGGGAATGTTCCCCTGCTCCCGCCCCTTGGCGTCGACCTCCACGAATTCGCAGCCGTCGCTGCCCCGCAGCAGATCCTCGTACTGTTTCTCCAACCCGGCCTTGCCCAGGAAATCCCCCAACCGATAGCCCCGTTCCCTCAGTCTTTCATATTCCCTGGAATTAAGTTCCGAAGTGTAGCCTATCAGGTGGCTGGCATAGCTGCCGTAGGGCGCCTTGCGCCGGGATTCGGTGGCCAGCCGCAGCCCCGGCAGCTGGTCGGAATGCTCCTCGATCACGGCCACCTGTGCCGGGGAAAGGTTCCGGACGATGGACACCGGATCCTTGGGATAGGAGCGCCTTTGGCTGTTTATCTCCTGCTTGACCCAGCTGCTGTCCAGCCCCAGGAGCCGTGAGGCGGTTATCACCGCCGGCCCCCAGTCCCTGACCGCCACCAGCACCAGGTTGAAGGCCGGTTTGCTCTCGGCAATGATGACGCTGTCCCGGGAGAATATCAATCCCCGGGCGGCCGGGATGGCCACCTTGCGGACCCGGTTCTGCCGGGCATAATTCTTATACCTGGACCCTTCCAGTATCTGGAGCTGGGCGGTCCGGATCAGCAGTACCGACAGGGCCGCCATCCAGAAGATCAGGGCCGCCGCCGCCCGGGAGCTGTTCTTGTAATCCTGCGCCATTACCGCTACCTTTTTCCGTAGGTCCAGCGTTCCAGGGCCGGCAGGATCAGGGCCGCGATCAGAGCGGTGAGGACGGCGCCACCCAGGCCGAATCGGATAAAATAACCGGGATAGGAGGAGAGCGCCCCACCATCCCTCCCGAAAAACACGAACAGCTGATACACCAGCGCCAGCGCCGCGGTCAAGGCCGCCTGGCTTATGAGCTGCTCCCGATAGATCCTGTCCCGGGCCATTCCGGTAAGATAACCGACCACGGTCCCCCCGAAAGCGGACAACCCCATGGTGGAGGGGTGATAGCAGTCAGCCAGAAACCCCACCAGCAGCCCGGTCCACACCCCGGACGACACCCCCTGACTCAGTCCGGCCAGGGCGATCACCATCACCATGAAGTTGGGGATCAGCCCCCAGGGACTGATGATGTTTATCACCGAGCTCTGCAGGAATACTGCCAGCCATATCAACCACAGAATTTTAAAGGTCTTGATCATTGCCCGGCCCCTCCCGGCAGCTCCGATTCATCCGGCACCGGCACCGGGTCCTGGGGCAGCCGGATATCCATCTCCGGAGGGGGCGGGAACTTGATCCTTCTCCGGGGCCGGTATGCCAGGCTGTCCGGAGCCTTGGCCGGGGCCAGCGAGGGCAGCGGCGGATTGACCCCGCCGGTGATGATGAAGATCTGGCTGGTCCGGTTCAGGTCCAGCGAAGGTTTGATCTCAATATTCATCGTCAGCTGCCTTTTATCGATCCGGATCCTGGCCACCGTTCCCAGCATCAGACCGGAGGGGAAGACCTGCCCGTAGCCAGAGGTCAGAACGGTGTCGCCCACCCTGACGTCTGACCTCAAGGAAACCCTGTCCAGGATGCAACTCCGGCCCCGGTCGGTGCGAAAGATCCCCAGCACCCGGCTGCGGGCCACTATGGCGCTGACCCGGGAGTCGGGGTCGAAGATGGTGGCCACCTGAAAATACCCCGGCCCGGAGTTGACCACCTTCCCCACCAGCCCCCGGTCGGATACCGCCGGCATATCATCCCTGATCCCTTTGGGATCGCCCGGCTCGACCACCAGGGAAGGAGCCCGGGCCGTCGGCTCGCGCCCCACCACCCGGGCGGAACTCAGCAGCCACTGGGTGCGGGACTTGAGTTCCAGCAGTCTCCGGAACTCGTCATTCTCCCGGGCCGCCTGCTTCAGCGAGATGTTCTCCAGGGAGGCCACCGCCAGACGCAGCCTTAATTCCTGATTGTCCTTCCAGCTGGAAAAGAGCGACCGGACCTGGCTGGCCGGGTATTCCAGCGGGGCGAACAATGTCCCCACCACCCCGCCGCCGGCGGCTGTTTTAAGCCCGGAAGGCAGAACGGCCAGCACCGCCGAGATCATCAGGGCGGCTATCAGCACCGCAATCTCGTGCCGGTGCCAGATCCTTCGGTCGAACAGAAGCATCAGTATCGGTCATCCCTAATCATTCGCGGCGGCTCTGCATCAGCACGCTGTCGAAGTTGTCCTGGCCCTCCAGTATCCGGCCGGCCCCCAGCACGATGCACTCCCGGGGATTGTCGGCCACCTTGATGGGCAGATTGGTCTCCTCGCGCAGCAGGGCGTCCAGCCCCTTGAGCAGCGATCCGCCCCCGGTCATCACGATCCCGGCGTCCACGATGTCGGCTGCCAGCTCCGGCGGGGTCTGCTCCAGGGCCTTCTTCACCGCCAGCACTATCAGGTTGATGGGCTCCCGCAGGGCCTCCCGGATCTCCTCGCTGCGGACCTTGACCGCCCGGGGGATGCCGGACACCAGGTCCCGGCCCTTGACCTCCATCTCCCGGCTCTCCTCCACCGGGAAGGCCGAGCCGATCTTTATCTTGATGTCCTCGGCGGTCTGCTCGCCGATCAGGACGCTGTAGCTCTTGCGCAGGTATTCCACGATGGCCTCGTCCATCTCGTCTCCGGCGGTGCGGATGGAGGTGTTGCTGACGATGCCGGACAGGGCGATCACCGCGATCTCGGTGGTGCCGCCGCCGATGTCTATCACCATGCTGCCGATGGGCGAGCTGACCGGCAGCCCCACCCCGATGGCGGCCGCGATGGGCTCGGCCACCAGGTACACCTCCCGGGCCCCGGCGTGTTCGGCCGAGTCGCGCACCGCCCGCTTCTCCACCTCGGTGATGCCCGAGGGCACGCAGACGATCACCCGGGGCTTGACTATGGAGCGCCGCTTCTGGGCCATCTTGATGAAGGCCCGCAGCATCTCCTCGCAGATCTCGAAGTCGGCGATCACCCCGTCCTTCATGGGCCGGATGGCCTTGATCTCGTCCGGGGTCCGACCCAGCATCTTCTTGGCCTCGTCGCCCACCGCTATGGCCATGCCGGTCTTCCTCTCGATGGCCACCACCGAGGGCTGGTGCAGGACTATCCCCTTGCCCTCGACATAGACCAGGGTGCTGGCGGTCCCCAGATCCACCGCCATGTCGTGGGAGATGACGCTGGAAAAGATATCCCTCAGGTTGGGAAGCTTTATCATTGTTCCTCCAAGTTGGATGGTATTTTACAGTATTAAAGTTATAACCTAGAAAAGCAGGCAGAGAGAAATCTGAAATTATTGTCAGGCCGTCAGCTTCCGGTGCTCTCGTAGGCCCGGGCCCCCTGGCGCCAGATCAGCAAAGCCAGGCTTAAAAAGATCACCGCCACCACCGGGGTCATCCAGACGTAGATCGAATATTTATTTTTCCCCAGCAGGTACATCGAGGGGAAAAAGGCGGTGAAGGCATACGGTATCACAAAGGTCAGGATCACCCGCACCACCCGGTTGAAGATGGTCACCGGGTAGCGGGAGAACCCCTCCAGCATCAGCATCACCGAGACCACGCTGCCCCGGTCGTTGAACCAGAAGGTCAGGCTGACCAGGATGGTGAATATCGCCAGGTAGATGGTGCAGGCCGCCAGTACCAGCCCGAAGGTCACCAGGTAATCGCCGGCGCCAAGCTGCAGGTGCATCTTCGACAAGGCGTAGGACATCATCGACAGGCCCACCAGGATGGTGGAGCTCTCCTCCCAGTAGATGCGCTCGGTGACCACCTGGAAGAAGCTGTTAAGCGGCCGCAGCAGGATCCGGTCGAAGTTGCCCTCGATGATGTACTTTTCGCTCAGCTCCAGCAGGTTGGAGAAAAAGGTGAAGAACAGCCCCAGGCTGACCTGGGAGAATCCGAAGATGAAGAATATCTCCTCCTTGCGCCAGCCCTTGAGGCTGGGGACCTTGACGAACAGCGAGACGATGAACAGCACCCCGATCAGCTGCATCATGGCCCCGGCGATGAAGCCGGACAGGAAATCCTCCCGGTAGGCCAGGCGGGACTTGATGGAATTGGACAGATAGGCCCGCAGGAGATTTAGGTAGAAGATGAAGCGCTTGATATTCGTTCCAGTTTTATTTTTGATTTTTCATCCATTCGCAGGTCAGACAGGTTGGCATTTCCCAAGGCAAGCTTTTGACTTTTACCCTCTGAATCCATTGGTTTGCCAACCAAACCTGCATTTCTCCGGGCAGGTTTTTACAATTTGCATCCATTCGAATGTCAGGCAGGTTAGCAAGTTTCACGCCTTCGGCGCACAGGCAGGATAAGTTTTTGCCTTTTGCCTTCTGACTTTTGCAATTTGCATTTATGTCACCCCCCCTGTATCTCCAGCCGCTTGATGGCGTAATGCCAGACCACCTGCCCGGTCAGATAGATGATCACGATCCACATTATCTGCAGCAGCACGCCCTGGTGGACCTTGGACAGCGGCTCCATCCCCAGGTAGATCCTCAAGGGGGCGTAGGCGATGTATTTGAACGGCAGCCAGAACAAAACATTCTGCACCCAGTCCGGGAAGAAGGTGATGGGGATCATCACCCCGGAAAACACTTCGACCAACAGCTGTTTGAATCGCAGCACCCCCTCGTTGTTCCTGGTGAAGAAGGCCACCAGCCCGGTCAGATAGCTGATGCCGGCGTGCAAAAAGAAGCTCAGGATGACGCTCAGGGGGAACAGGTACGGCCCCAGCTTCCCGCTGGGCAGGCTGACCGGAAATATCATCGAGGCCACGATGATGATGGGCAGGGTCATGAACAGGAACATGAACACCGCCCGGCCGAAGGCCCGGAAGTAGTGGTACAGTTGGAAATTGGTGGGCTTCAACAGGTCCATGGCTATGGAGCCGTCCCGCACCGCATCGCCGATCATCCGGTCTATCCGGTTGGCAAAGAAGGTCCGGGCCGACCAACCGATCACCACGTAGGTCATCATCTGCTCCATGGTGAATCCGGCTATCACCTGGTGCTTGGCGAAAACCGCCTTCCATAAAAAATAGTTCAGGGCGATGATCAGCAGGTAGGAGACGAAGCTCATCAGCACCTGGAAGCGGTAGGCCAGGTAGGTCAGGTAGCCCATCCGCATGAAGGCCCAGTATTTGGCAAATTTATTGTTCATAGGCCGCTATGCCACAGAGGCTCAAAGACACCAAGCGCTGTCGGAATAATCCTCCTGTTGATCAAAACAACGACCGTTCTCACCTTCTTCTCTTCCGAAATTCTCATCTTCAGATCTTTTTCACTTCTGCCCCTGCTGGTAGATCTCCCGGACCACGTCCTCGATCTTGGGGTTCTCCAATTCCAGGTCCCTCACTTCAAGCTTGGATAGCAGCTGGCCGATGATCTCCGGCGCAGTGACCTTTTTCCGGTCGAAGGCGAACTCCCAGTGGAAGGGACTGCTGCTCTCCATCTCCACCGGACATCCCGCCAGCACCTTCTCCAGGCCGGGCCGTTCGACCGGTAAAATGAAGTCCACCAGCAGGCGCCTGGTGCCCACCGCCCGGTCCTTGAGCGATTTCAGGTCCCCGTCGTAGATCAGCTGTCCGTGATCGATCATGATCACCCGGCGGCACAGGTGCTCGATGTCGCTCAGGTCGTGGGTGGTCAGGATCACGGTGGTGTTGTATTCCCGGTTGATCTCCTTGATGAAGTCACGGATGCTGGATTTGACCGCAATGTCCAGCCCGATGGTGGGCTCGTCCAGAAACAGCACCGGGGGGTTGTGCAGCAGCGAGGCCGCCAGGTCGCAGCGCATCCGCTGGCCCAGCGACAGCTTGCGGACCGGAATGTTCAGCAGGTCCGCGATCCCCAGCACCTCCTCGAACTTTTGGAGCCGGGCCTCGAAATCGGCCTGGGGTATCTCGTATATCTTCTGCAGCAGTCGCAGGGCCTCGATCACCGCGATGTCCCACCACAGCTGGGTGCGCTGGCCGAACACCACCCCGATCTGCTTGACGTGCTGGTATCTTTTTTTGTAGGGCACCAGCCCCTGGACGCTGATGCTGCCCGAGGTGGGCACCAGGATCCCGGTCAGCATCTTGATGGTGGTGGACTTGCCGGCCCCGTTGGCCCCGATATAGCCCACCATCTCGCCCGGTTCGACGGAGAAGCTGATGCGGTCCACCGCCCGGACGGTCTGGTACTTGCGGTTGACCAGGTCCTTGAAGGAGCCCCACAGCCCGCTTCTCCGGCGGAAGGTCCTAAAATTCTTGACCAGTTCATTTACTTCGATGATGGGCATTAGATATCAACTGCTATAAAAGTTTGACATGCTTTATACCTAACTCATCCCCTCACCCCTTCCCTTTATAAGAGAAGGGGAATTTAGGGGGTTGAGTTTATAAAGTCACACCCTCCAGCGGGCAGCCCTGGCAATCGGGCCTCTGGCGGCATCTCTCCTTGGCCAGCCGGACGATCAGGGCATGATACTCATTGAATAACCTTTGATCCTTCGGCAGATGCGATTCGAAGAACTTTTGCCAGCCGGAATAATCGGGATCGTTTATCTGGACCCCGTGGCGGCCGAAGATCCGCCGGGTGTAGGCGTCTATCACGAAGACCGGTTGGTTCAGGGCATAGAGCAGGATTGAATCAACCGTCTCCGGACCCAGGCCCTTGACGGCCAGCAATTCATCCCGCAGAACGCCGGTCCCGGCCCGGGGCATTTTTCGCAGATCGCCGGAAAATCTTTCGAGGACATACCGACTGAGACCCTTTAGATACGCGGCCTTCTGGTTGTAGAACCCGGATGGCCTGATGGCCGTTATCAATTTTCCCTTATCTACGGAAGCGATCCTCTGTGGATCGATCAGATTTTTTTCCTTCAGATTTTCTATGGCCCGGGAAACGTTTCTCCAATTGGTGTTCTGGGTCAGCACCGCGCCGATCATCACCTCGAACGGGCTGTCGGCCGGCCACCAATACTGCGGCCCGTATTCTTTTAAAAGAATTTTATATATTTTTAACAGCTTTTTCCCGTATATCATGTAATTTGTTATTTTAGCACAAGTTACGAATAAGTGTCAATGTTTATATGTTTTTTGTTGAATGATCGGTAAGTCTTGTAAATTTAAGATGATAGCACATATGCTTTGATTTGAAAATAAAAAAAAGGCGGGGCTGCCGCCTTTTAACTAGATGGGTTATATCACTTCCCTATTATCTTGATCCCTGCTGAGGTCCCGATGCGGTTGGCCCCGGCCTTTATCATGGCCAGCGCGTCCTCGCCCGTCTTCACCCCGCCGGAGGCCTTGACCCCCAGCTCCGGCCCCACCGTTTGCCTCATCAAGGAAATATCAGCGACCGTGGATCCGCCGCCGGAGAACCCGGTGGAGGTCTTCACAAAATGGGCTCCGGCGGCTTTGGCCAGCAGGCAGGCCCCTATCTTCTGCTCATCGTTTAGCAGGCAGGTCTCGATGATCACCTTCACGGTTTTTCCTCCGGCCGCCCTGACCACTCCGGAAATGTCGTCGAAGACCTCACGGTAAAGGCCGGAGCGCAAGGCTCCGATGTTGATCACCATGTCCACCTCGTCGGCCCCCTGCTCAACCGCCTTTCGGGCTTCATCAGACTTCAGGGACGGATCGTCCGCTCCCAGCGGGAAACCGCACACCGTGCATAATTTGACGGCGCTGCCCTGGAGATTTTCTTTGGCCAGCGGCAGCCAGTATGGATTGATGCACACCGAGCAGAACCCGTGCTCCACCGCCTGCCGGCACAGCTCTTTGACGGCATTCTGATCGGCCTCCGGTTTGAGCAGGGTATGGTCGATGTAGGCCGCCAGCTCTTTTGGCTGCCGCACTTTTTGCGCCCCGGCGATCTCGTCCTTTACCGATCTCCCGGCGCCGGAGAGAGGCCTCTGGCAATCGGTCGGAACCCCGGAGTTGTTAAGCTTCTGGGCCATCTTTTCGATCAGGTCCTTCATGCTGTTCTCCTTACTCTATCATGCTTTTGCAGGTTATGCTCTCCCCGTCGCTCTCCATCATTACGGCGCCGCATAGGTCGGTCCGGTATATGGTCGAGCCGATGGCAGTATAATTTTCCACCGCCTCCCGGGCCGGATGCCCGAAACGGTTGTTCTCTCCCACCGATATCACGGCCAGCTCGGGGCTAATGATCCCCGCCAGTTCCTCTGGATTATTGGGCCGGGCCCCGTGGTGGGGGACCTTGAGCACCCGGCATCTTCCCAGCAGGCCCTTCTGTAGCAGGATATCCTCCAACTCCGGACCCATATCCCCGGGGAACAGGATATTGGTCCGGCCGTACTGCAGATACAATATCAGCGAGGACTCGTTGCCGTTATGGATGCTGTCCTCCCGGGAATAGAGGAAGCCCCGGGCCGGCCAGATCCCGCACAGGGTGTCGTAGCCGGAGACGGTCTGCAGCGGGACCTTTCCCCTCCGGGCCTGTTCCAGGGCGCGGTTGAACATGGGCTGGCTGCTGGGATGATCGCTGATGACAAGGTTTTTGATATCCACATGATCCAGCAGGTAGGACAGGCCCCCGCAGTGGTCGGCGTCGCTGTGGCTGATCACCACCTGATCCAGCCGGGTGATCCCTTGAGCCCTAAGGAAAGGCAGTATCACATCCCTCCCGCTGTCGCGGTTGGGAGCCGAAAGCCCGCAGTCTACCAGGTATCTTTTCCCGTTGGGCATCTCCACCAGGGCGCAGTCACCCTGGCCCACATCCAGAAAGGTGACCCTCAGGCCGGCCGGCCGGGCCAGGGCCTGCTGCCAGACCATCACTGCGGCCGCCGCCATGACCACCGAGATGGCCGCCAGACGGGGCTTCCCGGCCCGGCGCCACAGGAACGGCAGCAGGCAGATCCCGGCATACAATGCCAGCTGGGGCCAGCTTACGGTCGGCCAGTTGATGGTCCCCAATTTCAGCCGGCTGAAGAACTCCACCGATTCCAGCATGATCTTGGAGAACAGATAGGCGCTGGCGGCCATGGGCCAGGCGACCCAGCCCCCCAGAAGATTTAAAAGCACCATCGCCAAGGCCAGGGCCAGGATCAGCCCGGTCAGCGGCACCACCACCAGATTGGCAACCAGCGAGATCAGCGGGATGCGGTGGAAATACCAGGCCAGCAGCGGTGCGGTGAAGAGCTGGGCGGCCAGGGACACCGCCAGCGGGGTCAATACCCATTTTCTTATCAGCGCCGATCCGGAGGCCCTGAAAAGGAGTGATTCGATGGGGCTGGTCAATATCAATATCCCGGCGGTGGCGGCAAAGGAAAGCTGGAAGCCGATGTCCAGGGCCGCATCCGGCCAGAAGGCCAGGATCAGCAGGCCGGCCAGCCCCAGCATGTTCAGGCCGTTCCCCCGGCGCTCGAACAGCCCGCCCAGCAGCACCGCCCCCACCATGATGGAGGAACGGACGATGGATGGGCTGGCCCCGGCCAGCAAGGCATACAGCGCCAGCCCGAACACCGTCCCCAGGCTGGCCGCCCGTTTGGGCAGCTGCAACAGGCGCAGGATGATGAAAATAATGAAGGCCATCAGCGCCGCATGAAGCCCGGACACCGCCAGCACATGGGCGGTCCCGGTGTCGGAGAAGGCCTCCCGGACCGGCCGGGAGAGGTTGTATCTCTCCCCCAGCAGCAGCCCGGCCAGCAGGGATCCCGGGTCGCCGCCCAGATAGCGCTCGATGGTCCCCCGGACATACCGGCGCAGGGGGATGATCAGGCCGGATACCACAATATTGCCCCGGGAATGCGATATGATCCTGTGGCGGCTGGCGGTTAATATCCCGGACACCTCCTGGCGTTCCAGATACCGGCGGTAATCGAACCCCCCGGGATTGCGTCTTTCGGCCGCTATCCGCCAGATCCCCTCGGCCGTCAATAGGTCCCCGTATTCCGGGCGGCTTTCCCCTTGGGAGTCGATATAGGTCATTATTTTCCTATCGGCCGGCTGCCACGATCCTCCGCTGCGCCGGGCGATCGTCCGGGATACGAACCTCCATCCCCTGTCAGTCCGGCGGGGTTCGGAGATAATTTTTGTCAGCAGGGTCTGTTGGCTGCCGTGGGCCCAGTGGGGGGTAACGGCGGAGTGCCTTGTTTGATAACTGGCCAGCCCTGCCGCCAGCAGGGCCAGAGATAGGCCCGGGGCAACCGTTTTGATCCCGAATCTGTGCCCGGCCCAGGCCAGCAGCAGCGCTGCCGCAGCCATCGGCCCTGAAAAAATAAAAGGGATGCGGAAGGCCGAAGCGGCCAGCACCCCTAATAACAAGACTATGAAAATTTTCAGGGCCGGATATCTGTCCATCTCAGACCATATTAAACGTAGGATATCCTCTGTTTTTCCGGTTTCTTCAGCTTGGATGGGATGGGCTTGGGTTTGGGGGCTGATTCAGTTTCGGGCTCCGGCGCCGGCTGGTACTGGGGGGCCGGGGCGGCCGGCTGCATGGCCGGTCGGGGCGGAGGCGCAGCCGGGCGCTGGATCTGCGGAGCCTGGGGCATCGGCCTGGCAGCCGGCGGTTGGGGGACCGGGGCGGCCGGAGGGGCGGCGGGCGCCAGGGAGGCCCTCAGGGATTGCAGCCTCTGTCCCACATCCCTGAAGTTGACATCGGTGGTGTAGATATCCTCCAGGGTCTTGATGGCGCTGGGGATCTCCCCGGTAAGTTCATAGGCCTGGGCCAGGTTATAACGCAGTCCGATGTAGTCCTCATCGCTGTAGCCAGGGGTGGAGAGGCCGCGCTCCAGCTGTTTGACGGCGAACTTGGGCTCCCCCCGGTCCAGGAAGCAGACGCCCAGCATCTCGAAGGCCTTCAATCGCTCCTTCTCGCCCTTGGAGGCGATCTGGAATTCGGCAATGGCCTCCTCCACCAGGCCCATTTCTTTATAGGCTATGCCCAGGTCGTAATGGCCCTGAAAATCCTCCTGGTTTATGCTCTGGTAGACCCCTTCCTTGAACTCGGCCAGAATGTCCTGGAGGGACAGGAATTCCTCCTGGGCCCCCGGGGCGGCGGCCGGCTCATCATCGGCCACGCTGAACTTGACCCGGGACTGGCGGCCCCCCTCCACGATCTCCCGACCCCAATGGACGTCATCGCTGGCCGGCGGTTCGGACGGCTGGCCGTGGAACTGCGGCTCCTCCGGCTGGGGCTCGCCGTGATGCATGAAGCTTTCCGGCTGGGCATTTTCCGGCTCGGGCTGAGGCGCCTCCCAAGCCGGCGGGGCCTCAGCCGGGGCCGGTTCCGGCTGCCAGGCAGCAGGCTCCGGGGCTTGCTCCTCGAACTGGGGAGCTTCCGGCTGGCTGAACGATATATCGGGAACCGCCTCCGGGGCAGACTCCGGCTCTTGATGGATCTCCATGCCCGGCATCTCAAAGGCCCCCTCGGGCATCTCCGGCAGCAATAGGGACAGGCTCTCCAGGGCGCTCTCGTTGACCGGGTCCATCTCCAGAACCTTCTGGTAGACCGCCGCAGCCTGTTCCCGCAGTTCCCTGCGGTGCAGGCATTCGGCCAGGCCCAGGTAGGCTTCTATCAGATCATCCTGCTGGTTGTTTTGCAGGGCGATCTCCACCAGCTTCTGGCGGCTGCGCAGCTCCAGGGGCTGCAGGTTGGCTATCTTCTTATATACCTCCACCGATTTCCCCACGTTGCCGTCGTTCATGTAGCCGTTGGCCGCGGTGTGGTATTGGTCCAGGGCCTCCTGGGTGGAACCGATCTCCACCAGCAGGTCGCCCAGCTCGATGTTGGTGGCCCAGTCCTGTTTGGCCTCCTCTTCCTGGGGCGGCTCCGGTTCTTTATCGATCACCAGTTCCGGAGGGGCTTGTTTCTGGGCCGGGGTTTCGGGCCGCTGCTGGGAAAGCTCCTCGATGATGGAATCGGGCCTGACCTCGGCCTCCGGCGCTGCCTGGGCCGGTGGGGCCTCCCCTTTCATCCCCCTGACCTTGGCCTCCAGGGACTCGGCCTCGATCGTCCGGCCTTGATCCCGGTAGGACTTGGCCAGCTGGGAGAATTCTTCTATGGCTTCGGGGATCTTTTTCTGGGTCAGGTACATCTCGGCCAATTTGGAGCGTACCGCCAGATTCTGGGGGTTGATCTCTACGATCTGGTGATAGATCGGGAAGGCCTCATCGGCTTTGCCCTGTTTGATCTTCCGCTCGGCGTACTCCAGAAGGTTGGTGATGGCCTCGTTGACCAGCCCCTGCTGGATATACAGGTCGCCCAGGGTCTTGTAGACCTCGGGGTCGTCCTTGTTGACCCGGAGTATCTTCTTGCAGACCGCAATGGCATTGTTATAAAGGGCGTCGTTGCTGTAGCCCCTGACCGCCTCCAGGTAACTGGAGACCGCCTCTCCGACATTGGACAGCTTCACATAGGCGTCGCCGATGAAGTTATAGGTGCTGGCGTTGCCGGGCTCCAGGTCCAGCACTTTCTTGTACTCGCTCACCGCTTTGGCGAAATCGCCCTTTTGAAAATACTCGGCCGCCTTGGCTCTTATTTGATCAACTTTTGCCATCGTACCATTTATTGTATTGTGAATTTAGTCCGCTGTTATATCAGAAACCGTAATCGTTGGCCTCGGCCCCGGCCGCCACCCCGGCAGCCTGTTCCGCGCCGTCGTCCAACCCCAGATTGTTGGCCACGATCTGGATCACCGAGGCGTCCAGCAGGTCCTTCTCCTGGAGGCAGCCCTCCATCAGGGCGTTGTCGCAGATGGCGTTTATCAGCCGGGGACGGCCCTGGGCATACCGGGCGATCAGCTGGTAGGCAGTGTCGGTAAAAAGCTCCTCCTCCCGGCCGGCCACCACCAAACGGTGCTGGACGTATTCCTTTACCGCATCCTCATCCAGCGGGCCCAGGTGATATTTCACCGACACCCTCTGGTTAAGCGAAACATCAACCAGCAGGTTCTGGTTGACCTCGGTCATGCCGAACAAAATAAAAGTTATCAGCCGGGCATCGGACAGCTCCAGGTTCAAAAGGCCGCGGATCTCCTCCAGCATGGCCTGCCCCCGCAGGAGATTGGCCTCGTCGATCAGGATCACCGCCTTGCGGCCCTCGGCATGGATCTCCATCAAACGCCGGGCCAGGGCTGATGACACTTGGGTCTTATCGTCCGAAACGTCCTTGACGTCCAACAGGGCGCCTACCCTGCGCAGGAACCATAGCGGACTGAAATCCCCGTGGGTCAGCACCAGCAACGCCGTTTCGAACCGTCCGTCCTCCCGGAGGATCTCCAGCAGGCGCCGGGCCAGCATGGTCTTTCCGGTGCCCACCTCTCCGGTCAGCACCCCCAGCCCCCTCATCCTCTCGGCCACGTGGGCCAGGTGCATTATGGCCCGGCTGTGCTGGGGGCTGTCGTAATAGAAACGGCTGTCGGGGATATTGGAAAAAGGATCGTCATTAAGCTTGAAAAATCTTTCGTAGTCCATCGATTCTCCTAAAAAATATTACAGGAAGGAAAGTCCTTTGTCTTTGGGGCCGAGGACTATCGGCGCTGCCTGCGGGGACGGTTCGGCTTCCGGCTCCGAATCTGTTTCCTCCACCAGTAAATTTGCCGGCTGATAAGAAACGTCGCCATCCTCATCCGGCGGGGCATATCTGTCATCAATGGCATTCTCCGGGAGATCGGCCGCCGCCCCCAAGGGATAAAATTCCTCATCCCCTGAAGAGGGCAGATCTTCCATCGGGGTCATTGGGGGCCTCTCCTCAACGGCCGCCGTCTGGTCCGGGGCCTCTTCGGCCGCAGGATCCAACGATCCCGGTTCGATGCCGGAAGCCGGTCCGCCGGACTCCGGCGGCTCCGGAATGATGATCCTGGTCTGCTGCGGGGCCTTGACCTTGTTCTCCAGATCCCTCAGGCGCTTGGCGACGTCCTTATAGGTGATGTCAATGACATAGACCTGCTCATACTCGTATAAAGCCTTCTGAAACTCCCCCAGCTGTTCATGGGCCACCCCCAGGTTGTAATGCAGGCCCACATATTCATTGTCCAGAAACTTCCGGATGGCCAGACCCTGGCTGAGCACCTCCTTGGCCAGACCGTAATCGCCCTGTTCCAGGAAGGATACCGCCAGCATCTCAAAGCCCTTTAACTGCCGGTCCCCGCCCTTGATGGAATTCTGAAATTCAACTATGGACTCGTCCTTCAAGCCCTCCTGCCGGAAAAGAGTGCCCAGGTCGTAATAAGGCTCATAGGCTTCGTCGATCTTGTCCCAGATCAGTTCCTGATAGTTTTTGCAGGCTTCCAGCAGCTGGGATTGCAGCTTTTTATCATCCAGGGCGCCGTCCCCGGACGATGAAAGCACCTTGGCCAGGGCCTCCTCATTGCCGGGGTCGCGTTCCAGGATCTTCTGATAGACCGCCTTGGCCTTTCGGACAAAACCCCTCCTCAGCAGCACCCGGGCATAGCTCTGCTGGGTTTCGATGATCTTCCTGGCCTGGCCCATCTTCAGGGCCACGTCCACCAAACGGCGGTAGGGTACGATATCGGCCGGCTCCGGGGCATTCTCCGAATTGTCGGAGACGGCCTGATCCGCCAGCTGCCTGATCTTCTGATAACTGTCAGCTAGGGGGGGGTTCTCCGGAATAATGTCCGTTATCCGCTGGTATACCGCCGCCATAGCAGTAAAATCCGAGCGGATCTTCAGCTGGTCGGCAAAGCGGATCCACTCCCGGACGGCCCCGCTTTTCAACCCCAGTTTAAGGTATCCTTCAGCTATCTTATTATATAACTCTATCCTATCCTTGTCAATAGACAAAATCCTCTTGGAGGCGGCGATCACCCGGCTGAAGTCCCCGGATTTCTCCGAAAGCCTGAGGGCTTTCTCGTAGGTGTCCAGGCCCTTGCGATCCTCTCCCACCTCCCGGTAAATATTGGCCAGGGTCAGAGTGAATTCGGGATCCTCCGGCTCGATGGAGACGATCTGCTCCGCCGCCCTTCTGGCCTTCTCCCACTCGCCCTTCTGGTAAAAAGTGCGGGCCTGTTCTTTCAATCGGTTTATTTCAGCCATAACTCATATTTTCCAAAATCCTTGCCGCTAGTATATGATTATAAAGGACTGGGGCCAAAATTACAATTATATTTTTATGTTTTTCATCACCGCCAGCTGGACAATGTCGCACAGATCGGCCGATTCCTGCTTCAGGCCCTGGCATTCTTTTACATGGCGGTCCTTGAAAGCCTGGTCCTTTATCGATCCCAGGTTTATCAGCACGTTCAGCACCGCCCCCTCCACTCCGGCCCGGGCCATCAGGGCTGCCACCCCGGCATCGGAGGCGGAATTGGCGTTGCCCTTCCGGGCGGCGGCCAGGGATACCTTCATGGCCTCCAGGCAGGTTTTGGCTGTCTGGAGTGGCACCGCTGCCGCCTTCTTGTAGCCTTCCTCCATTGCGGCCTCGCGGGCGGCCTTCTGTTCCGGGGTGGTTTTTGGCAGGCGCATGGCCTCCATCAGTTCATTGAAGGCATTGGTGTCCTCGTCCACCGCCTTGGCCAGCTGGTCCTTTATCTCCTGCCCCTGCTCGGCCAGGTCGGACAACTCTTTCCAGACCTTTTCATATCCCGGCTTGCCCACGGTCAGGTTGGCCACCATGGCCGATAGGGCCGCGCACAGGCTGCCGGCCAAAGCCGCCACCGATCCGCCGCCCGGGGCCGGGGATTCGGACGACACCTCGTCCACAAAATCCCTGGCGGTCAGGGACATCAGCGGGGCGGGCTTAAGGAAGTTGTATTCCACGATCTTCTTGGCCGGGTCGAATTCCGACAGCTGGTCCAAACCCAGGGAGCGGACGGCGGTCTCCACCAGTTCCTTCTCCGGCGCCCCGGCCGACTTGCCCTGCTTTTTCAGGTAGAACTTTCCCGCCTCCAGCATCGGCTTCAACGGCACCAGTCCCACCAGCTCCGAGCCGGTGACTATCAGCCCCAGCTTTTCGGCCTCTTCCCGGGCGGTCTCGAACACCACATGCAGCGGGGTGGTGTTGTAGTTGATGAGATTTATGGACACCTGGGCCTGCCGGTACTGCTCGATATACCAGCCGATGGCCCGCACCGCCTTGAGGCGGCCGGGGACCTTGACCGTGTTTCCCTTCTCGTCCTTGACCAGCTTGCCGGAGGCGTCCTTCTTAGCCCGGCCGCCCTCGCGGATGTTCAGGGCGATCTCGTTGGCCAGCTTTTTGTCCTTGGTGTTGACGTTGACGTTGTAGGCGATCAAAAATTCCCGGGCTCCCACCACGCTGGCCCCCCATTTGTGTTTGAACTTGGCCGGCCCGAAATCGGGCTTCCATTTGGGGTCCTTCAGTTTCTCCTCCAGCGCTTCGTATTCCCCGGTGCGGATATCGGCCAGGCTCTGGCGCTCGGGCGAAGCGGCGGCGAACTCGTAGAGGTAGACCGGGATATCCAGTTCCTCCCCCAGCCGCTTGCCCAGGTCTTTGGCGATCTGGACGCATTCTTCCATGGTCACTCCGGAGACCGGCACGAAGGGGCAGACGTCCATGGCCCCCATTCGGGGATGGGCCCCGCTGTGAGTGGACATGTCTATCAGCTCGTGGGCCTTCTTGGCCGCCTGAAAGGCGGCCTCCTTGACCCCTTCCGGTGTGCCCACCAGGGTGTAAACCGTGCGGTTGGTGTCGGCTCCGGGGTCGACGTCCAAAAGCTTGACGTCGGACACCGAACGGACGGCATCGGAAATGGCATCGATGATCTTACGGTCGCGGCCCTCGGAAAAATTAGGGACGCATTCTACCAGCTTGGTCATGTAGCCTCCTGCATATATATTGACATTAATTGTAATTAATCGACATTAGGCCTGTCTTTTGTGCCTGTGGCATTGATGTAATTGTTCAGTTTTATGGCCAGAGCTGTATGTCTCTTCAGGTATTCATCAAGTATTTGCTGGGATACATATCCGCGCTTATTGCTGAAAAGCATATGGGCTTTTGTCTCGTATAAGGAACCTCTGGCTATCCGGCAAAACTGTTTGTTCTCTTTGTAATGATATCTTCCGAAACCCTCGGCAATGTTACTGTAAACGGATGTCGCCGCTCTTCTGAGTTGCGATGTAAGATTATATTTCTCATCTTCCGGAAATTTGGCAGTAAGCTCATAAATCCAGTCAGCCAGGTCAACGGCCAATTGGTAAATTATCAAATCAGTAAAATCTTGTATCTTGCTCATCACAATAACCCAATGTCACCCAATGTCCATAAATGTCCATTTATTACCCCACAACGATCCGTCCCCTCTTGACCACCGTCTTGACGTAATTCACCCCGTAATGGTACGGAATATACCGGTAATTGGGAATATCCATGATCAGCAGGTCGGCCTGCTTGCCTTCCTCGATTGAGCCGATCCGGTCCCCGCGCTTGAGGGCGCAGGCCGCGTTGTAGGTTGCCGCGCAGATGGCCTCGGCCGGGGTCAGCCCCAGGTACAGGCAGGCCAGCCCGATGATGAACGGCAGGTTCTCGATGGTACAGGAGCCCGGGTTGTGGTCCGTTGCCAATGCCACCGGAATGCCCATCTCTATCATTTTCCTGGCCGGGGCGTAGTTCTTCTTGATGGTCAGACTGGTGCCCGGCAGCAGCACGGCGATGGTTCCGGCCTGTTTCATCAGTTCCAATCCGGTCTGCGAGGGGTAAAGCAGATGCTCGGCGCTGACAGCCTTGACCTTGCCGGCCGCCTCGGCCGCGCCGACAGAGGCCAGCTCGTCGGCGTGGATCTTGGGATACATTCCGTAATTGCTGGCGGCCTCCAGTATCTTTATGGCTTCTTCCGGGGTGAACACCCCCTGGTCGCAGAACACGTCGCAGAACTCGGCCAGTTTCATCTCGGCGATCTTGGGTATCATCTCCTCGCAGATCAGCCTGACGTATCCCGCCCGGTCCACTGTCCCTGGTCCCCGAGCTGAGTCGAGGGGCTGACTTCTGTATTCTTCCGGAAACTCATGCGCACCCATGAACGTTGGAACGACCTCTATAACCTGTAATTCATTTAGATCTTTCACAACCTCCAGTTGTTTGATCTCTGTCTTGGTCTCCAACCCATAGCCGCTTTTAGCCTCGACCGTGGTTGTTCCCCAAAGCAGCATCCGATCCAGGCGTCTCATGGCATCGCGTTTTAAGACCTCGCGGGAAGCCAGCCTGGTGGCTTTGACCGTGGAGCGTATTCCCCCGCCTTTGGCCGCGATCTCCTGGTAAGAGACGCCGGAGGCCCGCATCTCAAACTCGTCCTCCCGGGAGCCGCCGTAGACCAGGTGGGTGTGGCAGTCCACAAAGCCGGGCATGACCACTTGATTTTCGGCGTCGATGACCTTGGTGTGAGGCAGAAGTTTGAGCTTGGGTTTGAGGTCGGAGGTCTTGCCCACCGCCACGATCTTGTCGTTCTCGATGGCCACCAGGCCGTCCTCGATGATGCCGAGGTCGGACATGGCGGAGCCCACCCGACCTAACCCCTTCACCCCTTCCCTCGAGGGAAGGGGACGGGGGTTGGGTTTGCCCTCACCCCGTACCTCTCCAAATGAATTTGGAGAGGGAGAAAGCGTCAGCAGTTGGCCGATATGTTGAATGATGAGGTGCATTGGTTTTATTTGGCGGTTTTATAAAAACTCCATATAGAACTGTTGGTAACGCCCCCAAAACGATCCTTTGCCACAATCTTCCAATAATACGTTTTGGCATTGGTTATTGTACTTAAGGTATACTGTGATGAAGAAAGGTTGGATACCTGGAGTTTTACCGGAGGATTCAATGTATCTAAGTACATGTCGTATGACAGGGTATCATAGGGTATATCGGGATCAGTGCAATCCCAATCGAAATTTATCGGTGAGTAATAACAAGTGGAGCCGTCACTGGGATAAACATAATAATTTGAGAAGCTTGGGTTTGCGTTGATTATCGTAATTGAGGTTTGTGCTGACCAAAGACTGGTATCGCCATATATGTCCATGGCTTGAACACGAATGGGAAATGTGCCCAAGGCCTTAAAGGTGTGGGGCAATGCATAAGTGCTCCACCCATAATAATCATTGGTCCAAATCATCGGAGTACCATCGCTCCAATCAGCCCGGAAATAAAGCGGATCGCCGTCAGGATCTGAGCAGGTGAAATCGAATTCGTATGATTGATTCCGGAAACCGGTAGCGGGACCGATCGGAGTTGTCGGTTGGTTTGGCTTTGTATTGCCGGTGGCCGATGAACCGGTGGCAAATCTCCACACCGCAGACCAGGCCGAAGTCCCTATGGAATTGCTGGCATTGACCCTCCAGTAATAGGTGGTGGATTCGGCCAATGATGGGGACGCGAAACAATTGATATATAAACCGGCCTGACCGGCGGCCAATATCGTGAAGCTGCTGTCCTTTGCTATCTGTATGCAATAACTGGCGGCGCCGCTGCTGGGATTCCAATTGAAAGTCGGGCACAGCACGACCGATGAAACGGTATCGTGCGGGGTGACCAGCACTGGAACCGATGGAACCGCTGTCACCACGACCAGGGCTAAGTTTGCGTTGGTTATTTTTCCGGCATCGACCGTGACATTGGCCGTAGCGCTGGTATATCCGGATTTGGCAGCCAGCACCGTATATGCCCCGGCCTTGATTTCATCGATCTGGTAATAACCGTCGTCACCGGTTGTCACCGAACTGCTGGCCGGAGAGGTAGAGATCACAACGCCCGCAATCGCTCCGTTGGTGGCCGCATCGGAAATCTTGCCTTTGATGGTTCCGGTGCTTATCCCGGTTGGGTCTTTGCCGCAGCCCAATTGGAGGGCTATCATAAACGCGATGGCGATGAGGGAGAACTTTTTCATTGACGATCTCCTTTGGCTAAAGTTTGGTTGATACTAATAAAATTGAATAGCATAGCAGTTGGCCGATATGTTGGATGATGGGGTGCATTATAACTGGAAAATTCATTTCATCATCGGTATCTTGACCTTTTTCTTTTTCGCCACCTGCTTGGCAATGCCATATCCCGCGTCCACGTGGCGCAGAATGCCCATTCCCGGGTCGTTGGTCAGCACCCGCTCTATCCGCTTGGCCATCTCCTTGGTCCCGTCGGCCACCGTCACCTGGCCGGCGTGGATGGAATACCCTATCCCCACTCCCCCGCCGTGGTGGATGGAGACCCAGGAGGCCCCGGAAGCCACGTTGACCATGGCGTTCAGCAGCGGCCAGTCGGCGATGGCGTCACTGCCGTCCTTCATGGCCTCGGTCTCGCGGTTGGGCGAGGCCACCGAGCCGCAGTCCAGGTGGTCCCGGCCGATGACGATGGGAGCCTTGATCTTTCCCTTTTTCACCAGGTCGTTGAACAGCAGGCCGGCCTTGTCGCGTTCACCATATCCCAGCCAGCATATTCTGGCCGGCAGGCCCTGGAAATGCACTTTCTTCTGGGCCATCTTGATCCAGCGGGCCAGATGGGCATTCTTGGGGAAAAGCTTCAACACCGCTTCGTCGGTCACCGCGATATCCCTGGGGTCTCCGGACAGCGCCGCCCAGCGGAACGGCCCCTTGCCCTCGCAGAACAGGTCGCGGATGTACTCCGGCACGAATCCCGGCACGTCGAAGGCGTTCTTGACCCCGTGCTTCACCGCCTGGCCCCGGATATTGTTGCCGTAGTCGAAGGCGATGGCTCCCTGCTTCTGCATGTCCAGCATGGCCTGCATGTGGATGGCCATGGCCTCGTAGGATTTCCGCTTATAAGCTTCGGGATCGTTCTTTCTTAATTCGTTGGCCTGGGCCAGGGTCATCCGGTGCGGCACGTAGCCGTTCAGCTCGTCGTGGGCCGAGGTCTGGTCGGTGACCACGTCGGGGATCACGCCCCGCCGCACCAGTTCCGGATGCACCTCGGCGCAATTGCCCACCAGACCGATGGAAAGGGGCTCCCCCTTTTTTACATATTCGAAGACCAGCTTTAGGGCCTTGTCCAGATCATCCACCATCACATCGCAGTAACCGCTGTCCAAGCGCTTCTGGATTCGGGACGGGTCCACCTCCACGTCCAGGATCACGCCCTCATTCATGGTAACGGACAAGGGCTGGGCCCCGGACATCCCGCCCATGCCGCCGGTCAGCACCCACTTTCCCTTTAGAGTGCCGCCGAAATGTTTTTGAGCCAGGGCCCCGAAGGTCTCGTAAGTGCCTTGGAGAATGCCTTGGGTTCCGATGTATATCCAGCTGCCGGCGGTCATCTGGCCGTACATGATCAGGCCCAGCGCCTCCAGCTTGCGGAAATAATCCCAGTTGGCCCAATGGGGCACCAGGTTGGAGTTGGCGATCAGCACCCGGGGGCAATGGGGATGGGTCTGCAGGATGCCCACCGGCTTGCCGGACTGCACCAGCAGTGTCTCGTCCTCCTTAAGTTTCTTGAGGGACTTGATGATGGCCTGGTAGCAGTCCCAGTTGCGGGCCGCCCGGCCGTTGCCGCCGTAGACTATCAGGTCCTCCGGCCTCTCGGCCACCGCCGGGTCCAGGTTGTTCATCAGCATCCGCATGGCAGCTTCCTGCTGCCAGCCCTGGCAGGAGATCCTGGTGCCGTGGGGGGAATGGATCATCTTGGGCATTTATCTGGTCCTCGATCTATGTTACTTTATTGTCGGGGCAATTCATGAATTGCCCTTACGTGTTATTTCGTCTATGGCCTTCAGCCTGGCCAGCAGCGGCGGGTGGGAATAGTGGAAGATCACATATAACGGGTGCGGGAACAGATTGCTCAGGTTCTTCTGGCTTAATTTTATCAATGCCCCCTTCATATCCGCCGCTGAGGGGTTCAGTTTCAGTGAATAGGCATCGGATTGGTACTCATATCTGCGGGACAGCCAGTTCATGATCGGCGATAGCAGAAGATTCAGCGGCTCGAACAATATGGCCGCCACATACAATGCCACCCCGACCAGGGCCCCGTTGAAGCCTATCCTTTCGAAAAGATCCCCCAGGCCGATGGCGTTGTATATCCAGGGATGAACCAGTATCCGCGATGCCAAGAACAGCAAGATGCCGGAGAAAACCGATACGGTTAATATCAGCTTGAAAACGTGCTTCTCTTTCCAGTGCCCGATCTCGTGGCCCATCACCGACAAGAGTTCCTGGTGGCTGTAGCTTTTTACCATGGTATCATAAAACACTATCCGCCGGGTATTCCCCATTCCGGTGAAAAAGGCGTTGTCATGGGTGCTGCGCTTGGAGGCGTCCATCTGGAAGACCCCGGCCAGGGGGAAATCGGCTTTCTTTGCCATGTCGAGTATATTGTTCTTAAGCTCCTCGTCCTCCAGCGGCACGAACTTGTTGAACAGCGGCATCAAAACCACCGGCGACAGGAATATCATGAGGAAAGTGAATGCCACCACCAGTCCCCAGGCCGCCAGCCACCACCAGTTTCCCAGCCAGTTGATGAAAAGGTAGAAACCGGAGAACAGCAGGCCCATCAAAACGCCCGAGACCAGCAAACTCTTTACCTGATCCCCCAGCCAGGTCTTGATGGTGATGGTGGAAAACCCGTATTTCTTTTCCAACTTAAAATCGGAATAGAGCGAGGCTGGCAGGCCTGTAAGGTAGCCGATCAGCATCAAAATAAGCATTACCGCCAGGCCCTGCAGCAGCGGGGCGACTGCCAGCGCATCGGCCCATAGCGTTATCTGCGGTACTATCCCGGCGGCAAACAGAATTATCACCACCGCGGTTGACACGAACTCGCTCCCGTATCCCAGCCTGGTCTTGGCCCCGGTATACTCGGCGATCTGAGCCACCTTTGTGGCATCAAACAGATCCGAGACCTCCGGTGGCAGGCCCCTCTGGATGCTGGCGTTGAGGTGCGCCAGGTTCAACCCGGACAGCAGGCTGGAGACCAGGTAGCCGAAGACCAGGATGCCGATTATTAAAATCATATTTCAGATAATTGCCGTCAAGTTTTGTTGCATTAATTTCATAACCTCTCCCTTTCCCTCCCTTCGAGGGGAGGGAGGGAAAGGGTGGGGTTATTCCAGGCTCCCCACGGCCTTCTCCACTTCCTCCAGCACTTCTCCCGACCTGACCAGCTCCTTCATGGCGGTGTGGTCCTTGTATAGCGGCCGGTCGATCTCCAGGAAATCCACCTGTTTGCGGACGATCTCTTTGGCCTTGGCGGTGCCGGTTCCGAACTTGTAGTCGCGCAGATCCAGGGCCTGGGCGGCGGCCATCATTTCGATGCCCAATATGCCATAGGCGTTGTCCAGTATCTGGAAATTCTTGATGGCGGTGTTCATGCCCATGGAGACGAAATCCTCCTGGTCGGCCGCCGCCGGGATGGACTGGATCGAGGCCGGGGTGGAAAGGATCTTCTGCTCCACTATCAGGGTGTCGGCGGTGTACTGGGAAAGCATCAGTCCGGAGAACATTCCTCCGCTTTTGGTCAAAAATGCCGGCAGTCCCACGCTGAGGGCCGGGTTGTTGAGCCGGTTCATCCGGCGCTCGGACAGGGCGCTGACCATGGTGATGCAGTATCCGGCCATGTCCATCGGCACCCCCACCGGCGAACCCTGGAAATTGGCCCCGGACAGTTGGAGGTTCTCCTCCGGGAAGAAGATGGGATTGTCCCCCACCCCGTTCAGTTCGATCTCCACCTGGGACCGGGCGTAGGCCAAGGCATCGTGGGCCGCCCCGATCACCTGGGGGGTGGAGCGCATGGAATAGGCGTCCTGGACCTTGCACTTGACCCGGCCCTCGTTGAGGTCGCCGTCGGCCACCATCTTGCGGATGGCCGCCGCGCTGCGCACCGCACCCTTGAAGCCCCGGGCCTCGTGCAGTTTTGCGATGTACGGCTTCATGTTGGCTTTCAGGGCCTCCAGCGACATGGCGGCCGCGATCTCGGCCTGCTTAAGCCAGCGGTTGGCGTCATACAGGAAGATGGCGCTCATGGCGGTCAGCACGTTGGAGCCGTTGATGGTGCCCAGCCCGTCCCGGGCCTGCAGGCCGGGGATCTTGATGCCGGCCTGGTCCATGGCCTCTTTGCCCGGCAACAGCTGTCCCTGGTAATAGGCCTGGCCCTCTCCCAAAAGAAGCAGGGCTATCTGGGACATGGGCGCCAGGTCGCCGCAGGCACCGACCGAACCCTTCTGGCAGACATAAGGCGTGACCCCCTTGTTCAGCATCTCCACCAAGGTCAGAGTGATCTCGGGGCGGATGCCGGAGTTGCCGTGGGCGTGGACGTTGATCCGCCCGGCCATGGCGCCGCGAACATATTCGATGGGAGCCGGATCGCCGATCCCGGCGGCGTGATTGTATATCAGGTACTTTTGGAAATCCCTGACCTGGTCGTCGTTTAAAACTACTTCGGAGAATTCTCCGATCCCGGTGTTGACTCCGTACATGATCTCATGGGCTTCGATCTTCTTCTCCAGCATGGCCCGGCATTTCTTGATCCGTTCCAGGGCCTCGGGGGCCAGCTCCACCTTTTCGTTGTGCCGGGCGATCCTGACCATTTTTTCGATGGTCAAACCGGAACCGTTGAGTATGATGGACATTTTATTGTTCTCCTGCAATCTATTCTTTAAACTCATCCCCTCTCTCCCCTTCTCTTGCAATAGAAGTGGCAGGGGGTTGAGTTGGGTTATTTGAGTTTTCCTATGCTCTTCTCCACCGCTTCCAATAACGACCGGTCCAGGATCATGTCATTGATCGCTTCAATGTCCAGGTGAAACTCCCGGTCATGCTTGAACGCTTTCACTGCTGAACGAACGGCCGCATAGGCCGCCCCCACCCCCTTACCCGGTTTCAGCGGTTTGAGGAACTCCAGGCCCTGGGCGGCGGCCAGCAGTTCGCAGGCCAGCACATAGCGCACGTTGTCGCAGATCTGCCCGGCCTTGCGGGCTCCGATGGTGCCCATGGAGACATGGTCCTCCTGGTTGGCCGAGGTGGGGATGGAGTCCACCGAGGAGGGATGGGCCAGGACCTTGTTCTCGGAGACCAGAGAGGCGGCGGTGTTCTGGATTATCATCAGCCCGGAATTCAAGCCGCCCTGCTGGGTCAAAAAGCCCGGCAGGCCGGACAGCGAAGCGTCCAAAAGCCTGGCCAGACGGCGCTCGGAGATGTCGGCCAGTTCGGCCGCAGCGATGCCCAGGTAATCCATGGCCAGGGCCACCGGCTGCCCGTGGAAATTCCCGCCCGAGAGCACTTCGTGCTCTTTCACAAATACCAGTGGATTGTCGGTGACCGAGTTGATCTCCGTTTCCAGCACCTGGCGGACATGCATCAAAGCGGTCTTGGTGGCCCCGTGCACCTGGGGCATGCAGCGCAGGGAGTAGGGATCCTGCACCTTTTGACAATCCTTATGGGACTTTCTTATCTGACTGCCGGCCAGAAGCCTCCTGAGGTTCTCGGCAGATTCCTGCTGCCCGCGGTGCGGCCGCAAGGCATGGATCCGGGGGTCAAAGGCCTTGTCGGTGCCCCGCAGGGCCTCCAAAGACATGGCCCCGGCGATATCGGATATTTTGCAGAGTTTTACGGCCTCCAGCAGGTTCAGTATGCCCACCGCGGTCATCACCTCGGTGCCGTTGGTGATGGCCAGGCCCTCCTTGGCTTTGAGCACCAGCGGTCTCATTCCGGCCTTTTTCAGGGCCTCGGCGCCGCTGACTATCCGGCCCATATAAAAGGCCCGCCCCCGGCCGATCAGCACCAGCCCGATATGGGCCATGGGGGAAAGGTCCCCCGAGGCCCCCACCGAACCCTGCTGCGGGACCAGCGGGATGATGTCGTTGTTCAAAAGCCCCAATAGCTGCTGGACCACCACCGGCCGTACGCCGGAAGCCCCCTTGGCCAGCTGGTTGGCCTGCAGCAGCATGACGGCCCGAACCTGATAAGGCTGGAACAGCCGCCCTACCCCGGTGGCGTGGCTCCTGATAAGGTTCTCCTGGAGCTTGTCTATCTCTTCCAATGAGATCCTGACCTCGGCGAACTTGCCGAACCCGGTGGTGATGCCGTATACCGTCCGGTTCTCCTTGATGATCTTCTCCACCACCCTGCGTCCGGAATTGATACGGGCCAGCGCCTGCGGAGACAATGAAATGACCGCCGGCTCCAAGGCAATCTTCTCCAGTATTTCCGGCTTCAGGCTATTGCCGGCAAGGACAAGTCTTTGTTTCATAAGCATTTTACTGATATAGGTTAATTAATTATTTTAGCCCAAAGTCATCAAGAAGTCAAATAAAAAAGAGCCTCTCCCCGGGAGGCCCTTTTTAAAAAGACAACTCAAAAATCACTGATATATTGCCGATACTCGGGGTCGGTCTTCTCCTCGGAAGTTTTGGAATAAATCAGCTCGAATTTGCCAATTCCCGCCTTATCAAAGAAGATGAACTTCCTCCCGTTATCATAGCTCCAGATGTCATGAGGCCGGTTCTGGAGGGCGTTGGTGGTGATCTCCCGGTCGTCCCAGGGGCCGTATTTGATATAGATCCGTCCTCTTTCGGTCTGGCTGCCTTTAAGGCCGCCGGCAAAGTTTTCGGTAAAATTCTGATCGGCATATCTGCAGCGTTGGGCATGGGCGATCAGCGCCTCATTTTCTTTTGTTTCCGGAACCGGGTCGCGTTGTTTCCAGAATCTTCTCAACAATTCTTTTTTGCCGTTCTCATCAAGCTTGCTCAGCAGATCGATCTGTTGCTTGACCCCGATATGTTCTATCCGGGCGGAATAACCCCCGCCGTCCCGCTCCATCTGGGCGATCTCCCCGGCGATCTTCTCCTTTTCAGCCAGCATAACCATCCCGGGGTGGGTGATCTCAAAATTGACGTAGCTGCTGGCTAGGATCCTGGAACCCTCGATCAGCTGAGCCCGTAAACGATACCGTCCCTCCGGCAGATCGTCGATCCTCAGGCCTCCATAGTCGGACAGCGGGCCGGGGATCGCTGCAATCTCCTTGTGGCTGATGATCTTCTGGGCAGGGTCCTTTTCCGAAAAATATAAAACCCTAAGATACCTTTTGTTCAGAGTGTCGACAGCTGCCGCCAGGTTGTAGATCTCATAATAATAATACAATTCATCGTCAAAGACCCTGCTGGGCCAGGGTTTTACCGTCAGTGACCCTTTTTTAAACCGGCCCGGACTGGAGTCAACTGCGATGCCGGAGGACAGCTCTATATGGCTGAGGCCCAGATCCCCGTATCCCGGCACATCGAAAATAGTGTCCACCAGGCCCTGTTTTCCCCCGGCCAGGTCGGTGATGGTCATAAGCAAATTATAACTGCCTGGTTTCAGCCTCCGGGCCTCGACCTGGTCCAGCATCACCATATCCTTCTGCTTCAGCATCTGCTCGGTGGGCATGGGGGACAATGAATTCCAGCCTTCTCTCAGCACCAGGGTGCCTTTCTGGTCTTTAAGCAGTATCTCCGTCCGGAAGAGTGCCATTTTCCGCCCCAGGGTGTCCCTGGCCGTAAAGTCGCCGGCCCTTATGCTCCAGTAGATCTCCTGCCAGGTCTGGCCGCTGTCGCTGGCAAAGGACGCCCCATCCACCCAGAATTCCAGCGTTCCTTTGGATTTTAGGGGAAAGGCCCCGGCCAGGCCGGAAAAGAGAATCAGAACACCAGCGGCCCAGGCGGCAATTTTGATCTGCCTCATTTCTAGATCTCCTTGTTAGCGTAAACTATCCGGTAATCCCCGAACCCGTGGCGGTCCAGGAAAATTATCTTCAGCCCCTCCTGGTAATAATACCATGTCTCATAGGGCGGGGAATCGATTTCAAAGGGATGCTTCTCGGTCTCGTCGGGCTGTCCGTATTTAATGTATATCCGCCCCATGTCGGTTCTCCAGCCGGGCCTGATGCTGGAGCCGAAGTTGCTGTTGGCGTAGTTGATCTTCTCATAATAGGCATCGCGGTATTCGTTCTTGTCGGTGTCCGGAGTGGGATCGCGGGACTTCCAAAAGGTTTTCCACAGGCTGTCCCGCTGTTCGGGTCCGGCCTTCCTCAGACTGTCGAATTCGCTTCGCCTGGAAATATATTCCACCTGGGCGATCTTTTCCTCGAAATCGCCCCTGGTAAGCAAGGCCGGGTTCTGTACCATCACCTGATACTGGCTCTGCCATAGCAGGTTTTTTTTATGGTCGCTAATAACCAGGCCCAGCCGGTAGTTGCCGTCCGGAAAGCTGTCGACCGGGATGATCGTTCGGGCCTCGCGGCCAGGCCGATCGGTGATCCCCTGGGTCTTCTGCCAGACCGTCTTCTGGGTCCGGGGATCGCTGAGGCTGGCTTTCAAGTCCAGGCTGTCGGACCCTTGGTGATATAGATCCACCCGGAATATTATCGGCCCGGCGCCATCGCCGTATATCCGATTGGGCCAGGGGATCAGGCTGCCGTGGTAGTCGCGCTCAAACTTCACCCCGCCGATATAATTACCGCTGGAAAGGAACGGGACCGTCAACTGCTGGTCGAATTGGCCCATCCGGTCCGAATTTTCATCCCGGCAGGTTATCTTGGCCCGGTACCCGCCGGGGGGCAGCGGCAGGATCAGGGTGTCGGCCAAAATGCTGTCGCCTCTCTGCAGCTGGTGATAATTTGGGATCTTAACCGTCCTCTCCCAGCTATCGCCGGCTGTTTGCTGGCCGTCCTGGTCATAGATGATCACGGAGATGGCATAGCCCGCTTGGTAATTTTCCCCCTCGGCTATGAACTGCAGCTGGTCCATGGCCAGCGAATAGGAGAATTCAATGTTGCTCCGCCCCAGGCTGTCCCGGAACAGGACCCTCTGCAGGTAGAATCTCAGGGATCCCTGGCTGGCCTCGGTGTACTCGGTCATCATCTCCGGCCGGCGGCCCATGGCCCCGGCAGATGGAACGGCAATGAACAGAGAACCAAGGAGGACCATGATATACTTGGGTTTTATTCTCATCGTTTCAGTTTAATTGATTTTGATCGTATTATCAAGTGCCGCCGGAGAATAATTTTTTGGCTTATTTTATCCGGGGCTTCAGCAGGAGGTAACAGATGAGGCCCAGAAGGACCGGCAATAAAACCAGCAGCAGGGGGTTGATCTCCCGGCTCTGGGCGGTCATCACCAGCCCGCCCCGGGCCGAAGCATCCATGGGCCGCAGCCAGACGACCCGGGAGCCCGATAACGAGTCCCCGTTGCTGGAATATACCTGCCCCGGCAGGGTCAGGCTGTTCTTGATCCAGGTGCCTCCGGCGGCCGGCAGGTTGCTGGTGTCCCGGCGGGGCAGGTAGCGTTCGTAATAGCTGTAATATATCCACCATTTGACGGCCCTCTTGGAGAAGATCACGGTGTCGGTTTGGCTGGAGAAATCATCCAAACGGGATGAACGGTAGGACCACACCAGCTCCAGCGATCCGTCCTCTCCCGGGATCTCCTGCTTGGAGACGGCGCTGACGCCTTTTTGCTTCTCCAGGTCCTGCCCGGGGAGATCGAACATTTTGGCCGAGGCCCCCGCCCGGTAAAACCTGGCCAGCATGGGCTCCAGTGTTATCCTATAGGTCCGGCTGCCCGAGAGGTCCCGGCCGGCCTTGGTCTGGACCTCCACCGAAACGCAGCCGGATAAAAAAAGCCAGCAGGAAAGGCCTGCCAGCAGACGGGAACAAAGGCGAACCTGTCTCATTCGCCTTTGTTCTTTATCAGTTTGAGCCGGAAGACATCCTCCCTCTCCCTCTGCTCCAGGACGCTTTTGATGTAGGCCATCTGGCGGTACAGCCGGGGGATCACGATCTGTTCCAGGGCGTTGACCCGGCGGGTGGTCTTCTTTATCTCCTGGCCCAGTTTTTTCAGGCGGGTCTCCCGCCCGGCCACCTCCACCAGCAGGTCGATCATCTCCTCGAAATTATCGGCGGTCTTTATCACCCGGCCCGGGGCGGTGGCGGCGTTGTACCCTCTCTGGAAGGGGTCCCTTTTCAGGCTATGGGCGGTGGAGACCTCGGGGATCTTGATGCCCCAGACGTTCTTCTCCGCCACCTGCAGCATCACCTGGCGCTTGCCGGCCAGGGCCGCCGATTCCAGCAGGGGCTTGCCCTCTATGGAGGCCGCAATGTTCAACTGATTGACGGCCTCCTGGGCCGCCGCGTTAAGCTTGTTGCGCGATTCCAGCGTGTTCCGGACCACGCCGAAGAACTCCGCCACCAGGGCGTCGCGTTTCTTCTTCAGCAGGTCCACCCCCTGTTTGGCCAATGATACCTGGGCCTTTCGGGCCAGCAGGTTCATCCTGGTTGGCGATACGTTTTCCATCTGATGCAAATTTTGCTTATAATTTCAAATTTTAGAACAAACCCTTTTTGCCGCCGAACAACGATCCCAGCACTCCCCTGATGATGGCCCTTCCCGCCTGGCTGGCGGCGGCCCGGGCGGCGCTTTTGACCATGGCCTCTCCCAGGCCCTGGCGCTGGCGGCCGGCCGGTTTTGTCCCCGGGGCAGGGGCCGCCTGCTGCACCCGCATGGCCTTGGCCTTCAGCATCTCATAGGCCGACTCCCGGTCGATGTCCTTTTCGTAATGGCCGAACAGCACCGAACCTTTTATCAACCGGTCCCTCTGTTCGGCGGTGATCGGACCGATCTGGCCGGAGGGTGGAAGGATCAGGGCCCGTTCCGCTATGGCCGGGCTGCCTTTTTCCTCCAAAAATGATATCAGGGCCTCGCCCACCTCCAGCTGGGTGATGGCCTGTTCGATGTCCAGCTTGGGGTTCAGGCGGAAGGTCTGGGCCGCGGCCCTGATCGCTTTCTGGTCGTTGGCGCTGAAGGCCCTTAAGGCATGCTGCACCCGGTTGCCCAGCTGGCCCAGGATCTGGTCGGGGAGGTCGCTGGAATTCTGGGTGATGAAATAAACCCCCACCCCCTTGGAGCGGATCAGCCGCACCACCTGCTCGATCTTCTCCAACAGGGCCTCCGGGGCGTCGTTGAACAACAGGTGGGCCTCGTCAAAGAAAAAGACCAGTTTGGGTTTGGGCAGGTCGCCCACCTCGGGCAGCTGCTCAAACAGCTCCGACAGGATCCACAGCAAAAAGGTGGCGTAGGTTTTTGGCGAATTCATCAGCCGGTCGGCCGACAGGATGTTGACCACCCCCCGCCCCTGGGGATCGGTCTGGATGATATCGTCCAGATCGAGGGCCGGTTCGCCGAACAATTTATCGGCCCCCTGCTCCTCCAGGGCCAGCAAGGCCCGCTGGATGGCGCCGATGCTGGCCGCCGAGATCTTTCCGTATTCGGTGGTGAACTCCGAGGCGTGATCGCCGGCATATTGGAGCATGGACCGCAGGTCCTTCATGTCCAGCAGCAGCAGTCCGTCATCGTCGGCGATCCTGAACACCAGCGAAAGGACGCCGCTCTGGATCTCGTTCAGGTTCAACAGGCGGGACAGCAGCAGCGGGCCCATCTCCGACACCGTGGTCCTTACTGGATGGCCCGAGACTCCGAACACGTCCCAGCAAGCCACCGGGCTGGCCGAAAACTGGAATCCTTCCAGGCCGAGTTTTTTAAGCCGTTGGTCGATCTTGGGGTTCGAAGCTCCCGGCTGGCTGAGCCCCGCCAGGTCGCCCTTGACGTCGGCCATGAAGACCGGCACCCCGATCCGGCTGAAGCTCTGGGCCAGCACCTGCAGGGTGACGGTCTTGCCGGTGCCGGTGGCCCCGGCTATCAGGCCGTGGCGGTTGGCCATCTGGGGAAGCAGAAAAAGCTCTTTTTCCCCCTTGGCGACCAGGATGGGAGTTATGCTCATGGTCCGGTGCTGCGTTTATGATCTATGTTTTAAAATTCGAAGCCGGTCAGCTCTTGGTGCTTTTTGGCTACCTCCTGCCGCAATTTTTGGCGATAGGCGGAAGTGGTATCGGCCGGTTTTTTATTTGCTTCCAGCTTTTCAAATACGAAATCGCTGTCGGCCGAGGCAAAACTGTATTCCGGGTCAGCCCGATATTCATAGATGGTGGTCTTCCCCGGTAGTATTTCCGCTTCGACCAGGTTCCCGTTGGGATCCAATCCCCTGCCGTCAATGATGCTGGCTGTGATCCTGATGCTGTGCCGGCCGGCCGGAAGTTTTAACAGATAGAGAAAATGCTTGGGCAGGTTGTTGTATCTTTTCTTCACTTCCCTGATATTGGGCAGGAGGGAAAAATCCGTGCTATCCTTCATCGCCACCAGGGCGGTGAATCTGCCGCCGGCGTCCAGCGGCCGGCCGTCCAGCTGGAAGGTCACCGGCACGCTGTAGATGTTCATCAATAAAAGCAGGACCCCGCTGTCGGCCTCGGAAGATGATTGCTTGGGCTGGACCTGAACCTTGCCGGTGAGCACTATCTGATAGGTGCCGTCCTGCAGGTAGCCGATGTCCATGATCTGGAAACCGGGCAGCAGGACCGCCTTGGCGTTGGATTCTATGAAATCCTCCTGCAGAACGGCGTTCTTTACTGTTGACTTCGATTCCACCGTCACCCCGGCCTGCTCGATGGCCTGGCGCTTGGCGTCCAGCACCGCCTGCTTGTAATCCTGCTGGCGGGAGGTCTTCTTGCCGTCGTCCAGGCCCTTGATGGTGACGTCCAGGGTCTCGGCAGTAGCTGGAGAAACTAGTAGTAACACAGTAAAGATGTAAAAAATGCCGGCGCATATTGATATAAGATTTCTTCTCTTCATTAATTTCCTCATTACTAGAAATGGTATTGGTAACCTACGTTTATATCACCATTCACTTCATTTATATCAAAATAATATGGCGTTTCGGCATACATATTAAGCGTCTTGAGATCAAAACCGATAACACCCAACATTAAAGCCCTGCCCAAAATCAAGCATAATATGCCCAGAGGCCGCGAAGAAACCATTTTTGTGGTATCTACCTCGTTGCGCCAATAAAATGGTTTTATCGTTAAATACAAAGCGTCCAGATCCAATAAAATATACCCGATCCCCATGGTCCAAGTCGTGTTTTTGGGAATCATGGGATTGCTGTAACAATACATAATGCCTAAACCAGGATTCAGCATTGAAATTCCCAACGCCTTTGCGCTGGACTTTTTAGGCAAACGGCGATCAGTGATCGGACCCCTTTGTAAAAGGGAGATCTCCTGCTGCATCGCCGAGACAGTGATATATGCAAAGTCATTGGCCGGGGCCTTACCGCTATTACCGTAACCACCCCACTGCACAGCTTTTGATACCATTTTGAGACTGTCGCCGCTGCGGCGGGTTAAAAATCTTACTTCTCTCGTTGATTCAAAGGCATTTAGAGGCCATTGGGTAATCTGGTACACCGAGTCGTTTTGCTTCTCAGTTTGCAGCTTCAGGTTATTGGCCACGTGCACCAAGGCGCTATCGAATTCCGAAGAGGTACAAACCACTTCGCGGATTTGGGGCACAGGTGGTTTGATCCCAGCACACCCTACAAAAATCAAACAGATGGTTGCACAAACCGCAATAAGGATAACTCTACTTGTTTTCATTTTAACCACAACTGCATTACACAATTGAAACCCTAAAACGATTCTAGAATCACCGTTCTTCCCTGCCGTACATCTTCTCCATGGTCTCGCCGTGGTAATACTTGTGAATGTGGTCCTTGCTGATGCGTTTTAGCTCCTTGGCCGGCAGTTCGGACATCAGGTCCCAGCCGATCTGCAATGTCTCCTCGATGCTGCGGTCGGTCTGTCCCTGGTTGATCATCACCTTCTCGAAACCCTCGGCGAACTTGAGGTACTTGCGGTCGATCTCGGTAAGGGCCTCCTCGCCGATGATGGCCACCAGCTTGCGCAGGTCGCGGCCCGAGGCATAGGCGGCATACAGCTGGTTGGCCCACTCCCGGTGGTCCTTGCGGGTGTGACCCTCGCCGATGCCGTTGTTCATCAGGCGGGACAGCGAGGGCAGGGGATCGATGGGCGGGTAGCAGCCGATGCGGTGCAGCTGGCGGGACAGCACCAGCTGGCCCTCGGTGATGTATCCGGTCAGGTCGGCGATGGGGTGGGTGATGTCGTCGTCCGGCATGGTCAGGATGGGGATCTGGGTGATGGAACCCTTGCGCCCGTGGATGCGGCCGGCCCGCTCATAGATCTGGGCCAGGTCGGTGTACATGTAGCCGGGATAGCCGCGCCGCCCCGGGATCTCCTCGCGGGCGGTGCCCACCTCGCGCAGGGCTTCGCAGTAGTTGGTCATGTCGGTCAGGATCACCAGCACCTGCATGCCGTGGTCATAGGCCAGGTGCTCGGCGCAGGTCAGGGCGCAGCGCGGGGTCAGGATACGCTCGATGGTGGGATCGTCGGCCTTGTTCATGAAGACCACCGTCTTGGCCAGGGCCCCGGACTCCTCGAACTCGGTGATGAAGAAGGCCGCCTCGCGGGAGGTGATGCCCATGGCGGCGAACACCACCGCAAACTCCTCCTTGGCCCCCAGCACCTTGGCCTGCTTGACGATCTGGGCGGCGATCTCGTTGGCCGGCAGTCCGGCCCCGGAGAAGATGGGCAGTTTTTGGCCCCGCACCAGGGTGGCGAAGCCGTCGATGGTGGAGATACCGGTCTGGATGAACTCCTCCGGCTTGGCCCGGGAGGTCGGGTTCATGGGCTGACCGATGATCTCCAGCCGCTTCTCTGGGATGATGGGCGGCAGGCCGTCTATCGGCTCGCCCAGGCCGTTGAAGCGCCGGCCGATCATGTCGCGCGACACCGGAATCCGGGCCACGTCTTCTTTTAAGCTGACCGAGCTCTTGGCCAGGTCCAGCCCCCGGGTCTCCTCGAACACCTGGATCACGGCGTATTTCTCCGAGACCTCGATGGTCTGCCCGCCCTTTTTGCTGCCGTCGGGCAGTTCGATCTCCACTATGGACCCGTAGGACAGCCCCTTGGCGTTGTCCACGAACAGCAACGGCCCGGAGATGTAGGAAATGCTCTGGTATTTCTTGGTGGTTAAGTCCATGAATGCCTCGTAATTTTATATATCAATTTATTTTAACTTCTATTTAACGCGACACCATGAATGATATCGCTGGATATTCATCAAGGCTTATTCAAAGCCTTCCTTATTAGGCCGCACCGGCGGCCTTGTTGGTTGGCAAGCGATAGGTTTTCAACCTATCGCAATTAATCGTGAATGGAATCTACCCGTCGGCCTTGATCTGCTTCACTAATTCGGCCAGCACCTCCTCGGCCTTCTCGGCCGGCACCTGGCAGGTCCCAACCTTGTCATGCCCGCCGCCGCCGTACTTCAGCATCAGCGAGCCCACCTTGGTCTGGGAGGTCCGGTTGATGATGCTGTGCCCCACCGCGAACACCACGTTCTGCTTCTTGAGGCCCCACATCACCCGGATGGAGATGTTGATATTGGGGAACATCCCGTATTCCACGAAACGGTTGCCGCTGGGGATCTCCTCCATCTGGCGCAGGTCCACCACCAGCACCTTGTCCTCCACCCTGGAGTGGCCCTTGATCATTTCTTTGTACATCCACTCCGATTCGTGGTAGCGCTTGACCCGCTCCTTGACGTCCGGCTGCTCCAGGATCTCCTCGATGGGCATGGTCCGGCAGGATTCCATCAGGTCCTGCATCAGCTGCAGGTTGCTGATCCGGTAGTCGCTGTAGCGGCCCAGGCCGGTGCGGGGGTCCATCACCACCGCCAGCAGCAGCCAGCCCCGGGGCTCGGCCACCTCCTCGATGCTTAGGTCGCCGGAGTCGGACTTGTCCACCGCGGTCATCATCTCGGTGAAGCGGGGGAACTTGTCGGCCCCGCCGTAATGCTTGTAGATCACCCGGGCGCAGCTCTTCTCCGGGCTGGACCAGCCCTTGTAATCGGCCGGGAAGGCCTTGCGCTCCAGCTCGGACATGTGATGGTCGAACCACATCCCGCAGCCCTTGGCATAGGGCACGTTGGCCAGCACGTCGTCGGCCGTGACCTCGACCTTGCCGTCCTGGACGTCCTTGGGGTGGACGAACAGAATATTGTCGATGATGCCGGCCTCCTTCAACAGGACGCCGCAGATCAATCCATCGAAATCCGCTCTGGTTACTAGACGCATAATTCACCTATACTGTTATGTTTATTCTACTATCTATCATCCTGAGATTCCTGCGGTGCGCCACAGGCTGAAGGATGACAGTGTCACCCGTTCACCCTGCCAAGCGAAATTGCCCTCTCAGGGTGACATCTGATGGGAAGTCGATTATTTCCCGGCGAAGGTATCGGCCAGGCCGGCCATGAATTTATCCATATGGGCCTTGAATTCCTTCTGGGGAACCTCTTTGAACCGGGCGCACTGTTCTATCTGCTGGAGATTGAGAATATCGTTGATATGCATCTTGCCGTGGGAGATGGCCTTTTGGCACTCGTCGTACAGGGCCAGGATCCCTTTCAGCATCCAGTAGCCCTTGTCCAGCGAGCAGTGGCCGTCCACCTCGGAGAAGGCGTGCTGCTGCAGAAAATCCTCCCGCAGCATCTTGCCCACCTCGATGATCATCCGCTCGTTGTCCTGCAGGGCGTCCGGGCCCACCAGCTGGACCACCTCCTGCAGCTCGGCCTCCTTCTGCAGCAGCTCCATGGCCCGCCGGCGGACCAGGTCGTAGTCGCCCACCACGTTCTCCTTCAGCCAGCCGGTGAGCATCTCGGCGTACAGCGAATAGGACCGGTTCCAGTTGATGGCCGGAAAATGCCGGCGCTGGGCCAGGCTGGCATCCAGGGCCCAAAAAGTGCCCACGATCCGCAGGGTGCTCTGGGTGACCGGCTCGGAGAAATCGCCCCCCGGAGGCGACACCGCGCCCACCACGGTCACCGACCCGATGCGGCCGTCCGAGCCCAGGCACACCGTCCGGCCGGCCCTTTCGTAGAAGGCGGCCAGCTTGGAGGACAGGTAGGTGGGATAGCCCTCCTCGCCGGGCATCTCCTCCAGCCGGGAGGATATCTCGCGCAGGGCCTCGGCCCAGCGGCTGGTGGAGTCGGCCATCATGGCCACCGAGAAGCCCATGTCCCTAAAATATTCGGCCAGGGTGATGCCGGTGTAGATGGAGGCCTCCCGGGCCGCCACCGGCATGTTGGAGGTGTTGGCTATCAGCACCGTCCGTTCCATCAGAGGACGTCCGGTCTTGGGATCCTTCAATTCCGGGAATTCGGTCAGCACCTCGGTCATCTCGTTGCCCCGCTCGCCGCAGCCCACGTAGATGATCACCTGGGCGTTGGAGTGCTTGGCCAGGGTCTGCTGCACCACCGTCTTGCCGGAGCCGAAGGGCCCGGGGATGGCGGCGGTCCCGCCCATGGCCACCGGGAACAGGGTGTCCAATATCCGCTGGCCGGTGATGAACATCTCGTTGGGGTCCATCTTTTTCTTGAAGGGCCGCGGCTCGCGCACCGGCCAGGCATGCATCATCTGCAGCTTGGTGCCGTCATCCAGGGTGGCGATGTCGTCGGTCACGGTGTAATCGCCCTCTTTGACGATGTCCTTTATCTTCCCCGTGATCTTGGGCGGCACCATCACATTATGCACGAACCATTCGTTCTCCTGCACCCGGCCCAGCAGGTCGCCGCCGGAGACCTGGTCTCCCTTCTTGGCGGCCGGCTGGAAATGCCATTTCTTCTCCCGGTCCAGGCTGGGAACCTCCACCCCGCGGGCGATGAAGTCGCCCTCCATTTTCTTGATCTGATCCAGGGGACGCTGGATGCCGTCGAAGATGGCCTCCAGCAGGCCCGGCCCCAGCTCCACCATCAGCGGCTGGCCGGTGGTCTCCACCTTCTCGCCCACGAACAGGCCGGAGGTGTCCTCGTAGACCTGGATGAAGGCGGTGTCGCCGTCCAGCCGGATGATCTCGCCCACCAGCCCCAGCTTGCCCACCCTGACTATGTCGTACATCCGGGCGCCCATCATGCCCTTGGCAATGACCGCCGGCCCGGATATCTTCTGAATGATGCCCTGCATAAAAACTCCTGGAACGATTTATATAAAGATGTTATTTACTTGTTCGGTTAAAATTTATAATGTAATGTCCGGCGGACACCATTATACCACCACCAAATATTGACGGCAGAACTATCTATGGTCGTAAGGGTATCGGAAGCGGCAAGGACGCTAGTTGTTGTGTCAGAAACCCAGCTATCATAGGTCGTTCTAGTAAAAAGGCCTAAATAATATTCGTCACTCTGTGCCCCGGGCCCATTAGATGGCTCGGTTAATATCTTCCCGTTATTCAGATAAACTGTGAACTTATCCGAATCCGACCCTGATTTAATACCGGAATAATTCTGGATTTTATAAATTAAAGTTACATTTACTTGGCATTCATTATAATAGGCATTAATCGTATCCGTTAAGCTTACTTCTGTAAGCACAGGCTCACTTGTCGATTCTGTTGGCTTGCTGCATCCCCATATTGCAATCGATATAATAAGGGAAAGGCAATATTTTGCTAGCCGTTTCATCCTGTATGGAAACAATCTCTTTTCGATTAATTATAAAACCTTACTCCCAGCTCCAGCAATTTGTCCTTGGGCCTGACCTCCAGCTGATCCAGAATATTATAATTCATGAACAGCATCGACCCGCCGGCCCCCCGCCGGAAGTGGCCCTCCAGCCCCAGGACGTATGTCTGCAGAACATGGCCGTCCCGCCTCACGTTGGCATTGGCCAGCGTTTTTATATTGACCAGCCAGTCGCGGCTCCGGAAAAAGGCCCAGCGGTTCTCCTGGGTCAGTTCCCATCTATAATTATGTCCACCGCCCAGCACCGCCTCCGGCAGCAGACCGAAGGCCCTTTTGATATACAAGCCCAGCTTGGTGCTGTTGGATAACCGGTTGCCTTGGTCCCAGCTTCCCTCCGCGATCAGGCGACGGCGGTATTCTCCCAGGCGAAAATTATTGGAAAAGATCTCAAGGAACTCTTTGTTCCAGTATTCGGTGACCCCGTCGTTCCGATCGATATCGTGAAAACAAAAATGCTCCAGTCCGGCCCGGAGGTTGGCCTTTTTCAGCCGGATCTCCAGCGAAGGGGTAATCCCGTAGCGGACATCGCGGGGATCGAAGATCACCGCCCCGTCCTGGCGCCCCATGCCGGTCTTCATGTACAGGAACCAGTCGGAGTAGATCAGGCCGCGGTAGGAGAAGAACACGAACTCCAGGTCGGAATTGGTCTCGATGAAATAACGCCGGCGGTATTCGGCATCCTTGTGATTGGCAAAGGCCATCACGTCGCCCACCATATGATATTCCGGCATGAACTGGAACCGGTCCAGTACCCGCTCCAGCAGGTCCAGGCCGGGGACACTCTCGGCACAAACGGGATAAATAAAAATTATTAAAAGAACGAAAGACAAAATTATTTTCTTGAAGAAGCCTGACCGATAATTATCCGCGTTCATCCCTGCCCTAAAAAGATCATTTCAACTTAACGTAGAACCCGATGGCCTGCTTGACTAATTTGGAAAGATAGGCCTCGCCCGACTCCACCACCCCGCCCTGGGGAACCGGGAACGGCAAAATAACCGGCAGGGCCCGGCCCTTGATCAGGCGGTTGATGTCATCCCCCAGGTCCCCGCCCAGGTCCTCGTTGACCGCTATCATGCCGTAGCTGTCGCTCTTCATCAGCTCCAGCACCTTGCTGCGCATCTGGTGGATGTCGGCCACCTCATGGGTCTCTATGCCCGCCATCCGGAATCCGGTGGCGGTGCAGGGGTCGGTTATCACGGCCAATCTTTCCATCGCTTATTTTATCGCCTTCCTTATCTGTTCGGCCATCTCCCTGGCCTTCTCCGGCCCGGTGATCATCAGGGCCGCCTTCTCCAGGCCGGCGGCCAGCTTCTCCAGCTGCTCGGGCTGGGGGTTCTTCTCGTCCAGCCCGGCCTGCTTGACCTGAATCATCAGGGCGGTGTCGGCAAAGTCGGTCAGGTATTCGGAGGCTATCTTCCGCACCTTGCCCATCACATCCCCGGTCCCGGCAGCCGGCCCGGCCTCCGATGATGACAGGGCCCGATCCAGGAAACTCATTGCCGCGGGGATGTCCGGATTCTGGTCCAGCATCAGCCCGGCCTGCCCCTGTGAGGTTGTTTTAGTGACAAAGGTTCCGTTCCCGGCGCTGACCCACAGGGTGTCCAGCGAAGACAGTCCGACGATGTCGTATATCTGCTTGGCGAACTGGGTGCTCTGCAGGATGGCCGATTCATCCCCTCCCTGCTGCTGACACTTGCCTGATCCATCTATCACGAAGGCCGCCTTCTGCCCGGCCAGCTTGGTCTTTAAAGCGTCTTGTAAAGACATCACATCTTCCTCCTTACTTCGGCGGAGATGCTCTTCCAGTTGGCCTTGGGATCCAGTTCGCACAGGACGGTCTTATCGGGGGACATCACCATCAGCACCTGGCGGTCCTTCCCGCCGACCGCCACCTCTTTGACCTCCCCCAGGTTCAGATTGTTTGATATCACCGAAGCGGCGTTGGCCCAGAACTGCTCTATGTCCGAGGCCTTGTCGCCCAGCTTCCCCTTGGCCGAGCCGGACACCTGGCTGTCGCTGACGTAGACCGCAAAGCCCAGCACCCCTTTTATTCCGGTCAGATCTTCCATAATTACATCCCCCTTAAAATTTCAGGGCCCCGGCGGCTCATTTGACCAGATGGAGCCACTCGTACACCAGGAAATGCAGCCGGCCGATCAGCAGCGAGATGCGGGCCATCACGGTGTAGCCGAAGCTGGCCCCGAAGGCCACCATGATAAAGACCATTCCCAGCCGGGCCCCGTGCTTGACCAGGCCCTGGTGGGCGATGGAAAAATAAAAATAGACCAGGGTGGCGATCACCCCGATCACCATGATAACGTTGTTTACGGAGGTCAGCGGGACCAATGTGCCCTGGATCTGGGGCAGCAGGATCCCCTGGATCTGGCCGGTGATGCCCAGCCCGGCGGCGATCCCCACCGTCAGGGCGATGGACCAGCGGGACAGCCAGGAGATCTTGGGTATCCAGCGTGACAGCATGATCAGGCCGAAGACCGCCGGGATCAGTATGATCCAGCGCTCGGCCCCCTGCTCGGTGATGAACTTCTCGATCAGCAGCGGCTTGACGTCGAAATAAAAGACATACAGTATGGCGTAGGCGGCCGAGACCCCCACATAGAGGTGCTCGGCGAACTTGTAGAAGGGGTTGTCCTTATAGAGGAATGAGAATATGGCCAGGGTCAGCCCGGCCGCTATCCAGGTCCCGATTATCTGCATCATGCTTGTTTCCTCCTTCTGATCACGAAATAGCCCACATTGCCTATCAGGATGAACCCCAACAGCAGCAGATGGGCGTAAGACTGGGCCACCATCCCGGCGATGCCGGTCCCGGCGTGCTTGACCAGGGTCTCGTATTCGGCTGCCCCCTGCAGGCCGCCCACCAGGCCCTTGATCTGCTTGGCCTGCAGATAGTGGAACATGTCGGGGGCGATGACCCCGGTGGCCCCGACGATGATGTTGATCCCGTAGCGGGCCCCGGCGAACTGGATCCACTCATCGCCGGCCTGCCCGGCCTCCAGGCCCACCAGCAGGTCGATGTCGTTGTAGTTGTGGATGCCCTTCATCAGGGGGATTTCATCGACCGGCGTGCCCTTGTAGTCAGTGGCGAAGAAGTCGCGGATCTCCCGCCCCATCCCCACCATCTGGGCCCGGTATCCCGGGCGGTAGCCCAGGTTGACGTAATCCACCCCGTATCGGGCGGCGAACTGGGGGGCGATCTCGTTGAGGCCGATCTCGCCGAACGGCAGGCCCAGGGCCCACTGTCCCAGCAACACCACCTTGTGCTTCCGGGAAAAGGCGTGCCGCAAGGTGGCCAGCAGCATCGGCTGGATCTCGGGCGCCGAGGAGGCGTCGTAATCCACCGAGAAAAGGATCACCGAACCCTCCGGTAGTTTCTCGATGGAATCATAGGCCGCCTGGACCGGCTCCGAAACCCTTACCGGCAGGACCATTTTAAACATCACCGGGATCAGCACCACGATGAACAGCAACAGATAGATGATCCGGCTGTCTATATTGGCTATCTTTTCGAAGAACTTCATTTCACCATCTCCTTTATTACCTTATTTATGAAAGGTAGGTTCTTTCCAGTCCCAAAATGACCCGCAGCGACATGGCCACGGTGCCCAAGGCAATGCCGATAAAGATGCCCCTCTTGGCCGCCATCTGGGGAACCTCCATGATCCAGTCCTGCATTACCGGCAGTTTGTCCCAGATCTCGACACCCACCGGCACCCGGCCCAGCATCACGATGGCCGCCGTTATTAAAAGCAAGGTGGCTTCCAGGGAACGGGCCCGGAAGGCCCTGTAGGCGGCCGAGGCGATGAAGAAGGCCAGCAGGGAGAACATGGTGGCCTGCAGGGGAATGATGAAATAGGTGTAGACGTACATGAAGGATGACCCCAGACTCAGCAGGGATTCGCTGGTGGCCCAGGTGTAGATGCCGGCGATCAGGGTCCCCAAAAAACCGATGATCAGCACCAGGGCGAAGGGCCAGCCCGGGGCCTTGCGGACTATCTTCTGGATGTTGCTGCGCAGCAGGCTGTCCATTCCCAGCAGCATGGTGAAGCCCAGCACTATGGAATACCACAACAACAGCCTCTGCTGCATGGTCCCCAGCGGCTGGTGGGGGATGAAGAAGGTCACGATGATTATCAGCCCGGTGATGAAGGTTATGGCCAAAGGTATCTCTTTTTTCATTTTGTATCTCCTCTGCCGGAATCTAACCGGTTATGAACCAGTTCTTGACGGCCTGGAAGACGTTCATCATCCAGGGGTTTCCCGCATTGTTCAAAATATATCCCGCCGTGCCCCAGACGGCCATCAGGGCAAAGCCGATTATCAGAAAGGCCTTGACGAAATCCTCCCCCTTGAGGCTGCCCAGCAGCTGGGGATCTCTTTTGAGGTAGCAGGAGGCCGCCAGCATCTCCTCGCCGATCAGGGTGTAATCGCAGGAGGCGATGAAGAACGGCAGCTGGGTGATGGCGGTGGTGCCGGCTATCTGGATGGCCCCGATGGAATGGCCGGTCTCTGACATCAGCAGGGCCTCGGCGTAGAAATAGCCCATGAAGAACACCGCCCCCGGTTTCTGCCGGAGCATCATCCCGTCCACCCCGGCGGCGTAGCCGAACTGGTCGGAGGTCAGAAAGCTGACGTTGCCCTCCTTGTATAGGTCGGGCCGGCCCGGCTCGGAATAGGCCTGCTGCACGGTCTCCTGGGCGGCGGCCATCACCAGCGGGTCCCAGTTGGGGACCAGCAGTTCGGTGCCGTGCTGGGCGCAGCGCACCGCCACCTGGCGCAGGATGGCCAGGGCGGCCACCGTCACGATGTCCTTGATCTCGCCCAGGCCGAAGGAGAACATGATGGGTTTGCCCAGCTCGGTGGAACGGCCCACCGCCTCGTCGATGGCATCCAGCCCCTGGATCTTGCGGATGAACAGTTCCTCGCCCTTCTTGGCCCGCTCGATATACCAGATGATCAGGAAACAGAGGATGATGGTCAGTATCAGCACGTTGGTCCGGCTGCTGTCGAACCACTGGGCGGTGGCGGCGGCCGGGCCGGTCAGGACCGCATTCGAAGAATCCGGGAAGGCGACCGCCCGGACCTGGTAATAATAACTTTTATGGCTCTCGACATTGTCGCGGAAATCGTTCTTGCCGCAGATGACGAAGCCGGCCTCAACAAAGGGTCCTTTGTCATTCTCCGCCCGCAGGATCTGGTAGCCCTTGAAGACGGTGGCATCCCCCTGATCCTGGGGCGACCTTCCCCAGCTTACGGTGATGGAACTCCCCTCGTCGTTGGGAGTATCCACCGCCTTGACATCCACCGGCGGCTCCAGGGCCCGGGCCGGGGACAGCAGACAGGCCAGCGTCAGAACCATGAATAACTTTTTCATAGGACACCTATCTTTGTGTTTCCGTTTTATATCTGGTCCGGGGATATCTAGGCCGTCAACAGCTGATGTCTGATATCCTCGGCTGGGATCCCGTACTGCTTTCCCCGGGCGATAAGTTTCAAATTGGCCACTTCGAAATACTTCTGCCACAAAAAGCCCACCGCCACATCGATCCCCAGCGGATCCCCCCGGTAGGCCAGGGCCTTTTGGCGCCATTCCTCCCTGTCCAGCTTCTCCTCCCGCCCCCCCCGGCTATCGTCGGCCAGCAACAGCCGGTGCAGGTAAGTTCCCCGGATGGAGCGCAGGGCCTTTTTGGATTCCTTGGGATCCAGCAGGGCGGCGTATTTTTCCCGGGTCAGCAGCTTGCCGCCCGGCAGATAATTCCTGACCGCCTCCGGCAGACCGATCCCCTCCCGGGCCATCAGCCGCCGCAGCCCCTTGGCATTCAACAGGTCGATCTCCCGGCGCAGCAGTTCACGGACCAGGCTTTTGTTGTAATCCAGGCCGGCCAGGCCCTTCAAAGCCTGGCGGTAGAAGAACTGGTCCAGGGCCAGCTCCAGGCCGGCCAGTTGATGCTCCCTCTGGTATTCCGGCAGGGCCAGGGTGAGGGGCCCGGCCAGCTCCTCGCCCCAGGTGGCCAGGGTGTCGGCCAGCTCCCGAAGGTCGGCCTTCCGGCAGAGCTCTTTCAATTTCACCTTATCCAGGTTCCCGGCCGGCAGCACCGCCCGAAAAATTTCATCGCTGTCCCAGTGGTTATGAATGCCCCGGACAACAGCCTTGACATTTTCCAGGTCCCATCTCCGGAGGATGATGCCTATCAGTTTATTGGGGCCGCCATCGGAGATCTTCCGCATCAGCCGGGTCGAGGAATTGAAGTTGGCAGCCAGGGCCTCCTCGGCCGCCGCCAGCCCGGCAAACCGGGTTTGGGCCTCCTGCCACTCCTTGGAATAGGGGCTGGTGGCCAGCCACTTGGCAAAAGCGTTAAAATCGGGCAGGCCCAGCAGCTCCTCGTAGGCCCCCGGTTTCAATAGTCTGCTGTGCTGCCCTTTAAGCCTGGCGTTGATATATCCGTAATCGCTGGGCATCTGCTATCCCCACAATGTTTCAGAGATACGGGCCACCAGGGAGGGTCGGGCCCTTTCCAGCCGGTCGGAGAACCGGTTGAGAACCGAATGGCTGCCGCTTTTATCGCTCATGATGATCCCCTCGCTCACCTGGGGGTCCGGCCTCACCTCGGCCTTCAGCTTGGCGGCCTTCACCAGCTCCTGGACCACCTTCAGATCGCCCGGGCTGGTCAACACCACCGTTTCGCCGGGCAGATCCTCCGCCGCTTCCCGCAGCATACTCTTCAAGGCCTGGCGGTATCTCTCCGGCGGGGTTTTTTTGATCTTCTGGTAGGCCGATTGGAACACCCCGTCAATGATCCGGCTTTTAACCTCCAGCAGGATGGCCATGGCCTGAAGATTGGCGGCGCTGTCGGCCTTGGCCATTTCGGTCTTTTCCAGGGCCTGGTTGTCGGCCAAAGACCTCCGCTCCAGCTCCGCGGCCTGGGCCCGGGCCTGTTGGATTATCTCGCCGGCGCTTTTTTGCGAAGTCTCCAAGATCCTCTGGCGCTCGGCTTCGGCCTCCCGTTCGATGACTTTTATCAGTTCAGAATTCATTTTTACGGCATATAGTTGATTGTTGGATCATTTTTTACATTCAAAACCGCACTGCGGAGCAGGGGTCTCCATCGGAATGCCCAGTGAATCAAATATCCTTCCTTCCCTGCCGAGCAGGGAAGGAAGGATGCAACTATAACATCACGATTATCAAAAGGGCGATAACGAAACCGAGGATGATGATGGTCTCGGGCAAAGCCTCCAGGACGATCAGGGTTCCGCCCACTTCGGGCTTCTCGGCCAGAGCGCCGGATGCGGCGGCGCCGATACGGCTCTGGGCCAAGGCCGTGGCGAAAGCGGCAAACCCGATGGCCAGAGCGGCGCCCAGGGCCTTGTAGAGGGTAAGCATGTTATCCTTGGCCGCCGGGGCCTGCTGTGTGGCGGTTGCATCGGCCGCCGGAGCAGCGGCATCGGAAGCCAGGGCGATGGTTGCCCAGGGCAGGATCACAGCCAGCAGCAGAACGATAGCCAGAACTTTTTTCATTTAGTCACCTCCTATTGTTTTAAATGGTTTGTATGGTTTTCCGGGATTATCGAAATATTTGAATTTGGTGAAGAATTCCACGAATTGAAGACGGGCCGGCTGGACGATCGGGCTGATCAGCCCGATGGCGAAGAACAAAGGATGAAACACCAGCGCCGCCAGGACCGAGCCCAGTATCACCGCCCACAATTTTCCCGAGACCCCTATCAGGCTTCCCAGTTTATTGGCGGCAAACGCCAGGTAGACGGCGGAAAGACCGATGGCAAAAAGACGGGCATAGGAAAGGATGTTGCCCACCGCCCCGAAGATCTCAATGGGACCGGCCACCCCCACCAGATAGGCCATCATCCCGGTGCTGGCGGCAAATAGGATGATGCCCGGCAGCAGCAGGACTTTGGGCAAGATACCAATGAAACAGGCTATGATGCCGAAGATGCTCAAAAGCCCGGTCATGAAGGCTATCGGCTCCAGAATATGATGCCGGTCCTTTTGGCGGATACCGTTTACCAGGGCGATAATAAAACCGGTGAATACCTGTATCACGCCGAAAGCCAGGGATATCCCCAGCAGAAGGAAAACGGATCCTTTTTTCATGCGGTTGAAATTTTCCGTGATCGGCTGGATGATATGCAGATGCTCCCCCACCTCGCCGAACAGTTCGCCGAAGATCACTCCAAAAACGATGGTCCAAAATGAACAGAGGATAAAGATGGTGGACAGGGACCGGAAGATTTCTTTTTCCTTAAATTTGAAGAAGAAGAACAGGCTGAGCAGGCCCATTATGGCCCCGTATCCCACGTCGCCGATGATGAAGCCGAAATAGATGGGAAAGAAAATGGCGATGAACGGGGTGGGGTCTATCGAGCCGTACTGAGGCGGGGTAAATATGGAAAGCAACATCTCGAACGGTTTTACCAGCGGGTTGTTCTTCAGGATCACCGGGGTTTTGCCGCCGTCATGTGGCCCGATGGCCAGTTCCTTTATGCTTACCTTATCGGCGAAATTATCATGAAGCAGTTCTTTCAAAGTGGGCAGATCCTCGGCCGGCAGATATCCCTGAAGGTAAAAAGCCAGACGGCCCTCAGGCAGCTCCTCCTTGGCCTGCAGCCGGCCCAGTTCGTCCCGGACCATCCGGCGATAGGACTCGAATAACGGCCCCTCCTGGCCCGAGATGTCTTTTATCTTGTTATTGGTTTGTGCGATCAGCCCCGGCAGTTGGCGGCTTTTCTCCTTCAGCTGACTGACCGCCTCGGCCATGCCCAGCGAGGCCATCGCCGAGGGAAGTTTCAGTTCGTTGACCCCGGCCTTGGCGAACAAGCCCCGCACTTTTTCGGCATCGTTCACATGGAAAGCCACCAGCACCGCCATTTTGCTGTCGTCCAATTGGCGGCTGTAGAATTCGATCCGTCCCTCGGTCAGCTTTTTCAGCTCCTTGTGCAGGGCCTCTACCGCAGAGATCTCCGATACCCTGGCTATAAAGCCGAAGGCCTTTATCCTCCGGCTGGATTCCAGTTTTGACATCAGCGGGGACAGGGCCTCAAAGGCCGCCCGGTAATTTTCGACCAGCGCCAGTTCGTCGCCCAGATCCAGCTTCTGTTTTACCAGCTGGTTGATCTCGGCCCGCTGCACAATCAGGTCGGCCAGCAGCTTTTCCCAATCGGACGGCAGGGCGGTTTTGACCGGGCGCCCGTGGAATCCCATCAATGTCAGCAGACCGTCCAGTTCCTGCTGCAGCCGTTCCATGGTATGCTTCAATTGGGCCTCCTCGGCGTCAAGCTCGCCATGGCGGATCAGGCCCTGGGGCTTGGCCTGGGCAATATGCAGTCGGCCCATTTTGTGCAACGACCTTATCACTTCTGAGCTTATTATCTTCGGGCCCACTATCAGCACCCGGCTCATGGCGACGATCATCTATCCGTTCTCCGGGAAAACCTGTTTGATGATCAGCTCCACGGCCTGGTCCTGTTTGGCCGCAGCCTGCTGCTCCAGCCGGCCGGCCTGGGCGGCGGCCTGTTTCTTTTTCTGTTCTATGAGCTGCAGCGCTTTTTGGGCCGTCTCTTTTTTGCCGCTCAGGTTATTTTCATCCATGCGGGAGCGGGCGTTGTTTAAAATGGCGGAAGCCTCGGCTTTGGCTTTTTCGATTATTCGATCGGCCTCGGCTTTGGCTTCTTCGGTCTTCTGCTGAAGTTCCTGCTCCCTCTGTGCCAGGCTGCTGATTATCTGTTGTGCCTGATCCTGTTGGTCGTTATGCTTTTCCGATGACACAATCTGCTCCCGTTCAATATAAAATGTTTTTGAGTTCTTCGGAGGCCCTTCTCAGGAGCAGCCGGGCCATTCCCAGGTTTCCGGCCCCCTGCTGCATGACCACGCTCAGGTAGAAATCCGTCCCCACCATCTTGATCAGGACGGTCAGCTTTTCGGTGGCGATGGTCTGTTCGGAGATGCTCCCCAGCGAAAGGTTCTCGGCCGCCCGCCGGGAGGCGGACAGCATGGTGGCGAACTCGGCGTCGGCCAGGGTGGGATCCAGGTCCAGCCCGGATTGATGGAATGTTATCCCGATGCCGTCGGTCCCGGTAAGGCTGGCGCATAGGGCTCCCGGGATATTATCCACCAGTTCCTTCACTCTTTGTTCGTATCCCTGGGTCATGGTCTGCTCTCCCTCCCTAAGTTTTTTTTAACTGAACCGGATCAGAGACGGGCCTATTTTTTGAACAAGTTGCCGAAGATCCCCTTTTTGGTCTCCTTCTCCACAATGGCGTATCGCTGTCTGGCCTGGCTGTTATTGGGGTCCCACTTGAGGGCCTCCTTGTACTGCTCCTTGGCCTTCTCGGCCATTCCGGCCAGCTGGTAGATTATGCCCAGGCTCAGGTAATGCTCGGCGTTGTATATCTCCATCTGAATTGCCTTGTCGCAGTACATCTTGGCTTCCTCCAGCGGTCCGCCGGCCTTGATCACGGCTATCCCCAGCCGGTCGTAATAGATGGCCTTCTTGGGGTTGAGCTTGGCGGCCGCCCGGAAATACTCCACCGCCCGTTTGAATTCGTTGGCCTTGTAGGCCTCCACCCCGTGGCGGTAGGCCATGTCCGCTTGGTTGTCCTGGACCGAGTGGGCCTGGACCCCGGCGGCCTTTTCGGCCAGCATTTTATTGTACTGGGCCCGCCGGGCCTTGTCTATCAATGTATGGTAGGCCTCGTTGATGTCCTGGAAGGCGGAATTGGCCAGCCCCTCCTTTGATTCTGCGGGATTCTTGTCGGGATGATATTGCATGGCCAGCTTCCGGTAGGCTTGTTTTATCTCGGTCTCGCTGACCAGCCGGTCCACCCCCAATATGGAATAATAATCCTTCAGTTGGGTCATTTTTTAATTCTTCCTGGTTTTTTGGCGGTGGTTTTTTGACAGAGCCTTTCCAGGGTTTCGGCCGCCAGAATGTTCTTCGGCTCCAGCTTGGCGGCCTTTTTGCAGGCAGTCACTGCCTGGGCATTCCTTTCCAGCTTCTCGCTGACTATGCACAGGTTCAGCCAGGCCCGGGTGAAATGCGGGGCCAGCTTTACCGCCTGTTTTAGCAACCTGGCGGCTTTGCTCCATTCCCCGGTATGGGTGTAACACACCCCCAGCAGGTTGTAGATATCGGCATAGCCCGGTTTTAATTTTTTGGCCTGCAGGAAATACTTGACCGCCTCCTGGCAGCTATTGTCCCGCAATGCATCCTGGCCCAGCGCGCACAGGGTCTCGGCCCGGTCGGGCGATGTTTTGAAGGCCAGGTTGAAATCCTTGACTGCCTTGGCCAGGTTTCCCTGGTTGACCTCGGCCAGGGCTTTGTCGAACAGCTCCTGCTTGTAAAAGTGGGTCTTGGCTGATAACCCGATGAAAAGCTCCACGGCTTTTTCGTGTCGGCCCTGCTCTGCGGCCAGATAAGCCTGGGAAAGGATGGCCTCGATATAATTGGGATTGATCTCCAGGGCTTTTTTAAAGGAATTTTCGGCCAGCGGGTATTCATGCCGTCCGGCATAGATGCGGCCCAGGGACAGGTGAAGATCGGCGTATTTGGGGGCCAGCTTTATGGCCTCCTGATATTCCTCGATGGCCGCAATGGCATTGCCCTGCTTCCAGTAGAGCTTGGCCATGGCCACCCTGGCCTCGATGAGATAGAAGGTGACCACGTCGCTGCATTTATGGCCCACCGTCTGGTCGTGCTGCCGGATCATCTCCAGCGATTCGATGGTCTGATGATAATTGCCTTCGTTGAATGATTTCAGAGCCAGTTTGAGGAACTGGTTCAGGCAATGCTGATCTAAAATCTCCCTGACAAAAGCCATATGGCACCTGTTTGTTTATTTTTGAACGGTGGGGTTATGGAAGGATAATGAGAAGATTGATCATCTGGTGCCGGGAGGGGGAGTCGAACCCCCACAGCTTGCGCCATACGCACCTCAAACGTACGTGTCTACCAGTTCCACCATCCCGGCTGTTTTGCTGACTAAGGCAATATACCGATTATAGTTCCGCTTCCGGTCGGCAAGCTGTTATTTTAATCTAAATCCACCCATCTGTCAACAGAAAATTCCCGGGTGATGTCCCGGCCGCCGGCCAAATCGGTTATCTTGAATTGGGAGACATTGTCCAGGTTGTCCCGCTTCAGCCGGAGGTCGACCTTATACCGCTTTTTAACATCGTCGGCCAGCTTCCGCCCCTGTCGCTCCAGATAATCTATGAACAGGGGATGGGCCGACACCTCCAGCCGGCGGTTCCTGATGTTCCGGTCGGCCTGCAGGAACCAGCGCTCCAGCCTGGCGGCCATGGTCTCGGGCGACAGCACCCGCCCGGTGCCCTGGCAGGTGGGACAGCTGTGCGAGAAGGCCTGCCACAGGCTGGGCCGGACCCGTTTTCGGCTCATCTCCACCAAGCCCAGCGGTGAGATCTCGTAGACCTTGGGCTTGGAGCGGTCATCCTTGAGGGCCTCCTTCAGTTCGGCCAGCACCTTGCGGCGGTTGGCCTCCCGGTCCATGTCGATGAAATCTATCACGATGATGCCCCCGATGTCCCGCAGCCTCAGCTGACGGGCTATCTCCCGGGCCGCTTCGACGTTGACCCGGGTGATGGTGCCCTCGGCGTCCCGCTTGCCGGTGTACCGCCCGGAATTGACGTCCACCGTCACCAGGGCCTCGGTCTGCTCGATCACGATCCGTCCGCCGCTTTTCAGCCACACTTTCTGCTGCAGGGCTTTTTCGATCTGGGCCTCGATATCATAGGCCTCGAACAGCGGGATGTCCTCCCGGTACAACAGCAGGCGCTTCCTCAGGGCCGGGTCCAGGTTTTTGACGTATTCGGCTATCTGGTCGTGGGTCCGCTTGTCGTCCACCACCAGGCTGCCGATCTCCATGGCCGCCAGCTCCCGCAGGAAGCTGATCACCATGGGCGGCTCGGAATAAACCCGGGATGATATCTTGGCCTTGCGGTAATCCCGCTTGACCTGCTGCCAGGTCTTCAGCAGGATCTTCAGGTCCCGACCGAAGCCCTTCTCATCTTCGCCCTCGGCGGCGGTGCGGATCACCAGGCCGTAGCCCTGGGGCAGGTGTTTTAAAAATTCCTCCTTGAGCCGGCGTCGCTCGGCCCGGTCCTCCACCCGGCGGGAGACGCCCACCCTTTCCTCGTTGGGGACCAGAACGCAGAAACGCCCGGCAAAGGAGACATGGGAGGTAAGCCGGGGGCCCTTGCTGCCGATGGGCTCCTTGGAAACCTGGACCATCACCTCCTGGCCGCTTTTCAGGGCGTCCTCGATCCGCCGGGCGGGTTTGGCCTGGGACCGGTCATCCTGCTCCAGGTCGCCGGGATCGAAGGCGGTGTCGGAAAAGGCCAGGAACCCGCTCTTGCCGAAGCCGATGTCCACGAAGGCCGCCTGCAGGCCCGGCAGGACCTTCTCCACCCGGCCCTTGTAGATGTCCCCCACCATCCGCTGTTCGGCGCTGCGCTCCAGCCACAACTCCACCAGCCGCCCCTCTTCCAAAAGGGCGATCCTGGTTTCGTGGGTGGTGGTGTTGATGATGATATCTGTTGCCATGTTTTTCTTCCATTTCTTATTGTTTTATCTCGGCCGGATCTGATGATGTTCTAAAGCAGCCGAGTTTTTTGGTTTTTTATTTCCTTCAGAAGCAGGTCGATCCCCTTCAGGGTCAGCAGTTCATCAGCCCGGCATCCCCTGAACTCCGGAGCAAAACAGGAACCCAGCCCGCCGGTGAAAATCACCCGGGGATTGGGTTTGGCATCCCGGGATATCCGGCCGACCAGTTCTTTGATCATCCCCACGGTCCCCCAGTAAAGGCCTGACTGAATGCATTCCTCGGTATCCCGCCCCGCCGGCCGCGGTTTCTGTTTCAACTTGACCAACGGCAGGGCCGCAGTATGCTCGGTCAGGGCCCGGGCCATGATGCCGGGGCCGGGGGCGATGGCCCCGCCCAAATATTCTCCCTTGGCTGTGACCGCGTCCCAGGTGATGGCGGTCCCGATGTCCACCACCAGGGCCGGCCCTCCGTATAGCCGGTATGCCGCATAGGCGTTGATCAGCCGGTCGATCCCCAGCTTCCCTGGATTGCGGTAGCGGATATCCATCGTTTTAAGGTCCGAACAGGTGATCACCTTAAGCCGGATATCCGGCAGTCCGGTGAAGGCTTTGCGAACCCGGGCCGTAAGGGCCGGAGATACCGAGATCAGGCCGGCCCGGTCTATGGTATGCTGGCCGGCAAGTTTGCGGATAAAGGCGCCCAGCTTTGATGCGCTGGTATCCGGTCCGTAATGCAATGTCCCATCGGCCGCCGGCCGGCCGGTTCCGAAGACCACCGCCCGGATCTTGCTGTTGCCTATGTCCAGGCACAGGTTCATGGCTCCATCTCCATAACGGTCCCGGAACTGCATTTTACCGTCCGGCCCCGGTCATCGGCCAGCAGCAGGCCGCCGTCGCTGTCGAATCCGATCACCACTCCCTTCATCTGGGTGCTCAGGCCGTCCTGGACCCAGGCCCGTTTGCCCTTGAGGAAGAACCTTCCGGACAGCCTGTCGGCAAAAGCAGCCAAGCCCTGTTTGGCAAAGGTCCGGTAATCGTCCTCCAGTCGGGTTAAAAAGCCTATCAGCAGCTCCTCGCGGGAGCAGGTCATTCCGGCCTCCAGCAGCAGCGAGGAGGCAATACCCTTCAGTTCCGGCGGGACCGACTGGTTGTTGACGTTCAGGCCGATCCCGACGACGGCGTTATCTATCAGTCCGCCGTGGGACTGCATCTCGGTCAGTATCCCCCCCACCTTGCGGCTGTTGCAATACAGGTCGTTGGGCCATTTGACCGCTATCGGATTTTTGACGACCTCTTCTATCGCTTCCGCCGCCGAACATCCCAGGGCCAGGGTCAGGCCGGAAAGCTTGATGGACGGCAGTTTGGGCTTCAGCAGCAGAGAGAGATACAGCCCCGGCCCCGGCGGCGAGTACCAGCTGTTGCCCTGCCGGCCCCGCCCGGCGGTCTGCTGTTCGGCGATCACCACGGTGCCCTGCCCGGCGAAACCCTTTGATAGCTCCGCCAGGTGGTTGCTGGTGGAATCCAGCCGTTCGAAATAGAAAAGCTTCCGGCCGAATTCGCTGGTCTTTAGGTTCTTTTGGATGTAGCTTATATCGAGGTTTTTCATATCTTATCAATGTTCAGAATGTAATTAATGATACATCAAATCGGATATTTTATCAATAAAAAACCCTCTCCAGATTAATTTGGAGAGGGTCAGCGTGTTCGTCCGGCCAGGCTTCTACTTCACTTCGTCAATGAACGAAGTATCAAACCCGTCGCGTTTCAGCTGATTCAAAAGATCCAGTTTGTCCATGGATTTTATGTAGGCGTCCTTGGGCTCCACCTGCTTCTTCTTGACGAAATCCATAAGGGACTCGTTCAACATCACCATCCCCATCTTGCGGTTGGTCTGGATGATGGACGGCAGCTGGTAGGTCTTGCCCTCCCGGATCAGGTTGGATACCGCCGGGATCCCTAGCAGCACCTCCATGGCGGCCACCCGGCCACCCCCGATCTTCTTGCACAGGGTCTGGGCTACCACCCCCTTCAGGGATTCGGACAGCATAACCCGGATCTGCTCCTGGCGATCGGGCGGGAATTGTTCTATCACCCGGTCCACGGTGCTGGCGGCGGTGGAGGTGTGCAGGGTGCCGAACACCAGATGCCCGGTCTCGGCGGTCTCGATGGCTATGGAGATGGTCTCCAGATCGCGCATCTCGCCCACCAACACGATGTCCGGGTCCTCCCGCAGGGCCGCCCGCAGGGCGTTCTTGAAGGAGTCGGTGTGGCTGCCGATCTCCCGCTGGTTGACCAGGCACTTCTTGTTCTCATGGACGAACTCGATGGGGTCCTCCAGGGTGATTATATGGTCGCTCCGGGTGCGGTTGATCAGGTCCACCAGGGCGCATAGGGTGGTGGACTTGCCGGACCCGGTGGGCCCGGTCACCAGCACCAAACCCTTGGAGAGGTAGCACAGATTCTGGATGGCATGGGAGAGATTCAGATCATCCACTGTCACGGTCTTGGTCGGGATCACCCGCAGCACCCCTCCCATCCCCCGGCGGTCGGAGAAATAATTCACCCGGAACCTGGCCAGCCCTGGGATCTCGTAGGCGAAATCGGTGTCGTTGTGCTCCTCATACTGCTGGCGATATCTGGCCCCGGCTATTTCCAACAGGATCCGCCGGGTGTCGGCTGGGGACAATGCCGGGTATTCCTGCAGTTTTCTGATCTCTCCGTCAATGCGGACGCAGGGTTTCTCGCCGGCCGACAGGTGCAGGTCCGAGCCCTTGCGTTCCACCAGCAGATGCAGGAATTTGTCTATCTCGGCCGGTTTGTACGTTCCGCCGGCCGGGGTCGCCGGAGTAGATGCCGGCGCGCCGGCGGCCTGGGCGGCTGCCGGGGCTTCTTGGTGCGGGGCGGCGGCACCGGCCGGCAGGAACACCGCCTTTATGCTGTGGCCCTGCATGCTTACCGTTCCCCGGTATTCGCCCAGCCCCGGGCTCTTGTAGGTGAATTCCACCGTCGGCTGGTCCATCAGCTTTTCCCGCTCGACCGGGGACATGATCTCCGACAGCAATCCCATCACCTCCTGGTTTGAAAACTTCTGCTTGGAGACGGCCTGGATGCCGGATGCTGTTTTGAACTGCGGCTCCGATTCGCTGGCCAGGTAAAATTCGGTGGCCCGGTGATCGTTCATCGCCTTGAAAAATACGTCTATCTTTGCCATTCTTATCTCCCTGGTATTACATAACTGATGTGTCGGCGGTTGACTATATGGGCGGTATGATCGGTGACCAGCAAAAAGAATCTCTCGCTCTGGTTTAAAAAATCTATGGTCCGGGATTTCTCCGGCGGCAGATCGATGTAAGCCTTCCCGCTCAGCTTGAAATTATCGTTGAACACCGCCGTCATCGGCTCCTCCTTGATTCCCATGGCCTCCCGCTCCAGGTCGGCGGCCTCCACCTCCAGGGCCACCGACACCTCCATGATCCTGGCCTTGTTGATGATGTTGATGGAGGGGGCGGTGGCCACCTTGAGCACGAAGAATTCCTCCGGCTCATTCATGAAGTCCAGCACCGTCTCCTGGCCGACATGGTTCTTGGCCATCAGGCTTAAAAAAAGATCCCCTTTGATCACCTGCTGATCCCGGCATCGCATGGTGACCGTGACCTGTTTTTTCTCCACTACTAGGTGTTGCATCATATCTTCCCCTTAAGGATTTTACGAGTTCATCCAGTTCCAAGTATTGCTCTCGGAACGCTCCAGCCAGTCCCCGCTGCTGGTCAGGTAGGCATAGACATTGGACAGCGCCTCGTAGTGCTTGGTCTCCTCCTCCAGCAGCCGCTTGAAAAATTCCTTCTCCGGGCCGTCCAACGCGGCGGAGAAGAATTTCTGGTACATCTTATAGCTGTACCATTCCATGTCCATGGCCACTTTCAGGCCCGAGACATTGTCCGGTTTCTCCCGGGGTTTGCTGTGATTGATCCGGGCGAAGACCTTCTTCATCTCGGCCTCCAGGTAGCCGATCTTCTTTCCCTTGGGCTCGGGCCAGGCCTGCCCCTGGGTGATGGCCGAGTAGATCTCGTTTATCCGGCCGATGTGCTCCACCTCCTGCATGGCCAGCTGGTCGAACAGCCTCTTGGCCAGGATGTTGCCGGTCTTCTCCGACATCTTCAGGTAGAAGGCGGTCCCCTTTCGCTCCAGCTTCAGTGCGGCCTGCAGGGCTTTGGGCATGGATTTTTTTTTGATTTTCATATCCTTTTCCTTTTCAATAATCCGCCTGGTTGTCGTAGCCCCGGCTCTCCCAGAAACCGCGATAGGTGGAATCGCTGGAGACCTGGATCCGTTTCAGCCACTTAACCCACTTGTATCCCAGCTTGTCCTCGGCTATCAGCTGAAAGGGAAAGCCCGACCGGGCGGTTAGGGTTTGGTTGTTTATCTTGTGGGCCAGCAGGAGCTTTTTGTCCAGCACGGTCCTCAGCGGCAGGGAAGAGCTGTATCCGTCGGCGGCATGGAAGATCAGGATGTTGGCCCCCGGCCGGACAACTGCCAGTTTTAAAATATCCTCCACCAGCACCCCCTCGAAAAGCCCCTGGGCGCTCCATCCCTCGACACAGTGCAGGGTAATCAGTTTTTGATACCGTTCCATCCCCAGCACCTGGTGATAACTCAATTCCTGTTTGGCCGACACCAGGCCGTCGATTATCAGGCGGTATTTGACGGTATCCACCTCCTGCGGCCCCTGAATGGAGTTGTCCCGCAGCTTCTCGAAATCGGTCAGCCGCTGGCCCTGGTATTTTTTTATCCCCACCCGCCCCAGGTCCCGGGCCTTCTGCAAAGCCGTTCGATTGCTGTCATCGGCCGATGAAGAGCAACCGGAGACTGTCAGCAACACAACCCCCAGAAGAATGGCCGAGGACTTTATGATACCCATGGGGCCCTCCGTCAGAACCTATGATACAATAATTGGCCGCAGTAGTCAATTGAAAACCCTGGGAAATAGGTTCAGCCCGTCAGATGGTTGATCCCAGGCTCTCGATCTTCATCAGCAGTTCGGACTGCCCCTCCGAAGTGTTGACATCGGCCACGGTGAACAGGGGATCCAGTTTTTTCACCGCATCCAGCGAGGCGCCAAAGCTGCCCAGTTTATAGTAACATTCGGCCAGCAGCAGGTTCAGTTCTTGGTAATCCATTATCTGATCGGCCGACAATAAATACCTGTGGGAAAATTTCCACAAGCTGTCCGAGGCCAGCACCAGGCTGTCGTTCTGGACGGCCGCCTGGCAGCTGTCAAATGAGGCGTATACGAAGGCCAGCCCGGCCCTCATCTCGTTGTTGGACGCCTGCCTGGACAGGCCGCTGTTGAAGCTGGTCAGGGCTTCGTTCTTATAACCCAAAATGCCCTGGCACCAGCCGGTGCCGTTATAGGCATCAACCAAAGAGGCGTCCTTGGACTTGGCCTGCTGGAAACTGCTCAGAGCGGCGGAGAAACTGCCGGCGTTGAAATATGTCCAGCCCTGGGATAGCAGCTGGGCGGCTGTCAACTCGGGCTCCGGTGCGGTGGTCTCCTTGCTGCACCCCAGAATCGCTGCCGTCAGCGCCGCCAATGAATATATCAGGATCTTCTTCATCATCATCTCCTTATTTCACCAATACCATCCGGCCGGTTTGATCGGGGGAAGCGCCACTCACCCTGTAATAATATATGCCCGGGGCCGCCTGGCGTCCGTTGCCGTCCCGGCCATCCCAACTGAAATCATGATCCCCGGCCGGCCGGTATCCCCGGAAGACCTGGTTTACTTGCTGCCCCAAGATATTGTATATCGAGATACTGATGGTCCCCTGGTGCTTGATCTGGTATCTGACCCTGACCGTTGAGCGGAAGGGGTTGGGCCAGACGGCAGGGTTTGCCGCATCCTTGAACTCCGCCAGGGCCGGATTGCCGGCATCCCAGGACAGAGCATAGATCCCCAGGCTATTTATGGACCCAATGACCTTATGGCCTTTTTTATCGATCTGCCCCGGCAGGTATTCCCAGGCGCCGTCTTTCAATTGATGGAGGCCCAGACGCAATTCGTCCCTTTCGCCAAGGGAGGCGTGATCATAGGATAATTCCAGGATCGCCGGTTTCAGCAGAAACATCCCGGCCGGCCCGATCTGAACCGGGTTCATTATCAAAGTGCCGGGAGGGCTGCCTGCCTGGGGTTCGAATATTGCCAGATACAGGTCCCGGGCCAGGGCCCCGGCCGGGAGGTTCAGCGTAATGGGGGCGGATCTGGGGCTGACTGTATTGCCCGCAGTTTTGGCCGCCACCACCTCAAAAAACCGGTCGCCGCTGCGCCAGGTTCCTCCGGAATCCACTGCGGCCAGATGCAGATGGTGCTGGCCTTCTGTTTTGAGCTGGTATTCGCATTTATATGTCCAATCGGATATCTTGGCAAAGCCTAGGGTCTCCACCTGGGCCGAGACCGTCATCAAGGCGGTATCCAGGGCCGGAGTTGATGGCATGAGATTGCCGGAGACCGCCGCCAGATTCAGGTACTGGGTGAAGGCCGGATTCTGCATTATCCCGATGTTGAAATCGGACCCGCCACCTGGGATGACGTACATGTTGCAGCCCATGGCGGCCGAGGCGGCAGAGATGCCCATCACGGCGATCCCCGAACGGGTGCTGTTGTTGTTCAGATACGATACCGGATAGCCGGTTCCCAGGCTGTCGAAATCGGCCTGGGTGGCCGAACTCCAGAGGTCCACCGCCTCGCCGTAATTGGCCCCGATCCACAGTTCGGAGCTGTAGCCCAGGGCTCCGATATCGGTCTCCTCCAGGGCCACCCCGTAGGGGCGGTTCTGTGAGGTGCCATTGGTGGAGTTTCTATTAACCTGATTGCTAGAAAAATATGTGCCACTGGTATATAAACTGTCGATATGATAGATCGCCAGGCCCTGGGATAGCAGATTGGCGTCCCAGGCCACTCCGCTGAACGGCCCGGCGGCAGTCTTCCAGCGATTCTCCACTAGCCAGAACTGCATGGTCCCCTCGCTGCCCATTTGGGCCAGATGGTAGGAGCTGTTGCTGGCCGTGGCCAAAGTGTTGTTGACGGTAACTGTGCCGTTGGTTTTGATCATCACCGGAGCCAGCCAGCCCAAAAATCTCTTGCACCAAACATCAAGGCTGACCGGAGTGGCCCCGCTATTGTAATCGCCGCCCCAGGAGCCGGCCGCCATCAGGGAAAAAAGCCCCAGTCCGCTGCCGGAGATGCTGAAGCCGCCGGTATCATAAAGGTCCGGCAATCCCAGGGCATGACCGAATTCGTGAGCAAATACACCAGCGCCGATCATCTCGGTAGTTGATCCGTTTCCGTCGGCATAATTGGTCCGCTCCGGCATGATGATATATTTGTCGAGCCTGACCGGATTGCCGGTATAGGTGCTGATATCGTTGGTAACATAATAGGTTCCACCAGTCCAGCCCGTTAGCTGAAAACTGTGCGACCAGATAGGATCGCTGCCCCCCTCCTCGCCCCCTTTTCCTGCATGAACCACCCATAGCACATCCACATAACCGTCGTGATTCAGGTCGTAATCCGGCGAGGAAAAATCGAAAACGGAATCGGCCCTGTCCAGGGTCCGCAGGATGAATTCATAGGTATTCCTGGTGGTCCCATCGGTCAGCCCATTGGTCCCGTTGCCGTAATAGCTGACGAAATTGCTACTGCTTGCCCAATCGGCCACGCTGCCGGAACAGCTCACGACTCCGTAGGACATGTCACGGTAATAATTGTTGACCGATTTCACTCCGGCTGCCGAACTGAATAGCATCGACTGGAAATCGCCGGAGCTGTGAATATTGACCAGCCCAGGGAAATATCCCATCACCACCGGATAACTGCGACTGCCGCTGATCTTGGCCGCGGCATCCTTGGTCCACAGCTGCTGGATCAGGCCGTCCCGCGGACTATCCAGCCCCTTGAGCCGCAGGGCCGCCAGCGAGGCCGGCTCGCTCACCCCGGGACGGGGGGGCATGGCCCCGGCCGTGACTGCCAGCAGGGCCCCCAGGATCAGGCCGTATAAGATCTCAGTTCTCATCGGTCCCCTCCCGGCCGATGATCTCCTCGGCCTTCTCCACCCGGAGGATCAATTTTCCGCTCTGGTCCTCCAGCCGCCCGGTCAGCCGCATCCTCCTGTCCAGAAAATCGGACATCACTTTGGGCCGGCGGGCCCGGTTGGGACCCGGCCGGGGCGGAGGCACCTCCAGGGGGGCCCAGGCGGCCACCGCGATCTCCCCCCCTTTATTTCCGGTCAGGACCAGCCTCAGGTCGGTGAAATAATTGCCGCCGGCATTTTTCAGGACCCCTTCGGTTTCCAGCAGCCGATCCGAAAATTTTGCGGGATCTTTGGCAATCACTTCAATTTCAACCTTGAGAGATGTTCCCGCCGGAACAACAGTTTTCTGGTGACAGCAGGAAGCGACCGATAACGCCAACCAGATGGCCGCCAGGCTGGTGATTTTTGACATCATTTTCCCCCGATCAATGAAATTGAACGTTCTTCCGAAAACAGACGGAACGAGGTTGGATGTTCCAACCTCGTTCCGTCAAAATCGGTTAAAAAGACTTGGCTATGGCGAAGATATTTTTCAGCTTGTCGTTGGTGTCCCGCAGGCGGGTGGAGAGGGTTTTTATGAATACCGCCATCAGCTTGTAGGCCATCTCCTTTTCCTCGGCCATCAGTTTTTTGAAATCCCGCTTGTAGATGGCCAGCAGCCTTACCTCGCCCTCGTGGGCGATGGCCGCCGCCGAGCGGGGAAAATCGTCGATCAGGGCCATCTCTCCGAAATAATCCCCCGGCCGCAGGATCTTCAGCGCCTCTTCCCCAACCCCCGGGACCATGGTGGATATCCGGACCTGCCCCTGGTCGACGATGTAGAGGGCGTCTCCTATCTCGCCCTCCTGGAAGACGGCGGTCTCCTTTTCGTAGGTTTTCTCATAGGCCAGGGTCAGGATCTTCTCCAGCTCCGGCTGGGTCAGATCGTTGAACAGGTATACTTTCTTGAGCAGATCGGGGTTTTTATTGGATGCTCCCATTTTGCTGCCTTCCCGCCCGTCTGGGCAAATCATTCCATCCTCTGAATATCCAGAGCCCGGTTGACATCATCGTTGGTGATATACCCCAGATCGACCAGACACTCCCCCAATCGCTTGGCGGAATTATCCATCTGGCTCCGTCTGGCCTGGTTGATCTGCTCCAGCGAGACATGGCCCAGGGAAACCATTATTTCTCCGATCATTTTTTTCTGTCCCATTTTCTTGAACTATCCTATGTCAGTTCAACAATGGTCACCTGGTGGGGACCTGTTTGATGAGCCGGATCTTCTCCCCCGCCACAATATCCTCCACCTTGGAATTGGTGATCACCGCGGCCGAGGTGTTGTTCCGGGCCGATAACACCTGCAGCTGTCCGATTATAAGTTCGGGAAGGATGTTTTTACCGCCCCGGTCGGGATCGCTGGCCTTGGTTCCGGAGCGGTATATCTCGAAAACGTCGCCCGGCATGATCCCGTTGGCCAGCCCCTGGTCGATATATACCACCTTGTACTCGGTGGCGGTGGCGTTGGTCTGCTTGAAAGCCACGATGCATCCCTGGTTGGATTTTTGCACCGGCAACGGGGACACATCCTTGGGAACTATTATCTGGACATAAGGCCGGAAGGCCTCCTTGCGGGAAATGCCGTCATAGGTCTTTACCAGTTTGGCCCGGGAGGTTTTCTCCTCGACATCCGTCACCTCCAGAACGCCCACTATATTGATGACCCTGCCCAGGCTCTTTCCGTTCTGGGGGTGCTTCACCTTCTGCCCCACCCGGTACAGGGCGTGCTTGTCGCCCGGCTTGGCTCCGTCGCGCGATCCCAGGTTGATATACACCGGATCGTTGACCATCATGGCTTCGATATCCTTGCGGTCGCTGCCGATGATATGGCCGGTGGGCTTGTCCATCTCATCGCTGATGAAGCCGGCCTCGAAAGCCATCAGCTCCGACACCACCGGGGTCGGTCTTTTAACATAGCCCATGGCCTGGGTTTTTCTTACCGCGACCGCCGGGGCCTCCTTGGCCGGCTCCGGCTCATAGGCCATCTCCTCGGCCGGAGCCTCCTCCTGTGGCGCTGCCTCGGCCGGCATCTCTGGTTGGGCGGCTGCAGTGTCGGGCGCGGTCACCTGGCCCGAAAGGGTCTGGGGAGGGATCACCAGGTCCTGGCCGGGATAGATCCAGTGGGGATCGGCGACGATCTCCTTGTTGGCCTCCCAGATCAGGGGCCAGGAGAAGGAATTCTGAAAATACCTCCCGGCCAGCTCCCACAGGGTTTCCCCCTCCACCACTTTATGGACCAGGTTGCCCTGCTGGGCGGAAATGATCCCGGCGCTGAAAAGAAACCCGGCTATAACCAGCAACGCCAACATTGACCTGTTCTTAAACATGCTCCGCTCCTTTTCCAAATAAGTTTATTTTTTCTCGTTCTGGGAGGTCGCCCGGACGAACTTCATGCGCAGATCGTACAGCAGCTCGTCCAGCAGCCTGGATTCATCCGATGTAAGGTTTCCGGCGGTCTTTTTCTGCAGTGCCCCCAGGGTGTCGATATTGTGTTTGGCCAGCTCCAGGTTGACTGTGGTCTTCTGGTTTGTGGGGTCTGGCACCTGCCCCAAATTTACCATCGCCGATGTGGCCAGCATGTAGAAAAGGGATTCTATGCTGGCCGGCGGCAGCGGTTGTTTAATTTCATCAGCCATAATGCTTTACCTCTATGCTATCTTATACTTTTACCATATTTTTACCCAAAAAGCAATATTTTTTTTAAAAAAACTTGCAACCCGTGTGCGATTAGTAGTAGAATAACATAAACTTGCCGACAGGATAAGGTTATATGAATAAAAATATCAATTGGGTGGAGATCGACTGGCCGGCATTGCTGGGAAATATCCGGGCTTTCCGAAAGCTGCTGGGACCGCAGGCCAAATTCATGCCGGTGATAAAATCCAACGCCTACGGGCATGGCCTGCCGGAAGTGGCGTCAATACTGGCCGGATCGAAGCTGGTGGACTGGCTGGGGCTGAATTCTTTGGATGAGGCGGTGGCCTTGAGAGAACGGGGTATCATAAAACCGTTGTTGCTGCTGGGCTATGTGCCCTCAAGCCGCCTGACCGAAGCGGCCAGGAACGATGTCCGTCTGACGGTATATAACAAGGAGACCGTCCTGGCTCTGGCAAAAATAAAAAGCAAGAAAAAGATCCCCCTCCACATAAAGCTGGAGACCGGCACCCACCGCCAGGGAGTCGGCTTGGATGAGGCCGTAAAGTTGGCCAGGTTGATAAAAAAATACCCTCACCTTTTATTGGAGGGCTATTCCACCCACTTCGCCAACATAGAGGACACCACCGACCGGAGCTATCCCGATTTCCAAAAGGAGAATTACCAGAGGATGATCGCCCGGCTGGAAAAGCTGGGACACGCCGCTCCGGTGAATCATGTGGCCTGCACCGCAGCCGCTCTGATATTCCCCGACACCCATAAGAATCTGGCCCGGATCGGCATCGGCCTCTACGGGCTGTGGCCCTCCCGGGAGACCATGCTGGCCGTCCGGGACCTCGATCCCCGGTTTGGCCTTGCGCCGGTGCTGTCCTGGAAGACCCGGGTGGCCCAGATCAAGACCGTCCCCTCCGGCTCGTTCATCAGCTACGGCTGCACCTACCGCACCACCCGAAAGACCGGGCTGGCGGTCCTGCCGGTCGGTTATTACGACGGGTACGACAGCAGGCTCTCCAACACCGCCCATGTGCTGATCAAGGGAAAACGGGCCCCCATCAGGGGGCGGGTGTGCATGAACCTCTGCCTGGCCGACATCACCGACATCCCGGGGGTCAAGCTGGAGGATGAAGTGGTGCTGCTGGGAAGGCAGGGCCAGGAGCATATATCAGCCGAACAGCTGGCCCAGTGGATCGGCACCATCAATTACGAAGTGGTCACCAGGATCAACCCCCTGCTGCCCAGGATAATAGTTAACAGGTAAAGGTATCAAATGCAAATCAAAAATAAAACCAACACTAACCGTAAACCGATCAACAGTAAACCACACACTAAAAAGAACTTCGATGACCTGATCTCCCTGTTCGCCCGCCTGCGGGCGCCGGGCGGCTGTCCCTGGGACCGGGCCCAGGACCACCGCACCCTGAAGCCTTACATCATCGAGGAGGCCTATGAGGTGGTGGAGGCCATCGAGGAGGAGGATCCCAAAAAGATGCGGGAGGAACTGGGCGATCTGCTGGGTCAGGTGATCTTCCATGCCCAGATAGCCCGGGAGGCCGGGTTGTTCGGCATCCAAGAGGTGATCGCCGGGCAGATGGAGAAGATGACCCGCCGCCATCCCCATATATTCGCCAAGACCAAGGTTAAGGACGCCGCCGAGGTCCTGCTCAACTGGGAGGAGATAAAGTACCGGGAAAAGAAGCAGGACCGCCCCTCGGCCCTGGACGGGGTGCCCAAGCATCTGCCGGCCCTGCTCAAGGCCCATAGGATACAGGACAAGGCCGCCCGGCTGGGCTTCGACTGGGAGCATATTGACGGGGCCTTCGCCAAGCTGGAGGAGGAGCTGGAGGAATTCTCCCGGGCCTATGCCGGGGGGCGTAAGAAGGAGATCACCGATGAATTGGGGGATATTCTTTTCACCCTGGTGAATCTCTCCCGCTTTCTCAATGTGGATCCCGAAGGGGCTTTGCGGGGGACCATAGACAAGTTCACCTCCCGTTTCCAGCACATCGAAAGGTCCCTGAAAAAATCCAGGAAGTCCTTCAAGGATGTATCGCTGGACGAGATGGAGGCCCTCTGGCAGCAGTCCAAGAAAAGAAACCTTGGCAAAAGATCGAGAAAAAATAACCGGCTAAAATAATTCATTTTATCTGTAGGGGCGATCCAAGAATCGCCCCTTTCCCTTAGGCAAAAAAAAGACCCGCATTACTGCGGGTCTTTTTTTGGGTCGGGTATGCCGGTTATTCGACCACGTTGATCTCTATGCGGCGGTTCTCGGCCCGACCAGCCTTGGTCTTGTTGCTGGCAATAGGCATGTCCTCGCCGTAACCCTTGGCGGTCATCTGGCACTTGACATTCTGGGTGACCAGCCAGGCCACCACGGCATCGGCCCTGGCCTGGGACAGCTTGCGGTTGACGATGCCGGATCCCAGGGCGTCGGTGTGTCCGCCGATCTCGACCTTCATGTCCGGGTTGTCCAACAGCACCTTCAGCAGGGGCTGGAGGGCGGTCTCGATGGCCGGGGTGATGTCTGCTTTGCCCGAGGCAAAATTGATGTTGCTGAAGGTGAATTTCTCTTTCTTCTTCACCATTCCGGTGTTCTGGGCCACCGGTTTGCCGTCCTTGGCCACTACGTTGAAGTTGGCATTGTTGTAGCCCTCGGCCACGGCGCTGACTGCGTAGGTGCCGGGCTCAAGAATGGCCTTGTAGTTGCCGTTGGCGTCGGCGGTGGCGGTGACGGTGGTCTTCTGGCTCTTGAAGGTCAGCACGGCGGGAACCGGGTTGCTGCTCTTGTAGTCGATGATGGTGCCGGTGATCTCGCTGGGCGGAATGGGCTTGAGCTCCAGGGTGAAGTCCTGCATGGCAGGAACCTTCTTGTTCTTCTTGCTTAGCATGATGGAGGCCTGCTTGGCGATGTAGCCCTTGGCGTCGGCCTTGATCTCCACCGGGGCTTTGTCGATCAGCACTCCGCTGAGGGTGTAGGCGCCGGTGGCCGGGTCGGTGTTGGCGGTGATGCCGCCGGCCATGACCATGGCGGCCAGGCCCTTGCCGGCCTTGTCGGTGACCTTGCCGGAGATGATAGCGGTGGCCGGGACCTTGGGACCAAGGTTGCACTTGGTGTAGGCCAGGCCCATGAACACCTGCCAGTCCAACTGGCGGGTCATGGTCGGATTCAGGATGGTGGAGTCGTCGGTCTGCATGTTCATTTCGCCGCCCAGATCCATCTTGACGGAACCGAAGTCGAAGCGCAGTCCGCCGGTGACCCAGAAGGGATTGTTCATGATGCCGCGGCTGATGCTGTCAAACCCGGTGTCGGTAACCTGCAGGTATTTGCTGGTGTCGATGCCGGCCTTGCCGGTGACTTCCAGGAACGGGGTCACCATCCCGGCGTTGTAGGACAGGCCCAGACCGAACGGGATCCCGATGTTCGGATAGATCCTGTTGACGCCATCACCGAAATCATACTTGTCCAGGTTCATGGCCATGCCCAGGTTGAGGTGGGCCTTGAAGTTGCCGGCGTTGTAACCGGGGATCAGGGTGAAATGGATCGCGCCGGTCGGTGTGTAATTGGAATCCTTCTCCCAAGCCTCATCGACCCAGGCATAATATCCGCTGAACTTCTTGTTCCAGCGGTAGTCGTATCCCAGATAGGCGCCCATGTTGAAGCCCTCTCCCCGCAGGAAGGTGGCCTTCAGGCCGATCCGGGTGTCCTTGGAGCCGCTTCTCCAGGCGGAGGTGTCCGGGGTGGTCATGGACCACTGATTGAAAGTGTAGGTCGGGGCGATCGACAGCTCCAGCATGTCGTTGAAGGCAAGGTTGCCCATGGGAACCATATCGATGTTCATCCAGGAAAAGTTGGTGTCATAATCGCCCATGGAGAGGAACCCGCGAAAACCGATCCCGAAGCTCATCGGGCCGCAGTTGTCGGGAGCTATGGTCCTTACCAGACCGGTGCTTCCGTACATCGAGGGGGTTGCCATAGCCAGACCGGCTACCATCATCAGAACCGCGAATACCGATACAATTCGCTTCATTTTGTTTGACCTCCTAAATTGTGTTGGTTAATTTAGATTAGCTTCATTTGATACACCCGGCACAACAATATATGGTGCCGTTTGTTTAGGGAAACACTATTGTTCAGTGAATTAAGATAACCCTACAGAATTAGGAATACCGGTCCCTCACCTCCTTAAAGCTTGAATATATTTAAAATATATTTCATCAGGTCTTAATTCAGGGCTAATAATAGCAATTTACCAGGCCGGTTGTCAAGTGCTTTTTATTTTTTTTTATCCTTGGCGCCCAACGGCTTGGTTCGAGATCACACCGGGCACCGATCAAGGGGAAACACCAAACCGCTGGATCCAAGGTGGTGGCACGGCACAAAAAATGGCGTCCCCAACCCCGATTCCATCGGGGTGCCGCATTCCTCAGTTCAAGGTGGTGGCACGGCACAAAAAATGGCGTCCCCAACGGGATTCGAACCCGTGCCGCCACCTTGAAAGAGTGGTGACCTAACCGCTAGTCGATGGGGACATCATTTTGTGACTGGACTATTTTACGTGGCTGTGGATGTACAGCCGGCGGAACTGCTCGTTGTCAACGATCGCCCGGTTGATCAGGAAATAGGTCTCCAGGTTCTCGTTGGTGGACTGGATCCGGTCGCACAGGATCTCGGAGATGGCCAGCAGCATCCGGGCGGAGAGCTGGGGCTCCTTCATCAGCAGCCTCTGGAACTCCTCCTTGGACAGGGCATAGATCTCGCTGTCGATGGCGGCGGTGGCGGTGGCGGTGCGGGGTTTGTCGGTGATCAGGGCCATCTCCCCGAAGAAGGAGCTCTCCCCCAGTTCGGCCAGCACCAGCTTGGATTCGTTTCGCTTGATGCTGATCTCCACCTCTCCGCTGGTGATCAGGTACATCTCGTTGCCGGCGCTTCCCTCCTGGAATATCGCCGTGTCCTTGGCAACCTTGCGCTTCTCCAGCTTGCTCTCCAGGGATTCCAGCTCGGCGGGCGAGAGGTATTTGAACAGGACTACCTTTTTCAAAACATCCTGAGGCGCCATTTTACACCTCCATATATAGATTATTGATGACCGAAGTGGTGAGCCAGATGGGAATCGAACCCATGACTCCCGCCTTAAAAGGGCGGTGCTCTGCCGGCTGAGCTACTGGCTCTCTTTCAAAATATCACGCTTTTGAAGGAATTTGTTAATTTTACAATAAAAGACCCATCAGGTCAAGCAAATAAAGTGACCAACCTAGGCCCGGAAGATGGTGGCCTCGCGATCCGGGCCCACCGAGACGATGGAGATCTTGGCCCCGGTGAGCTTTTCGATGGTCTGCAGGTATCTTTTGGCGTTGGCCGGCAGTTTGGCGTAGCTGCGGACCCCGCCGGTGGGCTGGTCCCAGCCCGGCAGGGTGAGGTATCTCACCCGGCAGCGGGCCAGCTCCTCGGTGGTCCAGGGATAGCCCCCGCCCTTGATCCCGTAGGAGACCGCTATCTTGATCTGCTTGATCCCGTCCAGCACGTCCAATTTGGTCACCGCCAGCTGGTCCGCCCCGTTGACCTGCACTGCCCGCTTGATCATCACCGCATCGAACCAGCCGCAGCGTCGGGGGCGGCCGGTGGTCCGGCCGAACTCATCGCCGGCCTTTCGCCGGATGAAATCGGCCATCTTTGGATCGAACTCGGCCGGGAAGGGTCCGTTCCCCACCCTGGTGGTGTAGGCCTTGGCCACCAGAAGGACGCTGCCTACCGCTGCCGGTCCGATGCCCAGCCCGGTGCAGGTCCCTCCCGATATGGTGGAGGACGAGGTGACGAAGGGATAGGTGCCGAAATCGATGTCCAGAAAAGTGCCCTGGGCCCCTTCGAACAGCACCTTTTTGCCTGCCGCGATCAATTGGTTCAGCAGCAGGGAGACGTCGGCCGTATAGGGCTTGAGCAGGGCCGGATATTTGCGGTATTCCTTGATGATGGCGTCATGGGATGCCGGCGAAGCCCGGTAATAATTTTTTAGCAGGAAATTCTTTTCCCTGAGGTTCTCTTTGAGTTTCTGGGCGAAAACATCGAACTGAAGAAGGTCCCCCAGCCTGATGCCCAGACGGCCAACCTTGTCGATGTAGCTGGGGCCGATGCCGCGGCCGGTGGTTCCGATGGCGCCGGCGCCCTGCGATTCCCGGGCCCGGTCCAGCATCTTGTGATAGGGCATGGTCAGGTTGCACAGCGGGCTGATCTTCAGCCGGCCCTCGACCCTGATGCCCTGGGACCTCACCTGGGCGATCTCCTCCATCAGGCTCTGGGGGTCCAGCACCACGCCGTTGCCGATGAAGCACGGCTTTTGGGGATGGACGATGCCCGACGGCAGCAGATGCAGCACGAATTCCCGGCCATTGGCCTTGACGGTATGCCCGGCGTTGGCCCCGCCCTGGAAACGTGCCACCGCATCGGCCTGCCGGGCCAGCAGGTCGACGATCTTGCCCTTGCCCTCGTCCCCCCACTGGGCCCCGATGACCACGGTGTTCTTCTTCATTATATATTCCTTTGTCTGATGTTTCAAAAGCGCTTCAGATCCGCAAGCAAATTGGACAGGATCAACATGATTCAATTGTGGTACCAAGGGCAGTCATTCCTGCGCTTCATTGCATTCAGTGCGGACTCCGGCAGGGATCCGGAAAGACAAAATACCGGATTCCGGGTCAAGCCCGGAATGACAATTAAAGTCCCGAATCAGGCGGCCGCCTCCTGCTCGTCCTTCATGATGTACCGCGGCGGCTGCTTGCCCACCACCACCTCCCGCCCGATGATGCACTTGGCGATGTTCTTGTTGGATGGCAGCTGGTACATGATGTCCAGCATGGTCCCCTCCAGAACCGCCCGCAGGCCCCGGGCCCCGGTGTTGCGCTTCAGGGCCTCCTCGGACACCGCCTCCAGGGCCTCGGGCAGGAACTCCAGCTCCACCCCCTCCAGGCTGAAGTAGGTCTGGTACTGCTTGACCAAGGCATTCTTGGGCTTGGTCAGGATATCGATCATGGCGTCCTTGTCCAGGTCGTTCAGGGTGCAGATCACCGGCAGGCGCCCGATCAGCTCCGGGATCAGCCCGAACTTCAGCAGGTCGTCCGGCTGGACCTTGGCCAGCACCTCTCCGATGGGCACCTTGCCCTTCTCCCGCAGCTCGGCCCCGAAGCCCAGGCTCTTGGTCCCTATCCGGGAGCTGATGATCTTCTCCAGCCCGTCGAAGGTCCCGCCGCAGACGAACAGGATGTTCTTGGTGTTCACCGGCACCAAGGGCTGTTCGGGATGCTTCCGGCCGCCCTGGGGCGGCACGTGGGCCAGGGTGCCCTCCAGGATCTTGAGCAGGGCCTGCTGGACCCCCTCGCCGGAGACGTCGCGGGTGATGGAGGGCCCCTCGGACTTGCGGGTGATCTTGTCTATCTCGTCGATGTAGACGATGCCGATCTCGGTCTTCTTCAGGTCGTAGTTGGCCGACTGCAGCAGCCGCACCAGGATGTTCTCCACGTCCTCGCCCACGTATCCGGCCTCGGTCAGGGTGGTGGCGTCGGCGATGGCGAACGGCACCTTCAGCAGGCGGGCCATGGTCTGGGCCAGCATGGTCTTTCCGGTGCCGGTGGGCCCGATCACCAGGATGTTGCTCTTGTCCAGCTCCACCTCGGGATTGGTGCCGGCGCAGAGTATCCTCTTGTAGTGATTGTAGACCGCCACCGCCAGGGCCTTTTTGGCCCGGTCCTGCCCGATGACGTACTCGTCCAGCACCGCCTTGATCTCCACCGGAATGGGCAGTTCCTCCTTGGTGAGAAAACCGTTGATCTTCTTCTCCTTGCTCAGGATGTCGCTGCAGATTATGGCGCAATCACCGCAGATGGCGGCCTCCCGGCCGTCTATCAGGTGCGCCACCTCGCTGGCGGCCCGTCCGCAGAAGGAACAGCGGTTATGCTGGGAAGTGGTCTTGTCCATGGCCATGGGATCACCTCGCAATTATATTCCAATTTTTATTTCTTGCCGTTTAATATGTTTTACCACAGAGACACTGAATTTACCAAAATGGAGTTAAGCCGCAACCACCGGATCGAAAACATTTATATATTTCAGGACTTCCGTATTTCAGCGGTCAGTTTGATGTCTATCTCTTCTTGTCGTTTGAATTATTGCCGCACTCGCCGCCCGTTCCCCGCAGTATCTCGATGGCATGGGGCAGCACCGGCAGGATCACCTCCAGGTTCTCTTTCACCGCCCTGACGCTGCCGGGCAGGTTGATGATAAGGGTCCGGCCCCGGATGCCGGCCGCCGCCCGGGAGATCATGGCCATCGGGGTCTTGCCCAAAGAGGCCGCCCGCATGGCCTCGGGGATGCCCGGCACCGGGCGGTCTATCACCTCCAGGGTGGCCTCGGGAGTGACGTCCCGCGGGGAAAAGCCGGTGCCCCCGGTGGTCAGGATCAGGTCGCAGCAGGCCTTGTCGGCGTGGTGTATCAGCCTTTCGGCGATCAGTATCCGCTCATCGGGGATGATCTCGGCGGCCGCGATCTCGGCGTCCAGCGATGCCAGCATTTCTTTGATGGCCGGGCCGGAGAGATCCTCCCGCTGTCCGGCCGCGCCTTTATCGCTGATGGTAAGAACAGAAATTTTAAATTTTAAATTTTGCATTTTAAATTTCAAAATTGATTTGATCGCCGGTTTTTATCTCTCCCCCTTTTATCACCCTGGCAAACACGCCCTCCCGTGGCATCACGCAGTCGCCCACCTGCTGTTTTATGGCGCAGCCGTCATGGCACTCCTTGCCGATCTGGGTTATCTCCAAGATTATCTCCGACCCGATCTTCAGCCTCTGCCCGATCTTCAAACATTTCAGATCAATGCCCTCAATGGTCAGGTTCTCGGCAAAATCCCCGGGGTGCAGTTCCACCCCCCTGCCCCGCATCTTGTCCACGCTATCCGCCGCCAACAGGCTCACCTGGCGGTGCCAGTCCCCGGCATGGGCATCGCCCACTATCCCGTGGTTCTCTTTAAGGACGGCGGTTTGAACCCTGGTCTTCTTCTCCCCCTTGCGAGTGCTGATATTTATGGATAATATTTTGCCCATATTCCTTAAATTCCCCTCTAATTAAGAGGGGTCAGGGGTGTGTTATTTCCCCTCTAACAAGAGGGGTCAGGGGTGTGTCCCTCCCCTCTAAAAAGAGGGGAACAAGAGGTGTGTCCAACTATGTACTGCTTGATCACATTCAACACCGAATCGATATCGTGAAAAATCTCTCCATCCTTAAAGCGCAAAACGGTTATGCCTAAATCTTCAATATAGTCTTGCTTTTTATGATCCTTTTTTACAACCTCCTCAAATCTATGGGTATATCCGTCGACTTCAATTGCCAAATTCAGTTTGGGACAGAAAAAATCTGCAATATAATTACCAATCGGTTTCTGTCGGTGAAAATCATAGCCCATTATTTTTTTGTCTCGGAGATGCATCCATAGCCTGATTTCCGCTTTTGTGCTGTTATTTCGCAGCTGACGGGCTTTCTCTTTAAGGTTGGCATTGTAATATATTCTCATGGATACACCCCTAAATCCCCTCTTAATAGAGGGGATTTTCATCTCTTCCAATCCCCGCTCTTCCCGCCCCGCTTCACCAGCAGTTTGACATCCGAGATCACCATCCCCTTGTCCGCCGCCTTGGCCATGTCGTAGATGGTCAGGCAGGCCACCGCCGCCGCGGTCAGGGCCTCCATCTCCACCCCGGTGCGGTCGGCACAGCACACAGTGCTGGTTACTTCAACCAATGATTTTATTTTATTCACCCGGCACTCGACATCCACCTGGGTCAGCCCCAGCGGGTGGCACAGCGGGATCAGCTCATGGGCCCGCTTGGCAGCCTGGATCCCGGCGATCCTGGCCACGCCCAGCACATCGCCCTTGGCGATGCGATTTTTTATGATCAGATCGAGGGTGGCCGGCTTCATCTTCACCCGGCCGGAGGCCGCGGCCATCCGTCGGGTCCTTTCTTTTTCGGTGACGTCCACCATCCGGGCCCGGCCATTGGAGCCAACATGAGTCAATTTGACAATACCTTTGATTTTTGATTCTTCATTTTTCATTTTTCATCATCCTCCCACCTCGGCCATATGCCGGGTATTGTCCGAGAATCCCTGGTCCATCTTATGGGCCTTGGGTTTCAGCCGCATGGCCTCATAAAAAACCCGGCGCAGTTCGTTGCCGGCGTGCCCGGCCCGAACCGGGACCTTGATGTTGACCTCGTACTTGGAGGCCAGGCAAGGCTTCAGGAAGCCGTCGGCCGTCAGGCGCAGACGGTTGCAGCCGCGGCAGAAGGAATGCGACAGGGGGGAAATAAAACCCAGGGTGGCCGGGCTGCCCACTATCTGATATTCCTCGGCGACCGAATTTTTCAAAGGAGGCAGCGAAACGATGGCGGTGATTTTTGATATCCGCTCTATCAGCTGCTTTGAATTCAGCTGTTTGCCCTTCTCCCAAAATTTATTGCCCACCGGCATGAATTCGATGAACCGAAGCTGTATCGGCTTGTCCATGGCGTATTTGACGAAGTCCTCCACCTCGTCGTCATTATAGCCGGCTATCGCCACCACATTGAGCTTCACCTGTTCAAAGCCCGCCGTCAGGGCCTTCTCGAACCCCTCCTTGGCCTGCTGCCACTGGTCGCTGCCGGTCATCTGTTTGAACCTTTCGGGCTTAAGGGTGTCCAGGCTGACGTTGACCCGCTTGATGCCGGCCTGCTTCAGTTCCCGGGCCAGGGGCCCCAGCAAAATGCCGTTGCTGGTCAGGGCCAGGTCCTTGAGGCCCTCGATGGCCGCCAGTTTTTTCACCAGCTCCGGAAAGCCCTTTCGCAACAGGGGTTCGCCGCCGGTCAGGCGCACCTTGTTGATGCCCAGCTCCACCCCGGCCCGGACGATGGTCTCGATCTCCTCGAAGCTCAGCATATCATCGTGCTTTTTCAACGATACGCCATCCTGGGGGATGCAGTAGCGGCAACGCAGGTTGCAGCGGTCGGTGACCGACACCCGGAGATAGTTCACTTTTCTGCCGAATTGGTCTGATAGCATCTGTCTGAAAATTCCTGAAGGTATTTATTTATTGAAACTGATCTTGAGGCTGACGATCTCCGGGCTGTTCCCGATCCGCACCGGCGGCCCCCAGGTGCCGGCCCCGCTGGAGATATAATAATGGGTGCTTCCTTTTCTCAGATATCCCCAGCTTTTTTCATAGACCCGGTTGGTGATGAGGTTCAGCGGCCACAGCTGTCCGTGATGGGTGTGGCCCGACAGCTGAAGGTCGATGCCGTTGGACACGGCATCTTCCAGAGCGAAGGGCTGGTGGTCCAGCAGGATCACCGGCAAATTTTGATCGAGGCCGGAGAGGATATCTTTCAACGGCTTTCTGGGGCTTCCGTCGAACCTGGCCCCGCTGCGGTCCTTGCGTCCCACTATCCATAGAGCATCGGCGATCAGCACCTTGTCATCCATCAGCATTTTTATGCCGTGGGCCTCCAGGTATTCCCCCGCCTTCTTGACCCCGCCGATATATTCGTGGTTTCCGGTGATGCCGATCACACCGTAGCGGGCCTGTATTTCCTTGAGCCTCTGGCCCATGTCCCCGCGGATCACCGGCCCGATGTCCTCGTCCACGATGTCCCCGGCCAGGATCACCAGGTCCGGCTCGGTGGCGTTGATCTTGTCCACCAGCCTTCCCAGCCGCCCGTTGCCGATGATGGTGCCCAGATGGATGTCCGAGGCCATGGTAATGTTCAATTCTTTGAGCTGCCCGGCATTTTTCGGGATATTCAGTTCCAGCTTCTTGACCCGGACATTGCAGGCGTTTAAGAACCCGGCCAGGGTGATGATCAGTATCAGCCCGGCAACAGCAATGAATGTCCACAATTTTCCGGCGATACCGGTCAGCAGAAACTGGAGTGTCTTAACCTTAAACAGATTTGCCGCCAAGAGCAGGATATCGGACAGCACCGAGGCCAGAAAGCCGTACAGCATCACCGCCAGCCATAACGAGCCCGTCCATACCAAAATATCGGTAAAAACGCTGCTGCCTGCCCTCTCCAAGAATCGTCCGGCTATGAACGACAGGGCAAGGGCGATGAAGACCACCCCATAGGCCAGCCGCCATTCCCGGCGGACGCCGTCCAGTGACTGCCACCCCTTGGAAAAGATATAGAAATTGACCAGGGCGTAGATCAGGATGGCCAGGGAGATGAATATGAAGATCATGAAAGAACGCATGGCAGAATCAGCCGCCGGTTATCAGATGGATGGCCTGGACGTCGTCGCCCTGGTTGACGGCTGTTTTATCGTAATCCTCGCCGGGAACGTATTTGTCGTTGACCCTGACGATGATGGCGTGAAATATGTAATTCTTTTCCTTTAACAGCAGGGCCACGGTCAGCCCCGGATGCCAGGGATGGTCCTGCCCGTTGACCTTCAGCATCTTTCCCCTTTGGGTTGTTTTATATTCAAAAGATTTTGTTTTTCCTGTTCGACGAAGCTCTGGATCCTGGGATCCGGCCCCAGCAGGATCTCCAGCGCCTGGTTGGCCTCCATGCAGGCGGCCAGGCCCACCCGGGGAGCCATCAGGCCCATGCCCGGCCCGGCCTCGCTGACCTCGTCGCCGCAGATGTGGATATTTCCCACTTTCCGGGTCCTTAAAAGATTGTTGTCGCCCCAGCCGGCCATGCCGTTGCCGATCACCAGGGGCTTGTCCGGCATCTGTTTCTGGACCGCCTCGGCCAGCATCAGCTTCTGGTCGGCCAGGTCGAAGGCTTCAACGATAATATCGGCCGTTTTATAAAGATGGGCTACATTATCCGGGGTGATGCGCACCTGATGGCATTCCACCTCGGCAAAGGGATTGGCCTTTTGGATGATCTCCTTAAGGGCCTCCACCTTGGGCTGGCCGATGTGCTCCACGAAATACTGCTGGCGGTTCAGGTTGGACGGCTCCACCACATCGAAATCGGCGATGATCAGTTTGCCGATCCCCGCCCGGGCCAGGGCCACGGCGGCGGTGGATCCCAGCCCGCCGCACCCGGCGATGCCCACCGTGGCGTTCTTCAGCCGCTCGTGGACCCCGGGAGTGTGCCGGGCCATCAGCAGATGCTCCAGCTCCTCGCGTTTGGGCATCTCGCCCTTTTTGATCAGCACCAGCCGGTCGCCGTCCTCCAGCCTGACGTCCCGGCCGCAGGGGAATCCGTTGCGGATGAACAGATCGGCGTTGTTCTTGTAAAGCCGGGCGGCATCGGACACCAGCGAACCGGAAGCTATCTCCTGGGCTATTTCGTTGACGAGGATCTTCATACTATCACTTCCCAATAATTATCCTCTCTCCTTTCGGGGGAGAGGCTGGAGAGGGGTCAAAACAATTTCACTTTCTTATTTCCCTTTACCACCCGGCCGATCACATACGGTTTGGTCGTTTTAAACGGTTTCAACGTTTCGTTCGCATCCCTCTCGGCCACTATCAAAACAAATCCTATCCCCATGTTGAACGTCCGGTACATGTCGTCCTGCGGAACCTTGCCCTTCTTTTGCAGAAGGTCGAATATCGGCAGGACCGGCCAGGAGCCGAGAGAGATCTCCACCCCGCATTTCTCCGGCAGGACCCGGGGGATGTTGTCCAAAAACCCGCCGCCGGTGATATGGGCCATACCCTTGATCAGACCCTTGTCCAACAGCGGAGAGACCGCCCCCAGGAAGGACGGATGGACCTTGAGCATGGCCTCGCCCGCGGTGGACTTTATTTCCGGAAGATAGGTATTGGTCTGGTATCGGCATTTTTCAAAGAGGATCTTGCGGGCCAGCGAATAGCCGTTGGTCTGCAGTCCGTTGGTGGACAGGCCTATCACCAGGTCTCCGGGCTTGATGCTCCTTCCGGTGATCAGCTTCTTCTTCTCCACCACCCCCACGATGAACCCCGCCAGGTCGTAATCGCCGATGGCATACATGCCGGGCATCTCGGCGGTCTCCCCGCCGATCAGCGAACAGCCGTTCTCCTGGCAGGCCTTGGCAAAGCCCTTTACCACCTGCTCCAGGATCCTGGGATCCAGCCGCCCGAAGGCGGCGTAATCCATGAAGAACAGCGGCCGTGCTCCCTGCACCAGGATGTCGTTGACGCAGTGGTTGACCAGGTCCTGGCCCACCGTGTCGTGCCTGTTGGCCATCAGGGCCACTTTGAGCTTGGTGCCCACCCCGTCGCAGGAGGAGACCAGCACCGGTTCCCGGTAGCCCTTCAGCGAGCCGTCGAACAGGGCGCCGAAGCCGCCGATGTCGGTCAGCACGTTCCTGGTGAAGGTGGAGCGGACCAGTTTTTTTATCCTTTGGACCGATTCGGTCCCGGCGTCGATGTTGACGCCCGCATCTTTGTAGCGCATGGTTCCCTTCTTGTCTTTTCCGAGTAAAATGAAATTCAGTTATTTGCCCGCCAGCACCAGCAAATTGTCCTGGTCATCCTGGTTGTCCTTTACCTCCCGAACCTCTTGCTTCAAGATATTAAAACCTTCTTTTTCCAATTCCTTTATAATATCCCCGGGCTTCCCTAAATACCTGTTTACTATCCCGTTGAACATCAGGAGCCGCGTTTCCGGATCAAAAGCTTCCCTTATCTCCGAGATTCTCGGTTCACCGCACATGGTGCATACGTAAAAGACACCCTTTGGCTTCAGCACCCGGTAAGTTTCCTTGAGAACCTTAGCCCTGTCCCCGCCGATGATGCAGTGAAGGCAGTGTCCGTCGATCACGATGTCAAACTCCTCGTCTTTCCATCTTCCCAGGTTCGTAACATCACCGACTTCAAAATCCGCTTTAATGCCTGCCTTGAGAGCCTTCTCTCTGGCCCACTCGACGGCTGTTGGAGCAATGTCAATACCCGATACTTGATATCCTTTTTCCGCAAATAACAGGGCCACATCCCCGGCCCCGCAGCCCAGCTCCAGAACTTTTCCCGCCTTGGGAAAATCGGCTGAAGTGATCAAGCCGAGTATTTCCGCCCGCCATTCGCTCCAGTCCTTGTCATCATTCCAACCATTCAAACCCTTAGCCTTCTTCCGTTGGTACTGGGCTTCGTGTTGAAAGTAATCTGGGTTATGATTCATATATCGACCTCACATCTTCTCCGGGGCGCTGACCCCCAAAAGCCCCAGCCCGTTGGCGAACACTATCCGGGCGGCGTCGCACAGGTCCAGCCGGGCCTGGGTCAGGCCGGCGTCGTCGGTGACCACCCGGTGCTGATGATAAAAAGCATGGAACACCCCGGCCAGATCCTGAAGGTAGGTCGGCAGGCGGTGCGGCTCCCGGGCCAGGGCCGCCCCCAGCACCACCTCGGGAAACTCCAGCAGGGTTTTGATAAGGTTTATCTCCTCCTTCTCCTTGAGCAGACTCAGATCGCTCTTGGCCCGGGCGATGCCCTTCTCCCGGGCATGGTCGATGATGCTGCAGATCCGGGCATGGGCGTACTGAACGTAGAACACCGGATTCTCGTCCGAGTGCTTGCGGGCCAGGTCCAGGTCGAAATCGAACTGGCTCTCGCTGCGCCGCATCAGAAAGAAATACCGCATCACGTCCGGCCCCACCTCGTCCCGCAGTTCGTCCAGGGTGACGATCACCCCGCTGCGCTTGGAGAACTTGACCTCCCGGCCCTCCTCGATCAGGCGGACCATCTGCATCAGGATGAACTCCAGCGAATCCGGATCGTGCCCCAGGGCCTTAGCGGCGCCCTTCATGCGGGGAACGTCCCCGTGGTGGTCGGCCCCCCAGACGTAGATCAGCCTTTTGAACCCCCGGCCGAACTTGTTCAGCATGTAGGCGATGTCGGCCGCAAAGTAGGTGTGCTCGCCGGTGGATTTTATCACCACCCGGTCCTTCTCGTCGCCAAACTCGCTGGCCTTGAAGAACTGCGCCCCGTCCTGATCGTAGAGATAGCCCTTCTTCTTCAGTTCTTCCAATGATCTGCTGATGGCCCCGGATCCCACCAGGCCGACCTCGGAGAACCATTCATCGAACTCCACCTTCAGGTCTTTTAACGACAGCTTCAGGTTCTCCAGCATGCCGTCCCGCGAGATCCTGGTGGCCTCGGACAGCAGTTGGTCGGGCGGAAGGGCCTTTAGCCGGTCACCCTGCTCGGAATCCAGCCGGGCGGCGAAATCCTTGAGGTACTCGCCCTGATATCCCCCCTCGGGAAACTCAAAGGACCGGCCCCAGATCTGATTCAAGCGGGCCAGCACCGAGCGGCCCAGCTTGTCGATCTGGTTGCCGGCGTCGTTTATGTAATACTCCCTATGGACCTGGTAGCCCACGCACTGCAACAGCCGGGTGATGGCATCGCCCACGAAGGCTCCCCTTCCGTGGCCCACGTGCAGGGGCCCGGTGGGATTGACCGAGACGAACTCCACCTGTACCTTTTCCCCTTTCCCGTGGTCGCAGCAGCCGAAGGAATTCTTCCTGTCCAGCAGGGTCACCAGCTCGCTGTACAGCCAGCCGGAGGCCAGCTTGAAATTTATGAAGCCCGGCCCGGCCACCTCGGTCTGGGACACCAGCTCGGGATCAAGCTTCAGCGAGGCCGTGATCCTGTCGGCCAGCTTCCGGGGATTCTCCTTCAGGCTCTTGGACAGGTTCAGGGCGATATTGGTGGACCAATCGCCATGTCCATCCTGCTTGGGCTTCTCCAGCCCGATCTCAGCCAGCGGGATATTAACCCCCAGAATCTGTTCGATGGTTTGGGATATGTTCTTGCGCAGGTAGTCTTTTATCATAAAATATAGCAACCTCTCCCTTCCCTGGCGGGGAAGGGTCGGGGTTAGGTCACTCCTTTATTTCTTCCCTGGGGGCGTCGCCCCACAGGGCTTCCAGGTTGTAATAATCGCGCACCCGGGGCTGCATGATATGCACCACCACGTCCACGTAATCCATCAGCAGCCAGGAGGCGGTCTTTTCGCCCTCGATGTGCAGGGCCTTAATGCCCTTGGGCTGCAGGCCCTCCTCGATGGCCCGGCGGATGGCCCGGATCTGGATGTCGGTGGCGCCGGAGGCGATCACGAAAAAGTCCGCGGCGGTGGAAAGCCCCCTGACGTCCAGCACCGTCACATCGAAGGCCTTCTTGTTGAGGGTCAGCTGGGCGATCTCCCTGGCCAGCAGCTGGCCGGGGCCGGCGACCAGAACCTTGGCCGGGGTTTTGATTTTGGGCGCCGCCGGTTTCTTCCGGGCCAGGCTCTTGGCCTTGGCGGTGCCGGGTTTGATCCTGGACCTTGCTGCAGGCCTCTTCTTCAAGACATCAGAAGCTGATGCCGAGGAAGCCTTTTTTCTTTTCTTTAAGATGATCTTGGCCAATTATTACTGTGACCTCCAATAATGATGTTGGTTCTATTTGGGGTATTATGTTTTTGCATCTGAGCTCCTTGGCCACCAGAATGGCGTTGCTCTGTCCGTCGTCGGCCCGGTCCACCACCACCGTCTCCGGGAAGCTGTCGTTCTCGGCGTTGGCGATGTCCACCACGTCGAAGCCGCTTTTGCGCAGCTGCTGGGCCACTTCCTGTCCCAGGCCGCTTTTCTTGGTCCCGTTGAGCACCTCAACCCGGATCTGGGCCTTTCTCTGCTTGAGATCGGCCTGCCGGTTCTGCCGCCATCGCAGATAGACCGAACCGCCGATGACCGCCAGTACGATGATCAGGAATATCACCGCCAGTGGCAGGTATTTGTTGCGGCCGGTCTTGGCCGGGCGATTTTTAAAATCAACCGGAGACATTTATAACCTTTATTTCCTTTCAAGCATTTTGAACATTTGTCTTAAGATATTTTTCGCACTCCACCAACTCCTCCGGGGTGTTGATGCCCAGCACCTCCCGGCTGTCCTCGACGATCTGGGCCGCGATCTTCATCCCTTTTGCTCTGAATATCCCGATCACGTCGGTCAGATAATATTCGCCCTGCTTGTTATTGGGCTTTAACTGTGAGAGGGCCTCTACCAACTTCTGATTTTCAAAGGAATAGATGGCGGGGTTGATCTCCCTGACCGCCAGCTCTTCCGGCGATGCGTCCCTGGCCTCCACGATCTTGGTTACGGAGCCGCCGGCATCCCGGATCACCCGGCCGTAACCACCCGGCTGGTCGATGATCGTGCTTAGCATGGTGCAGGCGTTGCGCTCTTCCCGGTGTTTTTTGAGCAATGAGATGATGGTGGCCGGCTTGATCAGCGGCACGTCGCCGTAGAGCACCAGCAGTTCGCCGGCGAATTTTTCGATGATGGGCAGGGCCTGCATCACCGCGTGGCCGGTGCCCTTCTGTTCGGGCTGAAGCACGAACTCGACTTTGAGATCATTCAGCGCTTCTCTGACCTTATCGGCCTGGTGGCCGACGATGACCACGGTCCGGGCCACCCCGGCCTTCTGGGCCGAGCGCACCACGTGCTCCACCAGCGGCTTTCCGCACAGGGGATGCAGCACCTTGGCCAGGCCGGACTTCATCCTGGTTCCCTGGCCCGCCGCCAGTATCAGGCAGATGCAGTCTCTCATAGCTTGGTCTTTTTGGCGATGCGGTTCCTGTCGTCCACGCAAACGATCTTCGGTTTGTGCTTCCTGGCCTCGGCGTCCTCCTTGTAGCAGGAGGAGATGATGATGATCTTGTCGCCGGCCAAGCCCAGCCGCGCCGCCGCCCCGTTGAGGGTGATGGTGCCGGACCTCTTGGGGGCCTTGATGACATAGGTCTCGAAGCGGTTCCCGTTGTTGATATTCACCACCTGCACGATCTCGTTGGGCAGGATGTCGGCCGCTTCCATCAGCAGTTCGTCGACGGCGATGGAGCCGGAGTAGTGCAGGTTGGCCCCGCTTAGGGTGGCGCGGTGGATCTTGGATTTGCAGAGAATGCGGAACATGGGTGCCTTTCTATGTTATAAGCAATTATATTATGACTTGAAATATTACTTCGTAGACAATATTTTTGTTATGCTGTAATAAATCCAACACAATATGCTAACAAACAGTATCATAGAAATAATGTATAAGTTCATTTCGACAGAAGGTTTTTGCTGTAGGGTTTTTTGAAATAATAACGCCAATGAATCTATAACCATGCCTATGACAAGTAATATCATGGGGATTTTATAGTTAATTTTAATTTCGTTGATTGCTTTTATGCTATCAAACCATTTTTGGTAATGATGAATTTCAGTAAAACCACTAGTATTAGTTTTCATTTCTTTTTTAATATCAATAAATTTTTGCTTATCTTCAATATTACTTTCATCAAATTTAGTAACTGCAATAATATTACCTTGCGAAGAAGCAATGAAGTTTTTGCATGTTTCAATTATTTGGCTGCTCATTTGTATTTTGAAAACAATAAACAGACCATATATTGAAAATATCGCAGCTTTTACTTGAATTAAAGAACTGTAGAAATAAAAACCAGTGCTATCAGAACCGTTATTAAAAAGCCAAATCATTTTATCACCGTATTATCAATTAGGCGAGCATTGGGAAATTTGATAGCAATTGCGATCAGAGTATTACCCTGAATTAGTTTTACAGGTTTTAAAGATACGTTATCGACGATCTCGATATAATCTATCTCCCCCAGCGGCGCATCACGATACAACAACTTGACCATCTCCGCCTTTACTGCCTTTACCACCTTTACCCCGTTTCTTACTTTTAGTTGCGCCAAGTATAGCGCCCTGCTCAGAGCCACCGCCTGCTTCCTTTCCTCCAATGTCAGATACGCATTGCGCGAGCTCATGGCCAGGCCGTCCGCTTCCCGGACTATCGGCCCGCCGAGGATCTTCACCGGCAGGTCCAGGTCCTTTGTCATCTGCCTGATCACCGCCAGCTGCTGGGCGTCCTTCTGCCCGAAGACCGCCGCGTCCGGCTGGACGATGTTGAACAGTTTGCTTACCACCGTGGCCACGCCCCTGAAATGTCCGGGTCGCGAGGCCCCGCATAACCCTAGGGTCAACCCTTCGACATTAATAAATGTGGAAAAACCTTCGGGATAGACTTCTTTGACATTTGGGGAAAAGATCAGATCGGCCCCGGCGGACTGGCAGAGCGCGGCATCCTTCTTCAGGTTCCGGGGATATTTCTTGTAATCCTCCTTGGGGCCGAACTGGGTGGGATTCACAAAAATAGAAACCACCACAAAGTCCGAATTCTTCCTGGCCAGCCGTATCAGTGACAGATGCCCGTGGTGCAACGCCCCCATGGTGGGCACAAAGCCTATCCGCTTGCCCCGCTTCTTCTGCAGAGCAATGATCTGTCTGACTTGTTTTATGGTTTTAATTATCTTCATAAAATTTAACCGCGAAGACGCTAAGTTCGCTAAGGTTTCTTATACTTATAGGTTATTGACAATACGTTTGATGCCATCTTTCATGATCGTTACGTTCCAATTAAATAAAAAACCTAAGTTCATCCCGCTTAGTTTCAGATAAGTCAACAACTGGGCCTGGTGTATTGGCATTATTTTTTCAACTGTTTTATTTTCAATTACTATTAACCCATCTACCACAATATCCATTCTATAACCCGCATCGATCTTCATCCCATCATACGTTACAGGCATTGCCACCTCAGAATCCACCTTCAGCCCTCTTTTCTTTAACTCATATATCAAACATTGCTGGTAGGCTGATTCCAACAGACCTGGCCCAAGCGCCTTGTGCACCTTGATGGCTGCATCAACTATCTCACTGGCAATTTATTCTATGTCCATAGCTATTTTTCCGTGCCATTATTATTAAATACTTCGCGGCCTTTGCGTCTTTGCGGTTCAGTTAGACCTATTCCTCCGAGAAACTCTCCTCCATGTTCGGAAAACTCTTCCCCTTGACATCCCCGATGTACCCCTTGAACGCCTGCCTCATGTCCTTGGCTATGTGAGCATACTGCCGCACGAACTTGGGGACAAAGTCCTCGAACCGCCCGTCCATGTCGTCCACCACCAGGATCTGCCCGTCGCAGTGCGGCCCGGCCCCTATGCCGATGGTGGGGATGCTGAGTTCCTGGCTGACCTTCTGGGCCACCTGGTGGGGGATCTTCTCCAGCACTATGGCGAAACAGCCGGCGCTCTCCAGGGCCTTGGCCGCCGCCAGCAGGCGCTCGGCCGACTCCTTGTCCTTGGCCTGCAGCTGGTAGCCCCCGAACTTGTGGATGGACTGGGGGGTCAGCCCCAGGTGGCCCATCACCGGGATGCCGCGCTCCACCAGGTTCTTGACGATGGGGGCCGCCACCCGGCCGCCCTCGATCTTGACCGCCTCGGCCCCCGATTCCTTGAGGAACCGGCCGGCGTTGTAGGCCGCGTCGGCGATGGAGGTCTGGTAGGAAAGGAACGGCATGTCGGCCACCACCATGGCCCGCTTGACCCCGCGCTTGACCGCGGCGGTATGGTACAGCATGGCCTCCATGGTGATCGGCAGGGTGTTCTCGTAGCCGGCGAAGACCATGGCCGCCGAGTCGCCCACCAGGATCAGGTCTATCCCGCACTCATCCAGCAGCCGGGCGGTAAGAAAATCGTAGGCCGTCAGGCTGGCTATCTTCTCGCCCTTCTGCTTCATTTTAAGCAGTGTCCGGGTGGTTACTTTATCGGTATTCATCTGTCTTACCACCTTAAATGTTATTTCGTTTCTGATTTCGGCCTAAATACAAATATGTCATTCAATTACGAAACCAAAACCCCTAGCAAGAATACACCAAAACGACATAAAAATCAAGCAAAAAAGCCCCTGGGGAAAAGCCCGGGAGATTTTTACTTTTCGTTTTTTCTTGACTTTAAAATATAAGATGGTATCATTGAACTGTATGAAATTAGCACAGATTTTTCCCTATCTGTCCCACCTTTCCCTGACCCCCAGGCAGATAGCCGGCTTCAACCGGATGATAACCCGCGGCACCGCCTATGCCGGAAGGCTGACCGCCCAGGAGAGGGCGATCCTGATCCGCCTGTTGCGCGAGGAGGATGTGCTGCCCGGGATGTCCCATGTGATCACCGAGAAAGTATCGGCGGAAAAGGGCAATAACGACCTGCCGTCTCTGTTGTTCGGAGTGCTGGCCCCTGACTGGGCCGGGCTGGCTGACGCCTGCCTGGGGACGGTGCATGAGGCTGGCCTGAACATTGCCTATACCCACGGCTTTATTCTGCGGAGAAACCGGGAGAAACTGGGGGTGGTGTTGATGGAGGTGGAACTGCCCCCCCATTTGACCCAGAAGGCCCTGGATATAGCCCGGGCCAAGATCCAGGAAAGGCTGAGCATCATCGCCTCCGAGGATGCCGCCAAACGGACCCTTCAGCGTCAGGAGGCCAGGAGGCTCTACGCATTCACCACCGTCACCGACCTGCTGCGGGGCAAACTGTCGGCCGATGACCTGAAGGAGATCATGGGCGACGGCGGCGAGGCCCTCAAGTTTTTCATGTCGCGGCATGAATCATACATCAATCAGCGCACTCTGGGATCCATTGCCGATCAGATCCTGGGAAATTATGTCATGAAGAAGAGCATCCGGTCCGGGCATTCTTCGCTGGAAATTTCTTTCCAACAGGTGCCATACAACAGCAAGACCCTGAACGGAGTGACGGTCATCACCAAGGAACAGAGCATCACCTTCGAACGATTGATGAGACTGATAAATGAGCTGGTACCCCAGAACCACCGCTATGACGATTATGCCTACTTCACCGCCGACAAATTATCCGTCTTTCATGTGGAGATGACCAACCAGCAGGACCAGCCGATAGTCCTGGATCTTCAGGACAAACTGGCTGAAGCTATCCGGGAGATCCCGTCGCAAAAGGAGACTCTGGGCCCCACCCCGGGGGTGGAGCTGATCCGCCGCAAGATAGTTCCGCTGATGATAGACGAGGAAAAGGATATCAAGATCCCCCAGGGCTATATCCACCCCCATGCCCCGGATCATTTCAAGGCTATAATCGTGGCCTCCGGCAACGACAAGGGCTTCGGGCTGGAAGTGGTGGGGGCCCTGACCTCGGTGCCGGGATTCTCGGCCGCCATGCCGGATAAGCCCAACATCATGACCAATATTCAGAACGGCAAGGAGCACCAGCAGGAGATATCCATCATTGATATCTGGATCGACCGCAGGACCCTGTTCGGGATCAAGCGGGAGAATTGGAACGACGAGGAGATCTACAACCGGATCGAACAGGCCATCAAGACCATCCCTGGGTTCGGTCCCAAGCTCCGGATATTCGACCGCACCAGCCGGGCCCTGCGCCAGATGCGCCTGAAGGCTGTCTCCGAACTGGCTGAAAAACTGAACATCCCGGGTGATCAAATAAAATCCCTCTTCTACAGCATCGGCGACCGATGCCTGCTCAACCCGGAGGTCACCAACGATGCCATCTTCGCCCAGGTCAAGCTGGAGTATCAGGCCCATAACCAGCTTCTCTCCGGGCGGCCGATCTCCGTTATTTTTAAGCAGATGAAACTGACCGATAACGATCCCAGTTTCACGGCCCTGGCCGTGGCCTTCAGGTACAATCAGGACCGGCTTAAGGGGATATTTGAGGCCGTAAAAAAATACCAGGCCAACTCCGTCTGCCGGACAGATTTTGAGGATATCACCCTGCTGCTTTTCAACCTCACCTCCGGCTCCGCCCCACTGAAGCCGGCCCAGATCGAAAGCCTGAGCTCTGTTCTGGAGGGGCTGGCCTAGCATGAACCAGTTCATCACCTTTGACCTCTGGGAGACCCTGATCGCCGATTCGCCGGAACTGGACGGCAGCCGGGCCGAATATCGGGTAAAAAACATTCATTCTCTGCTGTCGCAAATGCAGCCCGGGATAGATATCAATGACATATACCGGGCCCACGAAAAAACCTGGCAGGAATGTTCGGTCTTATGGGAAAAAGCCCGGGACCTGGCCTTTCCCGACCAGGTCCGGCTTTTTGTTGGGCTGATAGGCGGCAATTTATTGACCACACTGAACCAACGCGATTTCCAGACGATTGCAGAGGCTTACTCCGGAGCCGTCCTTCAATTCCGGCCCCGGCTGATCGCAGGCGCCCGGGAGACATTGGCCCAGCTGGCTTACCGGGGTTGCAAGATGGGACTGATCTGTAATACCGGAAGGACTCCCGGGTTCATATTGAGAAAGCTGCTTGAAGATTATGATATATTAAGATACTTTAATAGCGCCCTGTTCTCAGACGAGACCATCATCCGCAAGCCCGACGCCGCAATTTTTGAAACGGCCCTCCGGGAGCTGGGGGCCGATAGGGGGCAGACGGTACATGTGGGGGACAGCTGGGAGAATGACATCCTGGGAGCCCGGGCCTCCGGGATCAGGACGGTTTGGGTCTCCCCTCAAGGCCAGGGACCGGGTGGTTGCCCGGTTATCAAAAGCGTTGCCGAACTGCCGGAGGCTTTGGATAAAATCTGAACGATCAATAAAAAAAGCCCGGTCCTTTTGGGACCGGGCTTTTAAAATCCTGGATCATTTTTTTGCCGTCTCCTCGGGCAAAGACTGATTGAGCTTTGCCATCAATTCATCGACATCAATGCCATGGGCTGCCGCCCCCTGCTCCACCGTCTCCCGATAAGCCACGTTGCAGCCGATGCAAAAAAGTCCATGCTCGAAAAATACCTTTATGCTTTGGGGATATTTATTGACCACATCCATGATGGTCATATCCCTGGTTATCTTTTCCATCATCTCTCATCCCTTAAATATTCTTAAGTTTTGAATGGTATAATAAAATGTCCTGATTGTCAAGGGTTAAATCAAACATAAAAGCGACAGCCGCAAACTGGCTGTCGCTTTTTTAATACTGTTCCCTATTGCTTTTTCATGGGCTGGCCGCAGCACTCCTTGGGAAGGCTGGATGTCTGGCCGCATTTTTCGCATTTATAGGTCAGCTTGCTTCCGCAACCGCAGGAATTGCACATCTTCAATCTCCTTTTTTCTATTATTGTTTGACTTTTCAATTCGGCATTCAATTATCCCCCCAAAATCCCGCTTTGTCAAGCCCCTCCTGTTTTCAGACCATTCAATCCCAATAATCTATCCCCCGCGTCAAGCTACCACCCTGATCCTTCCCGGCTGGCCATATTCCGGGCCCACCAGGATGGCCCCCAAACGTTTCATGGTTTCCAGGTATTCCACCGCCTGGTGGGTTATGCGCTCGCCGGGAACGATCACCGGGATCCCCGGCGGATAAACGGTGAAGAACTCGGTGGATATCTCGCCCACCGCCTCTTTCAGCTTGACCATCTTATAGGTCGAGAAGAAAGCTTCGCGCGGGGTCAGCGACATGGCCGGGTAATTGGAGGGGAATTGGATATCCAGTTTTTGCAGCGGGCCGCGGCCATACTGCGACGAGGCCATGGCCTTCAGGGCCCGCAGCAGCCGGTCGGCCTCGGGCTTCCCGTCGGCTATGGAGAATATGAACGCCACATGGTCCCAGTCGGCCATCTCGGCCTGGATGTTGTATCTCTCGTTCAGTATCCTGCTGGCCTGATAACCGGTAAGTCCCAGCTTGTCCACGAACACGATCAGCTTGGTGGGATCAAGTTTGAACGGTTTGACGTCCTCCGGATTCAGGCAGTACAGCCCCTTTATTTTGTTTATGGAATTGCGCAGTTTGACCGAGATGGCGATGGACCTTTCCAAAAGCTCCTGCCCATTGATGGCCATCTGGCGCCGGGCCAGGTCCAGCGAGGTCATCAGCAGATATGACGGGCTGGTGCTCTGGGTAAGCAACAAGACCTCCTCCAGGTCCCGGATATCGATGTTGGGGCCCTTGACGTGCAGCATGGAGGCCTGGGTCAGCCCCGATATTATTTTGTGCGAACTCTCCACGCAGATATCGGCTCCCGCCTCCATGGCCGAAACAGGCAATGCGGGATGAAATAACAGGTGCGGGCCGTGGGCCTGGTCCACCATCACTATCCGGTCGTTGAGATGGGAGAGCTTGACGATCTTCCCCAGGTCGCAGCAGATGCCGTGATAGGTGGGCGAGGAGACGAATACCGCCCGGGCGCCGGGGTTTTTGATCAGGGCCTTTTCCACCGCCTGGGGCGAGACGTTCATAATAAGGCCCCATTCCCGGTTGACCTCGGGATGGATGTAGATGGGCAGGGCCCCGGACATGATCAGCCCGGATATCACCGATTTGTGGGTATGGCGGGGAACAATGATCTTGTCGCCGGGAAACAGCACCCCCATCAGCATGCTCAAATTGCCGCCGGTGGAACCGTTGATCAGAAAATAGCTTCTATCGGCATGATAGGCCCCTGCCGCCAAAGCCTGGGCCTGCTTGATGACCCCGGTGGGGTGGAACAGGCAGTCGGTCTCGGGCAGCACCGTCAGGTCCATTCTGAAGATATCATCGCCCACCAGCCGGCGCCAGGCCTTATCGATCCCCCGGCCTTGTTTGTGGCCGGGAGTGTGGAACGGCACCTTGGGCTGTTTGATGTATGAGGCCAGGGCTTCGAACAGCGGCGCCCGGCTTTGGGGCGAATTATGGGGCGATGGACGGTGCTTCATCAGTATCTTAGTGATTTAAAGGTTAGGCGAACTTGGCGGTCAGCAGGTTCTTATCGGTTATCACCCTCTGCTGTTTATCGAAATCTTTACGCAGGAACTTCGGCAGGGCGAACATGCTTAAATGGGTGATGCCGTCATAGTAATCCAGTTTTTTTAGCCCCCGTTTTTTAATCAGGGCATCGATCTGGTCCGGGGAATAGACCAATGGGTCGGCGCCTTTGGAGCCCAGGATGAAACCCCAGGGCAGGCCGAATGAGGGGATTATCACCTGGTATATCCTGGTGACCGGGAAGGCGCTGGAGATGGTGCGGGCGACGGCGGTCAGCATCTGGGTGTCGCCGCTGCGGGTGGTGCCGGCCTGCAGGGTGATCAGGCCCTGAGGCGAAAGCCGCCGGTTCAGCAGTTGGTAGAACTCCCGGGTGTAAAGCTTGAACGAAGGCCCGCCCTCTATGGGCTCGGTCAGGTCGATGATTATCACATCGAAGGTCTCCCGGGTCTTCTGCAGGTAGGCCCGGGCATCCATATAATGCACCTTGGAGCGGCGGTCCTTGAAAGCCCCCCCGGCCCACTGCGGCAGCTCCTTCCGGCAGAACTCCACCAGCTGCTGGTCGATGTCCACCATCACCACCTGCTTGACCGATTTGTGCTTTAGGATGTCGCGCAGGGTCTCGCCCTCGCCGCCGCCCACGATCATCACCTTTTGGGGGTCGGGATGCAGCAACAGAGGGGGGTGCACCAGCGCCTCATGGTAGATGAAAGAATCGCGCTCCGAACTCTGCATCCTTTCGTCAAGGAACAGACAGCGCCCGTAATTATATGTATCGACGATGTCTATCTTCTGGTATTTGGTCTGGGTGCTGACCACCGTTTTTTTAACACCGTGCAGATGCATCTCGTCCATCCAGTGTTCAAGGTAATAATTGCTGACCGTCATTTTTCTCCTCCGTTTTGCAGTCTGTTTGGGGAATGTTTACCTTGATCATTATACAATAAACCCCGGTATTTATTCAATCCATAAAACCATATCCATGAAAATGCGGCCCCGGAATGATGGGGCCGCATTGAATAAACCGGCCGGGTCAGAACATAGTGATGAATTTTTCGACCAGAACGGGATCGAACTGGGTCCCGGCAAATTTTTTAAGTTCGGCAACAGACTCTCCATGGCTCATGGCCTTGCTATGGGGCCTATCGCTGGTCATGGCCTCGTAGGCTTCGGCTATGGCCAGCATCCTGCATTCCAGCGGAATGTCCCCGCCGGACAAACCCAGGGGATATCCCTGCCCATTCCACCATTCATGGTGTTTCAGAACCAGATCGGCAACCGGGATCAGATCCGAAGAGAACCGGGCCACATGATAGCCTATCTCGCAATGCCTTTTCATTTCGGCCAGCTCCTGAGGATCCAGCGATTGGGATTTCAACAGTATCTTATCCGATATCCCGATCTTGCCGATATCGCAAAAATTGGCCAACAGCTTCATTTCTTTTATATCGATCTCCGACAGTCCCATGGCCATGGCAAAATGGGTGATCAGATTTTCCAGGCGGATTATCCTTCCCCCGGAGATCACGCCACGGGTCTTTAAGGCTTTGATGAAATTCTGTATCAACAGATCATGATTATCCTGCTTCTGGCGGTACATGATGTTGTCAGCTTCCTTGAAAAGGTCGGTGATGCCCACATTAGCATGGCTGCGTAAAGTATGGCCTATCGATATGCTTAAGGGAAGTTCGGGGTTCTCGGCATTATAGGTGCGGATGGTATGCTTTATCCGGTGACAGATGCCGTCCAGGTCGGCCTGGTTGATATTGGGCAGCAACACCGCAAATTCATCCCCGCCCAGCCTGGCTACCAGATCTCCCCTCCGGCAGGCGTCCCGGATGATGCCCGAAACTGCCATCAGCAGTCCGTCCCCGGTCTTGTGGCCCATAATATCGTTGACCAGCTTCAGGCCGTCCACATCGCACATGATCATGCCCACCGACTCGATCCGTTCCAAATCCAAGCGGCGCATCTCCTCCTCGAAGAAAGCCCGGTTATAGAGCCCGGTCAGGGGATCGTGCAGGCTGATATATTTGAGCTGGTCCTCGGCCTTGCGCCGCTGCAGGGCGACCGAGGCCTGGTTGGAGAAAGTTTCCATCAGGCTGACATTAAAAGGCGGGGCCTGGCTGGGCGATAATATGGCGATATTGCCGAACAGCTCCTCGCTATGGCACAATCCTATGGTGAAAATGTTTTTTAGGGACAGCAGGGATTCGATCTTGCTGCACACCTTTTTGGATATTTTCTTATAGGTAAGGTTATGGAGATCTATCGGTGCATCGACCACCTCGCCGGAGAGATACGCCTCCTTCGCTTCCCGGCTGAGCTTGAAGTCCATGCCTACCGGGTCTGCTTTGATAAGTTTCAAAACGGCATGGTAGTGTTCCTCTATCCCTAGGATATATTTTACCCGAAGCATGTCCGACGATTCGCTATAGGAGCTTACTATCACCATCGAGCTTCCGGCTATCGATTTCACCTTCTCGGCAATATACTTGAACAGATCCTGCTCAACCGGCATCCTGACAAAGTCCATGGCCGTTTTGGACAGGAAATCCAGATCGCCGGAGTATTTGCGCTGTTTTTCCTCCGCCCTCTTCCGGTCGGTGACCTTCCTCACTATGGCGATGATCTGTGAAGCCGACAGGGGCAGCAGCCGGGCCTCGTAGAAGTCCTGCTCACCATCCTTGGTCAGGGAATACTCGGTGACGGTCAGCAGGCCTTTCTCCCTTACCTCACGCAGGGCCTGCCCGACGATCCCGGCGGCTGGTTCCGGCAGGATCTCCCCGATCTTCTTGCCCAGAAATCTCTCGGGCGGCACCAGCAGGTCCGAAAGCCGGCTGGTGTTGTAGTCCAGGATGGTGCCCTCATTATCCAGCAGGAAGAACATGTCTGGCAGGGCTTCAAATATGGCCTTAAGCTCCTGATGGGCCTTGCGGAGGGCCTCCTCGGCCGCTTTTCTGTCGGTAATATCCCTGGCGTTTATCACGATCCCGGAGACCTCGGGGTCGTTCAGCATATTGTTGGCAATGGCTTCGAAAGATCGCCAGCTCCCGTTCTTGTGCCTGGCCCTTACTTCGAAGGCCGGAGAAGCGCCGGGGATCTTTTTCCTTTGCTCCAGGATGCCGCCTATGCCATCGGCATCGTCGGGGTGGATGAAGTCCCGCCCCCCTTTGCCCAGGTATTCGTCAGGCTTATAGCCCAGAATGTTTTCTATCGAAGGTGAGCCGTATTCAAAGACCCCGTTGCTGCCGATAACCAGAATTATATCCGATCCGTTCTCGATCAAGAACCTGAAGTGCTTTTCTTTATCCTTCAGCCGGGAAATATTTTTATGCTTCTCCAGTGCTATCTCGATTGCCGCGACCAGTTCCCGCTCTTCAAACGGTTTGATGAGATATCCGTAGGGCTCGGTTTTTTTAGCCCTGGACAATGTATCGGGATCGGCATAAGCCGTCAAAAATACCACCGGAATATTAAGAAGGGTATGGATTGCATCTGCCGCTGAGATACCATCCATACCCCCTTTTAATACTATATCCATCAACACCAGATCCGGCAGGATATTTTTGGCTTTTTCCACAGCCTCTTCGCCGGAGGTTACTAAATCCAGCACATTGTAGCCCAGAATTTTCAATCGTTTCTCGATATCGGAAGCTACAATTCGCTCATCCTCCACCACCATTATCTGAGCTTTGGGCATAGCTGTCTGCCTTAAATTTTTGTGGTTTTAGATATAACTATCTACAATCTAGTTATTGTTTTATATATCATACTGATATGAATATCAATCCTTATTGATAATTATAAGTTCGTAAAATACAATGAAACAATCAGTTAACCTGCCAAGCAATATTTGGGAAATATAAATATATAATCACCAAACTTATAATATATGCATATTTAATACCTAGGCAGCTATTTATTGCTCCGTCCGCTTAGGATCTCTTCTACCCTTTTGACTAATTCTGGCGGGGAGAACGGCTTGCAAATGTAATCGACAGCGTTCTCCTTGATGGCGGCCATGCGGTCGCCGAAATCTGTTTTGGCCGTCAGCATGGCAATAGGGATGGTGGAGGAGAAATCCATGATCTTCAGGATCTTGATCAGTTCCATGCCGTCCAGCTCCGGCATCATGATATCCAGCAATATCAGGTCCGGCTTGACATGATAGAGTGTCTGCAGTGCCTCGTGGCCTGAAAGCGCGGTTATCACCGTGTAGCCGGCCTCCTCCAGGACCATTTTAACCAGCCCTAAAATATCCTCCTCATCGTCCACCGCCAGAATGATAATTTTGCCCGAAGCATCTGGTGCCATGGCGCTCTCCCCTTATTTATTCCAAAGGCAATTTAAAAGTAAAACAGCTGCCCTTCCCGGCCTGGCTGGTAACTTCAATGGCGCTTTGATGGGCGTCCAGAATGGATTTGACTATGGCCAAACCCAAACCAACTCCGCCATATTTCCTGGTGGAGGATCCATCCAGCTGATGGAACCTCTCGAATATCCGGGGCACCGATTCCTGGGGAATTCCGACTCCGCTGTCAGATACCTCGATCCTAGCTGCCCTCTCCCCGTCAGGTTGGGCCTTGAGTTTGATGTAGCCCCGGGAGGTGAATTTCAGGGCATTCATTACCAGGTTATCGATCACCTGCAGGATCCGGTCCCGGTCCCCGATGACATTCAGTTTTTCGGGAGCATCGATGACGATTTCCAGCTTCTTCTTGTCCAGCTCCGCCTGATAGTTGGCGGCCGTCTCGTCCAAAAGCGCCCGGATGTCAAAAGGATGCTGGTCCACCGCAAAATGCCCGGACTCTATGGTGATAAAATCCAGCAGGTCCTTTATCTGCCTGGTCAGCCGCTTGATGTTCCTCCGCATCACCTCGATCCCCTTGCGCTGGGTCTCGGTCAGGGGGCCCAGTTTTTCCATGGCCAGATAATCGGCATAACCCGAAATGGTGGTCAGGGGGGTCTTGAGCTCATGGGAAACATTGGCGATGAAGTTGCTTTTCAGCCGGTCCAGCTCCATAAGTTCGGCGTTGGCCTGGGACAAACGGTCGTAGGACTCGGACAGGGCCTCCAGATTGACCTTCAGCTGCCTGGTCATGATGTTGAAGTTATCGGCCAGGGAGCCGATCTCATCGTCGGTTTTGACGTTCACCTCTTTATCCAGTTTCCCGGCCCCGATTTCCCGGGTGGCGATGGTCAGCTGGCTGATGGGATCGGTGATGCTCCGGGCCATGAAATAAGCCAGGACGCTCCCCAGCAGGACGAACAATAGCCCGGTTATCAAAACCTGTCTCAGGCTGCTTCGGATCAAATATCCCAGGGCAGCGAAGGAGCCGACGAACCTTACCGATAATCTGTGCCGGCCCCATTCTTCGATATAGGGCATCACCACCGAAATGGCTTCCTGGTCATCGGCGGTGCTGATTATCTTATAGCTCAGATCCAGTCTCTTCACCCTCTCCATAAGGCCGGACTCGTACAGTTCCGGCTTCTTGGGAATAGCGGAATGTTCAATATCCATTTGCCGGGAATCGAATTTCACTTCGCCGTTGACGTCGATTATCTGGATTTCGGTGATGTTGCCGTTCATCCTTAGAAAATTTGACAGGCTGCCCCTGAATTTGAAATAACCCGAGGTGTAATATAAATAATAGCTCTGGCAGATGGGAGCCACGGTCATCTGGGCAAAGGCAATGACCCCGCCCTGTATCTCGTTTTTCAGCTGTTCCCGCCTGGCAAGCACCGAAATCAACGAATACACCGTAATGATTATTATCACTAACAGGCTGGCGGCGATGGCCAGTTTTATTTTAAGGCTTTTAAACATCTTATATTCCCCGGTGCCGCTAGGCTGTCACCCTATAGCTTGTAATATATTTCGAACACTTTGATCCTTCCATCCTGGCGGGGCAGGAAAATGATGTTTCTGTCCCGGCCATATATCCGGTTCCTGGCAAAGATGGGAATAAAGGGGTAGTCCGACATGGCCAGTTCCATGGCCTGCTTTAAGAACTCTATCCTCTCCTTGTTGTCCAGCACCTGGTTGCTTTTCTCGATCACCGAATCCAGCCTCCGGTTGCTGTATACCCCCCAGTTGGCACTGCCATAATTCTTGCCATCGCTGGTGTGCAGGCAGGCATCGAAAAGATCCGAAGCATCGCCGGAACTGCAGGACCATCCCACCAGGAAAAACGGGATCTGGCGCCGATCAAGCCGGCTGGAGAAATCCGGCCAGTCGCTCCCGGTCAGGGCTACCTTGATGCCGATCCTGCCCAATTGCTTGGCCAGGATATCCCCGGTGGTGGACGCCGCCGTCCTGGACATCTCCAGAGACACCTTGAAACCGCCGGCATAACCGGCCTCGGCCAGCAATTTTCTGGCCCTGGCCAGGTCCGGCCTTTTCATGGATATGGCGGGATTATATCCCACGATGTATGGGGAGACCAGCTGATCTATCGGCAGGGCATCCCAGCCTGAAGCCTTTATTGCCTCATCGGGATCTATCGCCCAATAGATCGCCTCCCGCACTTTACGGGCCGACAACGGCCCCTTCCCGGTGAAATTGATCCCCAGCATGCTGACCCCCAGGCCGGGGCTGTTGACAAAATTGATTTTGGGGTTGGTGCGGTTTTGGTCGGCTTTGTTCTTATCGACATCGCGGATCAACTGCACCTTGCCGTCAAGCAGGGCCTGCAGGCGGTCCTGTTCCCCGGGAATGATCTTAAATATGACCCTTTTGATCGTCGGGCGGCCCTTCCAGTGTTTTTCATTGGCTTTCAGCTCTATCTGGCTTCCGGCCTGGTATCTTACAAAATGGTATGGCCCGGTCCCGACCGGCGTGGTGACAGGGTCAGCGGTGCCCTCCGGCATGATGGCGATGAAGGTAAGTTTGTTCAGCAGGACCGGCGATGGCTTGCTGGTCTTTATTTCCAGCGTCAAATCATCGATCACAGTTATGCTTTGAAGGGTTGCCAGATAATGGCATACCTTGCCCAGCCGGGCCCTTTCCAGGCTGTATTTGACATCTTTCGAGGCCAGCTGGCGGCCGTCATGGAAGAACACATTGGGCCTAAGGGTGAACCTCCAGGTGAGATCGTCGGGGTTTTCCCAGCTGATGGCCAGAGCCGGCTCCACTTTCATGTCCCGGTCGAAGCTGACCAAAGCATCATAGATATTGCTGAGTATCGAATGAGTGATGCTGTCGTCATGCAAATATGGATCAAGGGTTATCAGCTCGTCTTCCATGGCCAGGGTCAGCAGCCGGCCGTCGGGGCTGTTACCGGCGCAGGAGCAAAGCAGGCCTATTAACAATACCGCGGTGATTCTTTTCAACATCGGACTGACTCCATTATAGATTGTTTTGAGGGCGGATATCTTTGACCAGCATCGCCGCCGCCGTCTTCTGCTGCCAGATCAGGCCCCGGCGCAGTCCGTAGCTGCTGTCCCGGATATACAGAGGAATTAAGGGAAGGTCCTTGGTGGTCAGCAGGATGGCCTGCTGCAGCAACTGTTTGCGCAAAAGGGGATCGAATTCACGGTCCGCTTTCTCCAGGATTTTATCCAGGTTTTCGTTGGAATATCCCGAAAGATTGCGGATGCCAAAATCCCGGGCGCCGCCCTTGGAATGGACCATATCGTTCAACAACTCGCTGGCATCTCCAAAGCTGTAAGCAAACCCCATCAGGTAGAATTGGGCCTGGCCGCTCTCGATGGAGCTATATAATTCCGTCCAGGACAGGGAGTCTACTGTCAGCTTGATGCCTATCGGCGCCAGGAATTCCGCCAGGAGCTGTCCCTCGAACCAGGCTGCTGACGATACCTTTATGGTCAGTTCGATCGGATCGGATGTCTTCAAGGGACCGATTATCTGGCGGGCTTTTTCGATATTCTGTTCAATTTCGGGGAGTTCCGGATCGTAGCCTAATATGGCCTGGGTCGCTATCTGGTTGGCGGGGACGGCGTACCCGTGGCAGACCCTGGCGACCATCTCCCGGCGGTTTATGGCCAGGGAGATCGCCTGGCGCAGACGCACATCGGAAAGGGGGTTATCCTTGAACTTGCCGGAGGTATTCAACCCCAGAACGGTAATGGTGGTGCCGGGTTTGGTCACCATATTCACCCTGCTGTCGCCGGACAGTCTGGTGCGGAAGCTTTCCGGGACATTGGCATTGATATCCATCATGCCGTTCAGCAGTTTTTCCATCCGTTGGGAGTCATCTGTTATAATATGGAACTCCGTCTTATTGAAGAACGGCTCCTCCCCCCAATAGCCCTTGAACTGGTTCAAATACAGGATGTCCCGGCCGTTGAATCCAGACAGGGAATAGGGTCCGGTGCCTACCGGCTGTCCGGCCGGGTCGGATCGGGCGGGGATGATGTTTATCATGGTCAGTATATTCATCAGGTTGGGCCGGGGCTTGGCGGTGGATATCTCGATGGTCAGGCTGTCAATTTTTTCTATCTTCTCTATCACTGCCAGCATGCTTTTAAAGACCGACGCCTGATGGTTGCCGGCCCTCTCCAGACTGAAGATGGCATCCTCCGCCGTCAGTGGTTTCCCGTTATGGAACTTTACCCCCGGCCGGAGGTAAAAACGCCAGGTGCGGTCGTCGACATTGCTGTATCCGGTGCACAGCATCGGAACAAGCTGCATGTCGGCATCAAAGGTCACCAAACTTTCGTAGCAGTTGCCCAGTATCTCCACGGTGACCGCCTCGTCCTGGGTATGGGGATCGAAGCTTATCAGTCCTTCGCTGGCAGCTATCCGCAGGGGCTGCTGCGGATAGCTGCAGGAAAGAGAGGCCAGCAGGGAAAAGGCCAGAATGATCTTTTTCATGGGACTCCTTTATCTTCAGGACAGGTGAATGGCCCGGCCCAGCGCATTGAGGGCCGCCTCCAGGAACGACTCGTGGAGGGTGGGGTGGGAATGGACGGTTTGAATGACATCCTCCAGCCGGAGTTTCGATGATATCGCCAGTGAGGCCTCGGAGATCAGTTCGGTGGCAGCGGGCCCGGCGATAACGCACCCCAGAAGTTGATGGGTTTCCCTGTCGGCCAGGATCTTGACAAAACCCTCCAGTTCCCCGATACAGCTGGCCTTGCCGCTGGCCGAAAAGGGAAACTTGCCTGTCAGGATATTTTTATCCGCCTGCGGAGAAGCAGGTATTCCTGCCGAGGCTATCTCGGGGTGGGTATAGACACAGCGGGGCACGGCATGGTATTCCATGACCGCCTCAGGCCCCAGCATGTTCTCCACGGCGATCTCGGCCTCCCGGGAGGCCACATGGGCCAGCAGCCATCCGCCGATGCAGTCCCCGGCCGCATAAACACCGGGAATATTGGTTTCCATCCGGCCGTTGACCTTGATGCAGCCCTTTTCAATGGCGATCCCGGCCTCCTCCAGCCCCAGGCCCTGAATGGATGCCTTGCGGCCCACCGACACCAATACCCTGGCGGCCTTGATTTTTGTTTTTCCGCCTTCATTTCCGGCCACTTCAACCTCGATCAGATCCCCGTTCTTTGTCAGACCGTTCACCCGGGAATCAAGCTTAATATCCACCCCTTTTTTGATCAGCGCCTTATACAGCACCTCCACCGCCTCCGGATCCTCCCCGGGGATCAGCTGGGGCATCATCTCGACGATGGTCACCCTCGAGCCGAAGGTGCTGTAGACCTCGGCCATCTCGCAGCCGATCACCCCGCCGCCGATGATCAGCAGGCTTTCCGGGACCGCATCCAGGGCCAGGGCCCCGGTGCTGTCCAGCACCCCGGGCAGGTCAATGCCGGGGATGGGCGGGATCACCGGCTGGGAGCCGGTGGCTATCAGCAGTTTGTCGTATCCGATCTCCCGTCCTTCGGCTTCCAGCAGTATCTTTCCCCTTCCGGAAAGACGGGCCGGGGATTTGATGACCTCCACCTGTTTTGCTTTCAGGAGCATTCCCACCCCGGCGGTGGCCTTTTTGACCACCCGGTCCTTCCTTTTCTGGATGTCGGCCCAGTTGAAGCTGACGCCCTCTGTTTTGATACCGAACTGCCCGGCGGCTTTGGTATGCTGCATGACGGAGGCCGATGCCAGCAGGGCTTTGGTGGGAATGCAGCCCACGTTGAGGCAGGTGCCGCCCAGGGTACTCTTCTCAATCACAGTGACCCTGGCCCCCAGCTGGGCGGCCCTGATGGCGCCCACGTATCCTGCCGGCCCCCCGCCTATGATGACGATATGCTGGTCCATATTGGTGCAATATCCTTATAATTGATTGTTGGTAAGTGCGTAACTGAGGAATTCCAGGTCCAGACCCAGGTTGACCCTCCGCAGGGCGGTCCCTTTGGGGATCAATATCTGGCTGGAGGGAAAGAACAGGATGGCCTTGACCCCGGCGGCCGTAAGCCTGTCGACCGCCGACTGGGCGGCCTGGGGCGGCACGGCTATGATCCCGATCTGGATCTTTTTCTGGTTGACGGTTTGCTCGATCTGGTCCATCAATTGAATGGCCATCCCCGGTTTGAGCGTCTGGCCCGCCTTTTTGGGATCGGAGTCGAACACCGCCACAATGTTGAATCCCCGCTGTTTAAAGTCCTGATAGCGGTACATGGCCAGGCCGATGTTTCCGGCCCCCACCAGGCAGATGTTCCAGCTGCGGTCCAGCCCCAAAATGGCGCCCAGCTTGTCCATCAGTTTGGCGACATTGTACCCCCGGCCCCGACGCCCGAAAGCGCCGAAATAGGAGAGGTCCTTGCGCACCTGGAACGGTTCCAGCCCGTAGACCGTGGCGATCTCTCGCGAGGAGATGGTCTCCACGCCCAGCTCCTTCAAGGATGCCAGATGGTGGAAATACATGGACAGCCGGCGGATGGCCGATTCCGGGATCTTAACTGGCGACTTCATCGAATATCTTCCCCGGGTTCAGTATATGGTTTGGATCCAGGCTTTTTTTGATTTCCCTCATGGCCTTTATGGCCGGGGCATCCACCGCCAGCGGCAGATATTTTTTCTTTACATAGCCTATGCCGTGCTCTCCGGAGATGGTCCCGCCCAGCTCCACCACCCTGGCGAACATCTCGCCGAGCAGGACGGGCAGGGCCTCCTGCCATCTATCGGTCTGGAATTCCCCTTTGAGGATGTTGACATGGATGTTCCCGTCCCCGATATGACCGAAGGAGACTATCTCCAGGGAATATTTCTTCTGCAAAATTTCCAGTTCCTTAAAAAGCTGCGGTATTTTTGACTTGGGCACCACCACGTCCTCCCGCTCCCGGACCGGGCTTTTGGCGGTCAGCGCTTCGGAAAGGGAGCGGCGGATCTCCCACAGCCGGTCCTGCGAAGGCCGGTCCTCGGCCACCAGCACGTCCAGCGCGCCATGGTCGGAGACTATCTGGCCGATCCTTTCGTACAGCTTCTGCAGATCCTCCCGGGCCTCGCCGTCCAGCTGGACCAGCAGGTGGGCTTCGGCCTCCCGGTAGGGCGCCTTCTTTTCCAAAAAAGCCTCGGCCGCCAGGACGGCCTTCTTCTCCATGAATTCCATGGTGGCGGGGATTATCCTCTCCCGGATCACGGCATTGGTGGCCTTGACAGCATCATCAATGGAGGAGAACGGGATCAGAAGGTCGGTCTGGAATTTGGGCTTGGGCAGCAGCCGGAGGGTGATCTCGGTGATCACGGCCAGGGTGCCTTCCGATCCGCATATCAAATGCATCAGGTCGTAACCCGAAACATCCTTGATGATCCTGCCCCCCAGCCGGGAGATATCGCCGTTGGGCCAGACGACCTCCAATCCGCAAAGATAGTGCCGGGTGACCCCGTATTTGAAGGCCCTGGCCCCGCCGGCGTTCTCGGCAATGTTGCCGCCGATGGAACAGGAATCCAAACTGGCTGGGTCCGGCGGATAGAACAATCCCCTCTCTTCTACTTCTTTCTGAAGTTGTCCGGTTATCACCGCCGGTTGGGTGACCACCATCAGGTTATCTTCGTCAATCTCCAGGATCTTGTTGAATCTCTCCAATGACAGCAGAATGCCACCGCACACCGGCAGGGCGCCCCCGGACAGTCCGGTGCCGGCCCCCCGGGGGGTAAGCGGGACCTTTTCGGCATCGGCCAATTTCATTATGGCCGAGACCTGGGGGGTATCGGCCGGTTTTACCACTACCGCGGGCATGAATTTGTGATGCAGGGTCTCATCGTGGGAATAGGGTTCCATGTCGTCGTCCAGGGTTATCAGATACTTTTCTCCGACGATCTCTTTCAGCCGTTGTTCGATGTTCGGGCTTATCTTATTATATTGGCTCATTTTCCTATCTTTTACTGCGAGTATTTTCAGTTGATTCGCCGCCGGGGCATACTGCACAACAGCCGCCAAAGATTCAATTCCCGGCCGCCCCGTTGCTACCCCCCCGGCTATTGTCACCCGCCGCATCTAAGGCGGCCAGGATGCTGGTCACGTTCTCCCGTTTTTGGGGCCGGGCTGTATCCAGGGCCAGCAGAAGCTGGCCAAAATGGCGGCATTGCTCGGCGCATCCCGGTTGGTTTCTCATCTCGTAATACGTCTTTGCCAGGCCTTCCAAACTGGTGTCCAGGTAGGATCGGAGGTTAAGCGATTGCTTCATCAGAAGGCTCTTATAAAAATGATCCGCGGCTTTGGGATAATTCCCGGTTTTGTAGCTTACTTCACCCATGTTGTTCTCGATCATAGCCTCGGTGGCTTTGTCCCCCAATCTCTTGCTGATCACCAGGGCCTTCTCCCAAAGCCCCAGCCCGGAATCGATATCATCCGACTGGACCATTACATTGCCCAGATTCAGGTAGGAGGTGCATATGGCACCCGGATCGTGGAACTCCCTCCGGAGGTGCAGGGACCTTTGGTGCTGGTCCCTTGCTTCGTCCAGCCTTTCCATATCGGAATAAACCAGTCCCAGGTTGTTGTGAGCTGTGGCCTGAAGCACGGGATTTGAACCGCTCGCTGTCCACTCCAAAACCTTTTGAAAACAGCCCACCGCATCCTGATAGCGGCCCATGCGCCAAAACGTATGGCCCAGGCTGTTAAGCCAGTTGAAACGGGATTCTTGGTCAATAGCTGGGATTTTGCTTAACCGTTCCTGGACCGCCAAAGCTTCCTCATAGCGGCCCAGCTGGCGGAGAACTATTGCCTGGCAATGGTCGTTGCGGCAGCTGACTTCAAAAGGATCATCTTCTGATAGGTCCTGGGACACGGCACTGTGTTCGGCCAGAGCCTCCATCAGTTTTCCCAGCATTGTCAGCCGATACCCCACCTCTACCCAGGCACGCAGAAGTTGGTTGCGATCCCCCAAGGCCTTTGCCAGCCTTTTCATGGTCCGGTAATTGTCCAAAGACTGCTGGAAACCGATGGTCTTGTCCAACACCTCGCCCCGGTTATAATATAATTGGAATAATATCGAAAGGATATCTGAGGCGTTCTTTTTTTTTGACCTATCTTTCACAGGAATATTCAAACCGTTCGAAAAACTCCTTGATCTGCATGGGGTCCATTCTCCGACCCAGCAGTATCATCAGCTTGATCCGGGCCTTCTGTCCCGGCAGGTGTCCGCCCAGGATGACCCCTTTTTTGATCAGCTGAGCCCCGCCGCCGGGATAGGCATAGGTTCCCAGCACCCTGCCCCCTATGCAGCGGGAACAGAGGACGACCGGGATCTTCTTGGCAATGGCGTATTCTATCCCGGGCACTACATCCGGCGGAATATTTCCCCGCCCCATGCCCTCTACCACTAGTCCCTTGGCCCCGGAATCGACCGCGTATTTGACAAGGCGGGAGTCCATCCCCACCGCCATTTTAAAAAGATCCACCCGGGGCTCTATTCTCCTGACCGGGTAATGCTCGCGGTACATCGGCTGGCGGTAGAACAGCACCCGGTCCTGGTCCACCCAGCCCAGCGGGCCCAGGTCGGGACTGCGGAAGGTCTCGAAGGAATCGGTGCTGGTCTTGGTCACCTCCCCGGCCGAATTGATGGTGTTGTTCAGAAAGACCAGGACCCCCTTGTTTCGGGCATCCGGCGAGACCGCCGTCCGGGCGGCGCCCATCAGGTTGGCCGGACCGTCCCAGCCCAGCTCGGTGCAGTCCTTCATGGCCCCCACCACCACCACCGGCTTGGGCGAGTGTATGGTCAGGTCAAGAAAGTAGGCGGTCTCCTCCAGGGTGTCGGTGCCGTGGGTGACGATCAGGCCCATGATGTCGGGCCGGGCCAGGTATTTTCTGGCGATCAGGGATATCTCCAGCATCATCTCCGGCGTGATATGCGGCCCCGGGTATTGCCCGAAATCATGCACCTCTATCTTGAAATTCTTGTTGATCACCGGCAGGAGCTTGAGGATGTCCCGCCCCTTGAAGGCCGGAACCGCGCCCCCGCTCTTTTTGCTGGATTTCATGGAGATGGTCCCGCCGGTGAAGATGATGGCTAATTTTGGTTTTTTCATTTTCCCCATAAATGTATTTGCCACAAAGACACAAAGATTCAAACGTTTCTGTTACTATGCCGCGAATTTTTGTAGTGTCTTTCCTATCACAAGTTACAAAGACATCTTGAGCCTTTGCGTCCTTCGCGTCTTGGCGGTTAAAAAAGTAAGCATTATAAGCGGACCCAATACAATTGAATATTACCGCAAAACCGCCCGGCTTTCAAGAAAAAACGAGGCGATCTTATCGCCCCGTTTTTTGGTTGTATGGAATTATTTCTGCTTCTCTTCCTTTTCCTTCTTGGCCTCTTCGATGATCTTCTGGGTGGCCTCGAAAGGCACCGGATCGTAATGGGAGAACTCCATCTCGAAGCTGCCCCGGCCCTGGGTCATGGAGCGCAGGGAGGTGGAATACTTGTACATCTCGCCCTGGGGCACGGTGGCCTTGATCACCTGCAGGCCCTTGGCCGAGTCCATGCCGCTGATGCGGCCCCGGCGGGAGTTGAGGTCGCCCATCACCTGGCCGGCGAATTCCTCGGGAATGGCCACCTCCAGTTTCATGATGGGCTCCAGCAGGACCGGCGAGGCTTCCAGCACGCCCTTTTTGAGGGCCATGGAACCGGCGATCTCGAAGCTGGTGCCGGAGGAGTCCACCGGGTGATAGGAGCCGAAATAGATGGCCGCCTTCAGGTCCACGATGTGGTAGCCCGCCACCGCCCCTTCCAGCATGGCCGCCTTGACCCCCTTCTCCACCGAGGGGATGAAGTTGCCGGGCACCACCCCGCCCACCACCTCGTCCACGAACTCGAAGCCCCCGCCCCGGGGCAGCGGCTCCAGGCGCAGCCAGACGTCGCCGTACTGTCCGTGTCCCCCAGATTGTTTCTTGTGCTTGCCCTGGATCTCCACCTTCTTGGAGATGGTCTCGCGGTAGGGTATCCGGGGCTTGATGATGGTGACCTCCACCCCGAACTTCCGCTTCAAGCGCCCCACCATGATGTCCAGATGCAGCTCGCCCAGGCCGTTGATCAGGGTCTGCCGGATCTCGGGCACGAAGCCGTAGGTGAAGGTGGGGTCCTCCTCGTTAAGGCGGGACAGCCCCACCGATATCTTGCCTTCGTCATCCTTGGATTTGGCCTCCACCGCCACCGATATCGACGGCTTGGGCAGGATGGTCTTGGGAAGGATGACCTGATGATTCTTGGTGCTGATGGTGTCCCCGGTGCCGGATTCCTTCAGCTTTACCGCGATGCCGATATCGCCGCAGCTGATTTTGGCGGCATCGATGCGGTCCTTGCCGTTGGGAAAATAGAACTGCCCGAATTTTTCCGCCTTGCTGAGGGAGGCGTTATAAAGCTCTATCCCCGGCTCCAGCGAGCCGGAATACATCCGGAAGTAGTTCAGATTTCCGGCATGGGGTTCGATGAAGGTTTTGAACATGAACAGCACCGGCGGCCCGTTGGGATCGCACTTGACGATTATCTCCTCGTCGCTGCCGGCCTTTTGGGCCACCACTTCCTGGGTATCGGCCGCGGTCGGAAAGAAGGCTACGATGGAATTCAACATGGCGTTGACCCCCACCTGGAAGTAACCGTCTCCGGCGAACACCGGCACCAGGCTCCCTTTTCTGATGCCTGTTTTCAAACCATCGGATATTTCCTGATCGGTCAGGCTCTCGCCGTTCAAAAATTTCTCCATCAGGCTGTCGTCGGATTCGGCCACCGCCTCCACCAGTTTGTCCCGGTATTCCTTGGCTTTTTCGGCCATTTGGCTCGGGATCTCGCCGATGGTGGATTTTCCCTCGCTCTCGAGAAAGGCCTTCATCACCGTGAGATCGACCACTCCCTTCAGGTTCAGCTGGTCGCCGATGGGCAGGGTCAGGGGCACCGCCTGGTGGCCGAATTTATCGCGGGCCTGGTCCAGCGATTTATAAAAATCGGAATGCTCCTTCAGCAAACGGGTCAGGAAGATGGCCCGGGGGAGCTTCAGCTCGTCCGAGTACTTCCAGCACTTGTCGGTGCCCACCTCTATCCCGGACACCCCCTGGGCCACTATGATCACGCAGTCGGCCACCCGCATTCCGGCCTTGACCTCGCCGGCAAAATCGGCGTAGCCCGGGGTGTCTATCACATTAAGCTTGTGGTCCTGGTGTTCGCAGGCCGCCAGGGATGAGAAGATGGATATCTTGCGGGTGGTCTCGTCGATGTCGAAATCGAAGATGGAGTTGCCGTCGTCCACCCGCCCCAGGCGCCCGGTGGGATTGCCGGCATGGACCATGGCTTCGGCCAGGGTGGTCTTTCCGCAGCCGCCGTGGCCGGCCAATACAATGTTGTGGATCTTGTCCGCTGTATAATTCTTCAAAACGTCCCTCCCGATATATGAAATTTTGTTGTTTTATAAAGTAAACAGATTCCGGATTATAACAATCTTGGCGCCTAAAAGTCAATAAATTATTTGGGGACAGCCCTTTACAATGCAACCAGGATCTCGGTCAAAGTATCGCCCCGGGCCACCGACCGGGCTATCTTCACCTCGTGGTCCCGATTGTTGCAGATCAGCAACGCTCCGTTTATCCAGCCGCAGATCCGGTGCTCGAACAGCAGGTCCGAATCGTCGATGTCCAGAATGTGGAAGGCCAGGTGGTGCTGGTCCTGGGATGCCACTTCCATCCTCCCCGGGGTGTAATAGGTCTTGAAGATGTTGGCCGTCCGCTCCATTATGAAATTGACCGAGGCCACCCTGGCAAAGGCCTTGTAAATGCCCCTGAGTGATTGTTCGGCGCTGTAACGGCCGATCTCCCTGGCCCCCAGTTCGTTGCCGCCGTAGAAGCTGTTGCAGATCATCCTGGTGGGCTCGACAAAACCGGCCTGAAAGGGATACCAGTTGTTGGCCAGTATGGCCTGGTCAAATATCTTCCTCGATTCCCCAGGCAGGCTTTCCAGCCATGCTTTTTGTGCCTCCGGGCCGAACTTGTGATTGACGAAATTCTTGGTGGCCAGCACCGAGGTGCCCTTGACCTCCATGGTTGCCCTCCGATGGTTGAGATTTGAAAGCTATTTGGCCTGTTCTATCTGCTGGCTGTTCTTCTTGACCGCTGAGTGCCGGCTGAATATCTTCATGCCGTCGTTGAGAATGGTGAACAGCATCAGCATGATCAGGATGGCTATCCCGATCTGCTGGATCACCACCTGCACTTTTACCGGCAGGGTCCTTTTCCTTACCCCCTCCAGCAGGCTGAAGAAGATCACCCCGCCGTCCAGCACCGGCAGGGGCAGGAGATTGAGAACCATCAAACTGATGGAAAGAAGCGCCACCAAAAGCATCAGGTCGCTGAAGCCTTTTTTGGCGGTGCTTCCGGCCATCTCTCCTATCATCAGGATGCCGCCCAGCTGCTTGGCCGAGGAGGGTTTTACCACGATCTTGTACAACACGCCGTAAGTGCGGGCCACCAAGCCTCCGGTGCTGACCGTGGCATTGGTCACCGAGGCCCAAAGGCCCAGACGAAGTTTATAGCTCCCGAACACCGGGGCAGTGACCCCAATGACCCCGACCGGGCCCTGGCCCGGGTAATCCTGCTCCACCGGTGTGATTCGGACGCTGAGGGTATCGGACCCCCGTTCGACCAGAAGCCTGGACTCCCGCCCGGCATTTTGGTTGATGATCTCCCTCATGCCGTCCCAGGTCTTTACCGGCTTATCGTCAATGGATAGGATGATGTCTCCGGCGTTGAGTCCGGCCTGGTAGGCCGGCAGGCTGGAATAGACCTCGCCCAGCTGAGCCGGCACCGCCGGTTCGATATTCTCCAGGAATTTCATCCGACGGGATGAGGGGATATTAAGGACTATTCTCTTTCCGGCCCGGTCCAGGGTGAGGGATATCGAGTCGGCTGTTCTCTCGGCCTGCAGCTCCTGCCACAGGCCATGCCAGGTTTTAACTTCTTTCCCGTCGATCGAAACCACCCGGTCGCCCTCAGTTACCCCTATCTGCTGGGCCAGGCTTCCCGACCCCACCTTGCCGACCGAGGTGGAATAATCCGGGGCGTTAAAACCGACCAGCCCCAGCATGACGAAGATCAGAAAGGCGGTAACCAGGTTGGCCATCGGGCCGGCCAGGGCCATCAGCACCCGGCCCCACCAGGGGGCGGCCATATAATCGCCCGGCTTGGGGACATAGCCCTCCTCGAAGGCGTCCTCCCCGTCCAATTTCACATACCCCCCCAGGGGGAGGGCCGAGATCAGATACTGGGTATCGCCTTTTTTGAATCCGAATAATTTGGGGCCGAAACCCAAAGAGAATTTCAAGACCCTGATGCCCACCTTCTTGGCCACGTAAAAATGGCCCAGCTCATGGACAAAGACCATGATCCCCAGAACGAACAATGTGGCCAGAACTGTTGTCACCATTATGACTCCTGTATAATGCTTTTACTTCTATTTGACGATCTCAAAGGCCTGCTTTAAAAAGGCCTCTCCCTCGGACATCTTTTCCTGGGCAAAGCACAATCGGGACAGCATCTTCAGCATCTCCCCCACCTTGAAGTGTTTGGGTCCGTATCCTTTCTGCCAGATGGCCATCGAACGGTGGCAGAGGGCCTCGGCCTCTTTGTTTCGGCCCTGTCCGTGCTGCAGCTCCGCCAGCCGGGCCAGGGGCTCCGCCACCTCGGGATGATCCGGCCCCAGGGTGCGCTCAGAAATGGAGACCGCCCGGAGATAATAGGCCTCGGCTTTATCATAATATCCCTGGACCGAAGAAAGGGTGGCCAGGTTTTTATAGGTGGTGGCCAGGTTCGGGCTTTCCTGGGGCAAATGGGCCTCGTCTATCTCCAACGCCCGGCGGTAGATGGTTTCGGCCTCCACGAATTTCTGCTGCGACCGGTAGAGGTCGCCCAGATTGTTGAGGTACATTGCGATCTCCGGATGCCCGGGGCCCTGCACCTTTTCCTTCATCTCTATAGCCCTGATGTAAAGCTCTTCGGCCTCGTCCTTCCTTCCCTGGGCGGCATAAACCTCGGCCAGGTTGTTGTAGCATAAGGCTATTTGCGGGTGTTCGGGGCCGTAGGCGTTCAATGACATTTCGATGGCCGTGCTGCACAGGGACTCGGCCTCCGGCAGGCGGTTCAGATCGCGATACAGCCCGGCCAGATTTATCAGTATTCCCGCCAGCATTGGATCATTGCCGCCGGATCCCTTTTGGAATATCTCCCGGGCCTTCAGCAAGATTTCCTCGGCCGGAAGGTGCCGCCCCAGGATCTTATACACCGTCCCGATATTGGCCATCAGTCTGGCCTGCACCAGGACTTCGCTCGGTGCCAGTTTTTTATTCAGATTGAGGGATCTCTCATAAAACGGCAGGGCCTCGTAATAACGCCCCTGAACGCTGTACAAAACTGCCAGGCGGTTAAAGCAAGCAGCGACCTCCAGGCTCTCCGGGCCCGATTCCCTGATGGTTAATTGAATGGCTCTGCGGTACAGGCTGTCGGCCAGGGAAAATCTTCCCCAGTGGATATAGACCTCGGCCAGTTCTTTTAGCCGGGGAAGCAATTCGGGATTGTCCGGGCCGAGCCTTGCCTCCGCCTCCCTCAGCTCATGCTCTTTGCTTTTTATTTGTTCCCTGTCCTCGGTCATAAACCAGTCCCTTTCGGTCTTTAACTAAGTGGGTTATTATAACATAAAATCGGATTTATTTTAACAAAAATTCCAGCTCGATTCCCAGCTCGGTGTCTTGGTCGACCTGGCCCTGGTAATCCCTTAGCTGCCTGGCTATTTTCAGATAGCCGGCCCCGGAGCGGCCCAAGGCACATCTCAAAAATAAAGCATCCCTCCGCCCCAGGCCCCAGTAGCCGTGAAAGCTCCCCCCCGATCTTAGCTCCGGCTCCGCCAGATAAAGCCTGGCATCGTAACTGGGTGCGTAGTAAAATACCGTCTGGCCTTGGATGGTGATGTCCCTTGGCAGTTGGGCCTTTAAGGCCAGGGACAGCAGTTCCCCACGTTTTCTGTCTTCATGCCGGGAATCCCCGAAAAAGGATGCTTGATGCCTGCCGGTGGCGCTGAACTGCTTTCCCAATCGCCAATGCAGGCCGGCCTTGAAGGTAAGGTTCGAGGTATGATATATCGGGGCTCCGGATTGTTCATCAATAAAATATTCTTTCTGCAGGGATCTGATCCGAAGGTCGGCCAGGAGACCCTGGAATATTTTTTTATCCAGCCTGGCTTCATAGCGCACCCCCCGGTACCCCTGGGATGAAAGGGGAAATGGTTGCCAGGGATAGAACTGGTTGTATATGGCCGAAATATCGCAGCCCAACGGAGCCCGGTACCAGCCGGCGATAGTGATCCCCCTCTCATCATCGCCGCCGAAATAATTATCCGCATTAAAACGGGGAGGTTTGAATTTCGGGGAATATCCGTAAATATCGATCCGGCCGGCATAGTCCCGCACCATAAACCCTACCTCCCCGGTATACCCGCCGACCGCCCCCTCTCCCTTGGCCAGCTCAAGCCAGGCCCAATTTTTATCCAATGCAGTTCTGGCATCCAGGCTGACCAAAAAGGCATTATATAGTCCTTCGGCCGTCGTTTTATCGAAGGCCCGGTTATAGCCGGTTATCCCGATGTCGCAGGAGCGGCCGGGGCTAAAGCCCACCCGTCCGCCGATGATGGTCTCGGCCGAATTGTTTTTCCTTTCCAGCTCCGCATGGCTGCGATGATATCCGTCGTCATAGATGCTGGTTATGCGGTCCATCGAATCTATTTTGGCATCCATCCGCCGTCGGGAGGCAAAACAGATAATGTTCAAGTTGTCTGCTAATGGGTGTTTCAGGCAAAGCCCCCGCAAACCCCGGTATTCGTGGGAGGAAAAATACTGGCGGACCGCTGCGGCGTCAAGTTGGGCCGAGCCGGACCAGTAGCTGGAGAATATGCGGGGCGAGCTGCCGCCGAATAACAGCCCCTGGCCGATCTTCATTTGATAATCCCCGATTATCACCTGCTTGGTTCCTTGGTCATCCGACCACCATAGATTGCCGGAATAATAGTCGTTCCAGGCCGGCTCGCCCACGTCATGCTGGCATTGCCCGTATATCTCCCAGTTTTCATCCGGACGGAACCACATCCGGGTCCGGCTCTCCAGCGGCGAACCGTTAAAACTGCCCTCGGCAATTCCCTCCGCCTCCGGCCACTTTCTCTGCAATCTGGAGGAAAGCTTTAATTTGACGCTATTGGCGGGGAGGTGGAAATCAAGGCAGACGTACGGCAGCAGGGATTCCAGAGCCTGGGGGTCCAAAATGGAATCCCTGACCAGGAGCAAGGGGTCGCTCAATTTGGGATGGCTTTTTAAATATCGGTCCAGCCGGAGGGCCTGGTAGGGAGTGATCCCCGGAAGGGTCATCAGCTGGTCAAGGTCGGCATGGTTGAGATTTACCGGGTGCTCCTGCAGATAGATCATCTGCTCGGCAAGGTCCTGCGAGGCCTGCTGGTCCTCGATGTCGGGCATCTCCTGTGCCCCGGCATATAGGGGGATTGCCAGCAGCAGCAGGCCCTTCAGAAGTTGGTTCATGGCCCGATAGTGATAAGATTCTTTATCTCCTCGTAGGCCTTCCGCCCGATGCCCTTAACGTTCATTACTTCCTCAGGGTTCCGGAAGGGCCCGTTCTTTTGGCGGTAGGCGATGATATCCCCGGCGGTTTTGGGCCCGATGGCAGGTAGGGTTGCCAATTCCTGGGCCGAGGCCTGATTGATATTAACAGCCAGCGGGATGCCGGGTTTGTATTCCAGGGTCATATAGGGGGCCATTCTCTCCAGCAACGACCGGCCGATCCCATTGACCTCGGCCAGATCATCGAGGTGTTTGAACGGCCCGATGCTGTCGCGAAAAGCAATGATGTCCGCAGCTGCTTGGGGCCCGATGCCCGGCAGAAGGCAGAGGTCGTCAAATGAAGCGCTGTTGGGATCAATCTTTTCAATGATCTTGACGGTTTGGCTGCCCTTCATTCTGACCTCCTCTGGCCGGGCAAATATCCTCTGAGTTATATAGTTCAGGCTCAGGCAGTGCGAAAACCCCAGATCGGGATGGGTCCTGATGGCATAATCCAGCCTTATTTTTTTATGAATCACTCCGAAGCCCAGGCTGGCTGCATTTGGCTGATTGCAAAACCCAGCCCTGAGGGCCAAAAGATTGCGATAGCGATATTCCTGCCCGATGCGGATCTGGCAGGGCCAATCCCGCTGGTCATTAAGCTCAACGAGAAGCGTAATTTCGTCTAAGGGTTCCAACGCCGCGCCCAGCGAAAGGTTTTGCGAAAGCTCCTCACCATTTTGACCGATGGTCGGCCGGTTCACGTTGCCAGCCACCATTCCCAGCGCCAGCCATTCTGCCGGCTTGCCCAGCACTCCCAGATCCAGTCCCATTCCGGCCCCTGAACCGTATCTTTCGACGTTCAACTGATAGCAGTTAAGGGAAACACCAACTGCCGCCTTTTCTATCAGGCGATAGGAGAAGGTCCCTTTTAAAATATTTTCCCGGTAAAGGCCATTGCCTAAAGTGGATAGTACAGCGGCCACCCCTATTTTGTCCTTTCGATGGGCATAGGCTCCGGAGAAGGCCGTCAGATCTGTCAGCCCGAATGGGATCGAGCTGCCGCTGCAGGCAGAGAGGTCCGGGGCCAGGGCCGGGAGTGCCGGATTATACAGATCGCTGCCGGTCAGGTCGGATAGCGCCACCCCGGCCCCGGCCAGGCCGTAGATCCGGGCATCGGTCTGGAACTCTTCAAAGGAGGCAACGGCTAGGATGGGGGGAAAAAGAATTATTAGTGTTATGACTATTATGGTTTTCATGATCTGTTAGGAAAGGCGTTTATTTTGTGATCGCCCGGCTGGGATTTTCGTCGTCCTGCGCCCAATATAAAGGGTTCTCAATTATATATTGTCTGATTTTATCGTATGATTTATCGTTTCGGATGACCTGTTCGTAATAATTTCGTTGCCATATTTTATGATCCGGGGCATTACGCAATTTATTTATATGACGGGTCACCGCCGCGGTGTAACAACGGATGATGGTCGGCAATGATCCGGCGACGGGTTTACCAAAATGTTCGGTTGTACCCGTAGGGGCACGATGCATCGTGCCCCTGCAATGGTCATCATCGTTTATTATCAATATCCCATGAATATGATTCGGCATAATCACAAATACATCCGGAATCACATAGGGCCGTAATTTGCCGGTTTTAATCCATTCGTTGCGGGCAATTTCTCCGAATGGGTTTAATACCATCAGCCCATCGGTGATTTCGCCGAATATACATTTCCGGTCTTGGGCGCAAATGGTTATGTAGTACGCCCCTTCCCGGGAATAATTGTATCCCGGCAGACGGATGGATCGGCGTTTGTGTTTGGGATTGTTTACGGACATAACAATCTTGGTTTCTATGCTTTTGTGCCCGCAGGGACCCGATGCATCATGGCTCTGCAAATTCAGTTTTATGATATAGACATTGTCATTTGGATCATACTAATATAATTTGTTAAAATTTGTCAATGACCCAACTGAAGATTTTTTGAAATATTAGTGGAACGGGAACGGGAAATAAAAAAGCCCCATCCAAATATGGATGGGGCCAAATAAAGGAGGGACCAAGCCGCTTCCGGCCATCTGCCGAAGAGATAGCAGACAGGCCCGGCTTATAAAATATTAGCTTTTTTGTTATCTGTGAACCGAGATCCTTTTTAGTCCATCAATCGGCGCATGTAGGTGGGTATCTCCAGGTCGTCCTGCTTCACCGCGCTGACCTGGCCCTTGGTGACTATGGTCTGGATGTTGGAGCGCTGGTCCTTGCGCTGGAAGGTCCCCGGAGCCAGGTTCTCCTTGCGGAAGGACTGGGGAAAGTCTATCCGGTTGTTGTCGGGGAGGTCCTTCTCCACCTTGGGCGCGCCGCCGCCCAGGCCGGTGGCTATCACGGTCACGCTCATATTGTCTCCGGCCTCGGGATCTATCACCGTTCCGAATATCAGGTTGGCCTCCTCTCCGGCCGCGCTGCGGATCACCGACGCCACTTCGTTGACCTCGGTCAGGGTCAGCTCATCGGAGGCCGAGATGTTCAGCAGGATGGCCTTGGCCCCCTTGATGGAAATTCCCTCCAGCAGGGTGTTGGCGATGGCCTCCTCGGCCGCAGTGATGGAGCGGTTCTCGCCGGTGCCGATGCCCACGCCCATCAGGGCGTCGCCCCGCTCCAGCATCACCGAGCGGACGTCGGCGAAGTCCACGTTGACCAGGCCGGGAACGGTGATCAGGTCGGAGATGCCCCGGGTGGCCTTGAGCAGCACGTCGTCTATGATCCGGAAAGATTCCGTCAGCTTGGTCTGCTTGCCCACCACCGAAAGCACCCGCTGGTTGGGGATGACGATCAGGGTGTCCACCCGCTCTTTCAGGTCCCGGATGCCCTCCTCGGACTGCAGGATCCTCTTGCGGCCCTCCCACTCGAAGGGCTTGGTGACCACCGCCACGGTCAGGATGTTCATCTCCCGGGCCAGGTCGGCCACCATCGGGGCGGCCCCGGTCCCGGTGCCCCCGCCCATCCCGGCGGTGATGAACAGCATGTCGCTGCCCGAGATCATTTCGGCCACCCGGGCCTTGTCCTCCTCGAAGGCCCGGCGCCCGATCTCGGGATTGCCCCCCGAGCCCAGGCCCCTGGTCAGCTTGTGCCCGATCTGAAGCTTCTGGTCGGCCAGTGATTTTCTCAGCACCTGCAGGTCGGTGTTGACGGCTATGAAATCCACTCCGTTCAGACCGGCCTCCACCATCCGGTTGACGGCGTTGCCGCCGCCGCCGCCCACTCCCACCACCTTGATGTTGCAGCGTTCGCTGATAACATCCTCTTCGAATTCCAGCATACTCTCTTCTCCTTTATTTATTTTCTTGGGTTCGTTCTGAATGATGCCATACAACGGCTCGGCGATCGCTTCGGCGATCTGCTGTTCCAAAAGTTTTATCGGTTCGGCCATGATCGGACCTCCTGATTTTCGTTTTCCCTGATGACGGATTGTATGTGATATTGTTTTTTTACCCGTTGAAAAGATCGCCGAACCAGCCCTTCATCTTGCCCAGGATCGATTCGAAGGGGTTGCTCTCGTCTATGGAGTCCCCTTTGAACCTCCGCTCGTAGCCGTACAGCACCAGCCCCACCCCGGTGGCGTACATGGGGTCCTTGATCAGATCCACCACCCCGCTGATGCCGCGCGGCTCGCCCACCCGGGCCGGCTGGTTGAAGACCTGCTCCGCCAGGGAGGCCGCCCCGGGCAGTTTGGCGGCCCCTCCGGTGAGGACCACCCCGGCCCCCAGCATCTCGCCGTAGTCGGAGCGCTTGATCTCCCGGCTGGCCAGGCTGAAGATCTCCTCCATCCGGGGCTCGATTATCTGGGCCAGCACCTGGCGGGAGACCTCCCGCTCCTCTCGCCCGGCCACCCCGAACACCCCGATCATCTCGTCCTCCTTTACCTGGGACAGGGTGGCGCAGCCGTATTTCTTCTTGATGCTCTCGGCCTGTTCGGTGGGGGTCCGGAGGCCGATGGCGATGTCGCTGGTCAGGTTGTTGCCGCCCAGTCCAATCACCGCCGTATGGCGGATGGAATCCTCGAAGAACATGGCGATGTCGGTGGTCCCGCCCCCGATGTCCAGCAGCGCCACCCCCAAAGATTTCTCGTCCGGGGTCAGCACCGCATAGCTGGAGGCCAGCGGCTGCAGCACCAGGTCGTCCACCTTGAGCCCCGCCCGCTTGATGCTTTTGTAGATGTTCTCGGCCGAGGCCACCGCCCCGGTGACTATATGGACCTCCACCTCCAGCCGCACCCCGGCCATCCCGATGGGGTCCTTGATGCCCTTCTGGTCGTCGACGATGAAGCCCTGGGGGATCACATGCAGTATCTCCCGGTCCATGGGAATGGCCACCGCCTGGGCGGCGTCTATCACCCGGTCCACGTCGGCCTGGGAGATCTCGTTGCCCCCCCGGGAGACCGCGATCACCCCCCGCGAATTGATGGAGCGGATATGATCCCCGGCGATGCCGGCATAGACCGAGTTTATCTTGACCCCGGCCATCAGCTCGGCCTCGGAGACCGCCTTCTCAATGGACCGGGCGGTCTTCTCCAGGTTGACCACCACCCCCCTTCGCAGGCCCTCCTCCGAAGAGCAGGTGCCGACGCCCACTATTTTAAGCTGATCCCGGTCGACCTCGGCGATTATGCAGGCGATCTTGGTGGTGCCCAGGTCCAAGCCCACGATCGTATTAGCCATTTCCGGCCTCCTTTATGATGATCTTGACGATTTATTATAATAATATTAATTGCTTCCGGCTTCATCTGCCATTCCCTGGACCAGTGCCTGTCCCTTGATGATGGCCTGCCCGTTGAAACGCAGGTCTATCTCGGTGGCGGTGAGATTCTCCCTCTTCAGGTTTTCCAGCACCTCTCCCAGCTTCTGCCATTCTTTTTTGAAGTGGCCGTTGCCGAAGTGCACCGCTACCCCGCCCGGAAGCCACAGTTTTATGTCCTTCTCATCGGTCGGGTCGAACAGCCACTGGTTCTCCAGCCAGGGGGCCGCCTCCATCAGCCTCAGGGCCCGCCAGACGCCATGGGCGCCGGCACCGTTGGTTTTAAGGCGGGGGAGTTTTTCCCGGTCGCGGTCAGCGGGCATCCGGGCGGCCCTGAAGATCACTCCTTCAGGGTCAATGACCAGCTGGCCATCGTGCTGCAGCTCGGCCAGGGGCTTCCGCTCGGTGATATGGAGATCCGCTATCCCCCAGGGCCATACCGTGAATTTGGCTCTTTTTACCGCCGGATATTTTTGGCAGATCCGGACCGCGGCCTTGCGGTATTCTGCTCTCCACAGGACCCGGCCGCTCAGCTCTCCGGCTATTTCCATGATCCCGGCGGTATCGGCCATCCGGTTCCCGCTGATATTGACCTGTTTGATGTTAAAGATCCCTTTTTCAAGCCCCTGCCTATAGCCATAGATCCCGGCCGCCAGCGTTGCCGATAAAACGATCAAACCCAATATGGCCTTCAGCTTCCCTTTTTGCCGGTGTTTTTTACGCAGCCGCCCGGCGCTCTTCCGGTCGAAATACGCGGTCATGGTTCCCCGACGGTCTTTACTTCGGGAGTCAGTTCGACGCCGATAGTTTTATAGGTTCTTTCCCTTATTATCTCGATCAGCTTCAGCACATCGGACGCCCTGGCCCCGCCATGGTTAACGATAAAATTGGCATGCTTGCTGGAGACCTTGGCCCCGCCTATCTTTCTCCCCCTCAGGCCGGCCACTCCTATCAGCCGGCGGGCTGAATCATTGACCGGATTTTTGAAGATGCAGCCGGCCGAGGGCAGGCTCAATGGCTGGTTCCGCTGTCTTTTTTCCATCCACTGTTTCATGGCGGATTTTATCCTGTTTTTTCGTCCCTCCAGCATTTCCAGCTCGGCCCCGGTGATCACGTAGCCCTCCGGGTATTCGGAATGGCGGTAGCCGAAATTTATCTGGCCGGCCCGCAGGGTCAGCCGGTCGCCGGATCGGGTGCATCCCCAGACCTTTTTGACTATATCCGACATCTGGCCGCCGTAGGCCCCGGCATTCATTACCAGCGCCCCGCCCACCGAACCGGGGATGCCCACCCCCCACTCCAGCCCGGCCAGGCTCATTTCGGCCGATCCCTCCACCAGCCGGGGAAGAGCGTATCCGGCGCCGACCTTGAGGGTGTTTTCCTTTCTTTCCGCCTGCCGAAAACCGGCGGTCATCTTGATCACCACCCCCCGGATGCCGCCGTCCAGCACCAGCAGGTTGGTGCCGTTTCCCAGGACCAGGCATGGCACCCCTGACCTATATATCCCGGCCAGCAGGTTCTGCAGGTCGGCCTCGTCAGCCGGGACCACCAGCAGATCGGCCGGGCCGCCTATCCTGAAAGAGGTATGGCGGGACATCGGCTCGCTGAAGCGGCACTGTCCCTTGGCCCTGGCGGCCAGCTGTTTTAATATATTTGCTGGGATCTTCATCTATTAAGGAATTCTTCCCCGTATTTATATATATCCCCGGCCCCCAGGGTGATCACGATGTCGTTGGGCTTTACCAGTTTCTCCAGCTGGCCCGGGATATCTTTTTTATCGGCCACATAGTGAACATTGCGGTGGCCCTTCTCCCTGGCGGCTTTGGCGATCAGCTCCCCTGTCACCCCCTGGATCGGTTCCTCCCGGGCCGGGTAGACGTCGGTGACCAGGAGCACATCGGCCTGGAAGAAGGCCCCGCCGAACTCAGTGTGGAAATCCCTGGTCCGGCTGTACAGGTGGGGCTGGAAGACCGCCACCACCCGGCGGGAGAAGCCGTCCTTGGCCGCCTTGAGGGTGGCCTCGATCTCGGTGGGGTGATGTCCGTAGTCGTCGATCACCAGAGCCCCGTTCCTTTCGCCCTTGATCTCGAACCGGCGGTAGACACCGTTGAATTCCGACAGGGCCTGGGCGATGACCTCGAATGGTATCTCCATGTCCAGTCCCACCGCGATGGCCGCCAGGGAGTTCTTGACATTGTGCACCCCGGGCAGATTCAGTTTGATGGTGCCCATAAGCCCTCGGCCGTTATGCACCTCGAAGCTGGTCTTCATCCCGTCGAACCGCAAGTCCCTGGCCTGCAGGTCGGCCTGCGATGACAGGCCGTAGGTGATGCACCTTTTCTCCAGCCGCGGCATGATGGCCTGTACCCCCCGCTCGTCCAGGCAGGCGATGATGGCGCCGTAGAACGGCACCTTGTTGGCGAATTCCACAAAGGCGTTCTTGATCTCGTCCAGGTCCTTGTAGCAGTCCAGGTGCTCGGCCTCGATGGTGGTGATGACCGCTATCACCGGGGCCAGCTTTAAAAATGATCGGTCGAACTCGTCGGCCTCGGCCACCAGATATTCTCCGGTGCCTAGCTTGGCGTTGCTGCCCAGGTAGCGTACCTTCCCGCCGATCACCAGGGTGGGGTCCAGGCCGGCCTGGGTCAGCACCTGGCCGATCATGGAGGTGGTGGAGGTCTTGCCGTGGGTCCCGGCTATCCCGATGCCCACTTTCAGGCGCATCAGCTCGGCCAGCATCTCGGCCCGGCGGATCACCGGGATCTTTTTCTCCCGGGCGGCTTTGACCTCGGGGTTATCATCGTGAACCGCCGATGAGGTGACCACCACTTCGGCCTGGCCCACATTCTCGGCCCGGTGTCCCTCGACAATTGTCGCTCCCAGCTTCTGCAGATGCTCGGTCACCTCGGAAAACTTGAGGTCGGAGCCCGAGATCGTGTAGCCCAGGTTGAGAAGCACCTCGGCGATCCCGCTCATGCCTATTCCGCCGATGCCCACGAAATGTATCTTTTTTATTTTTCCGAACATTGCTTTCCCGTCATTCTTATTATATTGTCGGCGATTTTGTCAGCCGCCTCCGGCCGGGCCAGAGTTTTGGCGGCCTGGGCCATCAGGTCATATTTTTTCTGGTCGAATAAAATATCCGATATCTTTTCCGCCAATACTTGCCCGTTCATATCCTGGTCCAATATCATTTCTGCTGCACCAGCTTTTTCCAGACTTCGGGCATTGTATTCCTGGTGGTTGCTGGCGGCATGGGGGTAAGGTATCAGTATCGAAGGCAGGCCGCAGGCCAGGGTTTCCGAGATCCCGGCCCCGGAACGGCTGATCACCAGGTCGGCGGCCGCCAGGGCGTAGGGCATTTGATCGATATAGGCCAGGACCTTTATCCCTGCCGAATATTGTTTGACGGCCTCTGAGATCTGCTCCCGGTCGTTTTTCCCGGTCTGGAATATTACCTGAAGGTCTTTTAGCTTTCCGTTTTGATCGAGCATCTTCAGGACTTCCAGCATGGCAAGATTGATGCTGTGGGCTCCCTGGCTTCCGCCGAAGACCAGGATGGTCCTTTTATTTCCGTTCAAGTCGAATTTCTCTACCCCCTTTTCCCGGGGTATGTTGCCAATCTCCGGTCGGATGGGGTTTCCGGTGAATAGCACCCGGGAACTTTTATCGAGGTAATTTGAGCATTCCGGAAATCCCCCGTATATCCGATCGGCGAACCGGGCCAGAAACCTTACCGCCTGGCTGGGCATCACATCCAAAGCCAGCAGCGAAATGGGTATTCTTAATATCCAGGCGGCCATCACCGGAGGGGCCGAGACATATCCCCCTGTGCCCAGAATCACATCTGGCCTGCATTTTGACAGATAAAAGAGCGACTGGATGACCCCGGACATCATGTACAGCGGGAAAAAGAATTGAGCAGTCCTGTTTTTCCCCAAAAATCCCTGGGCCGAGATGTATCTGATCCCATAGCCGGTCCCCGGCAGCACCCGCGATTCTATTCCCCGCCTGGTGCCGTAGAATGTGATCTTGGCCTGAGGGTTCGCCCGCTTAACGGCGGCGGCTACGGCCAGACCAGGATAGAGATGACCTCCCGTCCCTCCACCGGCTATCGCTAACTCCATTGTTCTTCCTGATAAAGGTTTGTCCGGACTTCTCCCCCCGGTGCTTCGAGATGTTCAATATCAGGCCCACCGACACCGCATTGGCCAGCAGGGCCGATCCCCCGTAGCTCAAGAAAGGCAGGGGCAGGCCGGTGATGGGGAAGATCCCCAGCGCCACGCTGATGTTGATGACCGCATAGATGAATATTCCGCAGCTCAACCCCAGAACCGTCAGGGACTCGAACCGGTCGCTAAGCTGCAGAGAGAGCTTGATCCCCCGCCACAGGATGACCAGAAAGACCAGCAGGATTATCCCGGCGAACAGCAGTCCGCCCTCCTCCCCGATGATGGAGAAGATGAAATCGGTATGGGCCTCGCTGACGAACAAAAACTTCTGCCGGCTCTGTCCCAGCCCCACCCCGAAAAACCCGCCGGAACCGATCCCCAGGAGGGACTGATGGGTCTGCACCAGGGTGTTTTTGATGTGCCCCGAGGAGGATTCGATCAGGGCCGACAATTCCTCGGGCCTGGTCAGCCCCCACCAGAATCCGGTCAGCCGGCCCAGCACATGCTGTTTGGTCAGGGCCGCGGCCACAAATGCCACCGAGGCCAGGCCCAGCCCGCCCGCCCAGGCCAGCAGGTTGGCTCCGCCCAGGAACAGCATGGTATAGCCCAGAAGCGCCAGGGCCATAGCGCTCCCGAAATCCGGCTGCAGGGCAATGATTCCGGCCAGCAACACCACCACCGCCACCCCCGGAATATATCCCGCCTTAACTTTTTTAAAATCATCGCCCTTTTTGTCTATGAGATCGGCCAGAAACAACACCAGGGCGATCCTGGCAATCTCCACCGGCTGTATCCCCATTATCCAGCTGCGGGATCCCCTGACCGCCTGGGCCAGAACCAGGGTCAGAAGCATCACCCCCAGCATCACAACGAAGAATGGCACTATCAGGCTTCTTAATTTCCGGTAATTGATATTGAGAGCCACCAGGAAAAATACCAGCGCCAAGGCCACCCTTATCAGCTCCCGCTTGAAAAAGAACAGGCTGTCATTGGAGAATTTGGCCGAACTGCCGGACATGAAGCCACCGGCGCTGAAGCTCATGATCAGCCCGAACCCGGTCAGCACCAGCACCGCCACCAATAGGTGGTGATCAATTTCTCCGCCCCTGCTGTTCATCGGCCCTCCAAATCATGAACCGCCTGTTTGAACTGCTCCCCCCGGTCCTCAAAATCCCTGAACATATCGAAGCTGGCGCAGCCCGGCGCCAGTATCACCACATCGCCGGCTTTAGCCTGTTGGGATGCCAGCCTGACGGCATCGGACATGTTGCCGGCCAAAACAGCCCGGCTGAAGCCCAGGGAATCCAGCTCGGCTTTCAGCCTCTCCCGGGCCTCGCCTATCAGCACCGCCGCCCGGGCCCGCTTAGAGATCTCGGTCATGAACCCGGAGAGGTCGGTCCCTTTCTCCTTGCCGCCGGCTATCACCACCAGGGGAAAATCAAAGGCCCGCAAAGAGCTTATCCCGGCATCATTATTGGTGCACATGGAGTTGTTTATGTAGCGAACACCTTTTACCGTGGCCACCTCCTCCAGGCGATGAGGCACCCCCCGGAACGAAACCAGTCCTGCCGCCATATCTGACCAAGAAACGTCCAGGACGGAGGCCGCGGCTGTTGCCGCCAGGGCATTGGAGATGTTATGTTTTCCCGGGATTTTAAGCTCCGCTGTATCCAAAATTTTGCGGCTTTTTTTATCCTGTGTTAAATAGAGGCTTCGGCCGTCCCACCAGGAGCCGTTCTCCACGGGATCTATCAGGCTGAAGTCCAGCCTGCTTCCCCGGTACCCGCTGCAATATTTCTGAACATTGAGATCATCCAGATTTAGAATAGAATGATCGGTTTCATCCTGGTTTTTCAACAGCTCCCCTTTGAGCCGGGCATAGCTTTCGAAATCGGGGTGCCGGTCCAGGTGGTCCGGGGAGATATTGGTCACCACCCCGATGTAAGGTTTGAAGGTCTTTATGGTCTCTATCTGAAAAGTACTGACCTCTGCTACTATGATGCTGTCGGGCCTGGTTTCGCAGGCCAGCTGGCACAGGGGTCTTCCCGGGGCCAGGTTTCCGCCGATATGCACATCCTTCCCGGCTTTTTTCAGGATGCTGCCGATCATGGAGACGGTGGTGGATTTGCCGTTGGTCCCGGTGACTGCGATGATCCGGGATTCGATGGCCCGATAAGCCAGCTCGATTTCGCCTATCACTTCGATGCCCATCATGGCGGCCCTCAGTAAAATCGGGATATCCGCCCGGACCCCGGGGCTGATCACTATCATCTGGCTGTCGAGCAGTTTTTCGGTGTGCCCTCCTGCTTCATGGGCCACGCCCATACCGTCCAACTCTTTCAGCCCTTGGGGGGCGATGCTTTTGAAATCGGAGACAAAGACCTCCGCCCCGGATTTTTTCAAAAGCCTTACCGCCGCCATCCCGCTGCGGGCCAGGCCGACCACCGAAACTTTCTTATTTGCCAGATCGGGCTTCATTCTATCTTATCTTCAGGGTGCTCAGGGCCACCAGGGCGCAGATCAGTGCTATTATCCAGAATCGGGTGACTATCTTTTCCTCGCTCCAGCCCTGCAGGGTAAAATGATGATGAATGGGGGCCATTTTGAAGATCCGCTTGCCGGTCAGCTTGAAGGAGGCCACCTGCAGGATCACCGACAGGGCCTCCATCACGAATACCCCGCCCACGATCAACAGCAGTATCTCCTGTTTTATCAGCACGGCGGTGGTTCCTATGGCCCCGCCCAGGGCCAGTGAGCCGGTGTCGCCCATCATGATCTCGGCCGGGTGGGCGTTGTACCACAAAAAGCCCAGCGCCGCCCCGACCATGGAGGCGCAGAATACGGTCAGCTCCCCCGATCCCTTCATGAAGATGATGTTGAGGTAACTGGCCAGCTTGTAATTCCCGGCAAAATAACACATCACGGCATAGGCCGCAGCGGCGAACAGCACCACTCCGATGGCCAGGCCGTCCAGCCCGTCGGTAAGGTTGACGGCATTGGAGGTCCCCACGATGACCACCACCACAAAGGGAATGAACAACCACCAGGCCAGATCGACGAAGATGTTTTTAAAGAACAGAAAATTGGTCTTGGTGGCGAACTCCGGGTTCAGAGGATAGATGACCAGGATGGCCCCTATCACCAGGGACAGGATGATCTGTCCCGCCAGCTTTTTCCTGCCCACCAGGCCCTTGGGCTGTTTCTTGATAACTTTCAGATAATCGTCGCTGAAACCGATGGCCCCCAGGCACAGGGTGGCCAGAGAGGCTATCTGGATGTAACGGTTGCTCAGGTCGGCCCACAGCAGCACCGGGATCATTATGGCCGCCAGGATTATCAGCCCGCCCATGGTGGGGGTGCCGGCCTTTTTTCTATGATGGTCCGGGGCATCCTCCCGTCCGGTGTCGCCAATGCCGAGTTTTTTAAGCCACCGGATCATGTAGGGCCCGATCAGAAAGGATATCAGCAAGGCCGTCACCAGGGCATAGGCCGAGCGGAAAGTGATGTAGCGGAACAAATTGAAGAAGTGGATCTTATCGGCCAATGGGTATAACAGCAGATACAGCATCTATGATAATCCTTTTATGGCGTTGACGATCTCCTCGAAGTGCCGGCTGCGGGAGGCCTTTACCAGAATCACATCGCCCTTTTTCAAGATGGTTCCCAGCTCGGCTATCAAAGCGGCGTTGTCCTGATAATGGAGGCTGTTCTTCTTCAGGCCGGAGGCCCCCAGATGAATGAGTTCCCCCAGCGGCCCCACCGCCACCACCAGGTCGGAATTCTCTGCCGCCAAAACCCCGATATCGTGGTGCCTGGGTTTTTCGATCTCACCCAACTCCAGCATCTCTCCCAGGATGGCCACCTTGCGGCGGGAGGCATCCATTGAACCCAGCACCTTGAGGGCCGCCCTCATCGAAGGCGGATTGGCATTATAGGCATCGTTGATAATGGTGAATCTGCCGGCTTGTATTATCTCCAGACGCATGGGGGTTGGTTCCTGCCCGGCCAGCCTTTCGGCGGCGCTTTTGATATCCACCCCCAGGGCCTCCCCGGCGGCCAGGGCCGCCAGGCAATTATAAACATTGTGCAGTCCCGGTTGCCTGATGATGACCTGTTGTCCGTTCACCATGAAGCAGGTCCCCTCCGGGCGGCAGGTTATCTGTCCGGCCCTGTAATGGCAATCATCGCCCAGCCCGAATTTTATTATTTTGGCTCTGGTTCTGGCGGTCTGGGACATCACGTTGGCGTCATCGCCGTTGACCACCGCCAGCCCTCCTTTGGGAAGGGCCTCCAATAATTCGCCCTTGGCCCGGCCCACCGTTGGCAGGTCTTTCAGATACAGGGTATGGCCCTCGCCCACGTTGGTTATTATCCCGACCTCCGGCTCCACCAGGCGGCACAGATCGGCTATCTCCCCCAGGGCGCTCATCCCCAGCTCCATCACCCCGATCTGGTGTTCTCCGCTGAGCCTGAACAGCGACAGCGGGATGCCGTACTGGTTGTTCAGGTTCCCCTGATTCTTGAGAACCTGGTATCGGGCCGAAAGTACGGCCGCCGTCATCTCCTTGACCGAGGTCTTGCCATTGGTGCCGGTGATGCCTATCATTTTGGGATGATATTTTTTCCGATAAAAATATGCCAACTCTTTCAGCGCCCTCAGGGTGTCGGGTACCTTTATCAGGCCGGACTCTTTTTGGCCTTTCCAGTCTATGTTCCCGGAGGACATGATCCCGGAGGCCCCGCTCCTGACCGCCTGGGCGGCAAATCCCTGTCCGTCGAAATTGGGTCCCTTTATAGCTACGAACAGCTCCCCCGGCTTAATGGTGCGGGAGTCGATGCTGACCCCTTGGGCCAGGCCATCCGGGCCGGAAAGGTTCCCGCCCACCGCCTGGGCTATCTCCGACAGGTGCATGCCCTCCATTAGACGCCCAGCCTTTGCTTCAGGGCTTCCCCGGCGACCTCCCGGTCGTCAAAATGGATCTTGGCGGAGCCCAGAATCTGGTAATCCTCGTGGCCCTTGCCGGCGATGATCACCATGTCCCCTTTACGGGCCAGTTCGATGGATTTGTATATGGCCTCCTTGCGGTCGGGGAACAGGATATATTCCCGGCCGGACAGGCCGGGCAGAACATCGTTGATGATCCGGTCCGGGTCCTCGGTTCGGGGGTTGTCCGAGGTGAGCACCACGATGTCGGAATTCTTGGCCACCGCCCGGCCCATCAGGGGGCGCTTGCTGCGATCGCGGTCGCCTCCGCAGCCGAACACGGTTATGATCCTTCGGGGATTAAGCTCCCGGGCTGCATTCAGGAGGTGTTCCAATTCCTGAGAGGTATGGGCATAATCCACTATCACTGAAAAATCCTGGCCCAGGTTCACCGGCTCGAACCTCCCGGCCACTCTGTCGACCTTCTCCAGGCCGGTTTTGATCTCTTCCAGAGGCAGGCCGCGGGACAGGGCCCCCGCCGCCGCCGCCAGGGCGTTATAGATATTGTGCCGGCCGGCTATAGCCAGGTTTACTTCTGCCGACCGATCGCCGGTTCTTAATCTAAACTTTGATCCCTGGGGAGTGCTGCTGATTTCATCAGCCATGACATCAGCCTGGCTGTCTATTCCGAAGGTCAGGATTTTGGTCTTGACCGCTTCCCGCACCCGGCCGGCCGCCGGATCGTCCCGGTTGATCACCGCCGCAGCCCCTCCCCACAGGTTCTGGAAAAGCTTCAGTTTTGACCTCAGGTAGCTTTCCATATCCCGGTGGAAATCCAGATGGTCCTGGGAGAAATTGGTGAACACCGCGGTGGAAAAATTTATGCCGGCCACCCGGTCCAGCTCGATGCCGTGCGAGGAGGCCTCCATGATGGCGGTATCGGCCCCGGCGCTGACCATCCGGGACAGCAGATCCTGGAGGTCCAACGATTCCGGGGTGGTGTTGGGGGCCGAGAATTTTTGGTCCAGTATCCAGTAGTTGATGGTGCCCAGAAGGCCGGTCTTCCTGCCGGCCTCTTCCATGATGGAGCGCAGCAGGTAGGTGGTGGTGGTCTTCCCGGCGGTGCCGGTCACCGCGATCATGTCCAGCCGGTCCGCCGGCCGGCCCAGATAAGCGGCCGACATCAGGGCCATGGCCCGGCGGCAATTGGCCACCTTGATCCAGGGGATGCCGTCCGATATTCTGTTGTTCTCGCTGACGACCAGGCCGGCCCCGTTGGCCAGGGCCTGCCCCACGAACTTATTGCCGTCGGATTGATAGCCGGAGATGGCGAAGAACAGATTTCCCGCCTCTATCTTCCGGGAATCATAATGCATTCCGCTGATCTCCATATCCTCCGGCAGGGCTGACCGGGAGATGATCTGATCGGGGCAGGATTTTATGAGCTCGGCCGTCTTCATCACAATTTCGTATTTATCCCCCCATTGTTGGCCATCAGGTCCTGGGCGAAACCTCCGGGCAGGCTGATGATCCGCTTCATTATGCTGCGGCAGACGGGCGCCGCCACCTGGCCGCCATACACCCTGCCGTGCGGCTCGTTGATTATCACCGTCACCACCAGCCGGGGGGACTCCGCCGGGATAAAGCCGATGAAAGAGGCGATATATTTGTCCCGGTCATAGCCCTTGCGGCCCTGGGCCTTCTTCTGGGCGGTGCCGGTCTTGCCGGCGATCTTCCAGCCGTTGATGGCCGCCGGCTGGCCGGTGCCATTCTCCACGCACTGCTCCAGCATGGCCACCAGTTTTCTGGAGGTCTCCCGGGATATCACCCGGCGGAGGGTATCGGCCGGCTGGGATCCCGGCACCGCCTCACTGCTTTCCCCGTACCCCTTAAGCAGCCGCGGTTTCACCAGGAATCCCCCGTTGGCGATGGCGGCATAGGCTGCCGTCAGCTGAATGGCATTGACCGAGAGCCCCTGGCCGAAGCTGATGTTGGCACCCTGGATCACCGACCATTTATCCGGCCTCTCCATCACCCCCTCGGTCTCCCCGGGGAACTCAATTCCGGTCTTGCATCCGAAGCCGAAGGAACGGGCGTACTGGTAGAGCTTCTCCTTGCCCAATTCCTGGCCGACCTTGACCAGGCAGATGTTGCTGGAATGGACGATGGCCTCCGAGGCGGTTATCGGGCCGTATTTATGCTTCTCGGCCTCGCCGATCTTGTATCCGCCGATGCTGAAGAGGCCCTTTTCACCGTCGATGATATCCTCCGGTCCGGTCACCCCCTCCTCGACTGCGGCCGCCATGGTGATGATCTTGAAAGTGGAGCCGGGCTCGAACTGCTCCAGCACCGCCCGGTTGATATACGTTTCCCGGCCATAGCTGTTGAAGCGGTTGGGGTCGAACGGGGGGTAACTGGCAATGGCCAGTATCTCGCCGGTGCCGGGGTCGGAGATCACCACTGCGCCAGAGGCGGCCCGGGCTGATTTGGCCCCCCGGTCCAGCTCCTGGTCGGCTATGGCCTGGTATTCGGCATCGATGGTCAGGAAAACGCTGTGGCCGGCCTTGGCCGGGGACGAGGCATATTCCAAGGTGGCGTGGGTCCGGCCGGTGGCGTCTCGCTGCCTGATGGCCCAGCCGCTCTGCCCCCTCAGCAGATCGTCGTACAGCAGCTCCATTCCCTCCAGGCCCCGGCCGTCGTCTCCGATGAACCCCAGCAGCTGGGCCCCCATCGAACCATAGGGATAGGAACGCCGGCCATCAAAGGACAGTGCCAATGGCCGGCCGCAGCGATCATATATCCTCCCCCGTTCCGGCAGGATCCCTATCCTCTGCTGGTGCTGTTTTTGGGCCAGATATTTATAATGGCCGCCCCTGACTGCCTGCAGCCAGACCAAACGGCCAAACATAACGGACCAAATCACCAGGCCGGCTAACGCCAATATGGTAAGCCGGCCCCGGCTCATTGCTGCCCCCACGCGGTTGATGCCGGATTGAAGATCCCGGCCAGGTTGGAGGACCAACCGGCTTCATCCCGTCCCCTGGGCGGCTGGATGATGGCCACGATCTGCTGCTTCTCGGGATAGGCCAGCCCCAGACCGCCCATCGCCACCTGCTCTATCCTGCCCCGGAATGACAACTGCTGTTTTTCCACCGTCAGCATCTTCACCCGGTCGGAGGTCCTGCGGTTGGCCTCCTGGTAATATTCTATGGCCGCCACCTGCCGGGCCAGATATATCTTCTGCCATACATAGCAGAACAACACGGCAAAGAAGGCCAGGAAGATGGCCGCGATCAGCCAGCCGGTCTTGTTCCGGCCCGGCTGGTATTCGCCTCTATGTAAGTATCTGCTCATAATTTTTCCGCGGTTCTAAGATGGGCGCTTCGGGCCCTGGGATTCTGGAGGACCTCTTCATCCTCCGGCAATACCGGCTTGCGGTTAAGTATTTTTATCGCCGGCTTCCTGCCGCAGGCGCAGAAAGGCAATCCTTTGGGGCAGGTGCAGGGATCGGCCGCCTGGCGGAAAAGATCCTTGACCATTCCGTCCTCCAGCGAATGGTAGGTCAGCACCACCAGCCTTCCGCCCGGGGCCAGTATGTCCAGCGCCGCCTGCAGGCCTTTTTTCAAGGAGCCCAGTTCGTCGTTGACCTCTATCCTTATGGCCTGAAATATGCGGGAAAGTGTCTTGGTGGGCATCTCAGGCCGGGTGCTCTTGATGATTGACGCCAGTTGTCCGGTGGTGGTTATTCGGGATATCTCCCTGGCTTTGGCGATGGCCCTGGCTATCCTGCCGGAAAACCTTTCCTGTCCGTACTCCAGGAATATTCTCTTGAGTTCTTCGGGACCATACTGGTTTATGATATTTTCTGCCGTCAGGGTAGAATTTCCCATCCGCATGTCCAGCGGACCGTCCGCCTGGAAGGAGAAACCCCGCTCCTGCCGGTCGATCTGGGGAGAGGAGACGCCCAGGTCCAGCAGCACCCCGTGGATGTCAAAGGAGATGTCGGCCATGACCTCCGCCAGCTCCGAAAAATTTCTCTCAAAGAACAAAACCCGGTCACCGTAGATTTTCATATTTTCCCGGGCCGCCTTCAGGGCCGCGGGGTCGCGGTCCAATCCGATGAGTTTTCCGTCCGGCGAACTTTTCTCCAATATTCTTTTGCTGTGTCCGCCTCCGCCCAGGGTCCCGTCCAAATAGTTCCTTCCCGGCTGGACGGCCAGATGATCTATGCTTTGGTTTAAAAGAACCGGTCGATGTAGGAATGACTGGAGCATTATCGTTGGCTGTGATTCAAGCCACGGCCGACAACGGGGGATTCTCCTGGTCCGGATTCTCCTGGCGTTTGAAAAGGTCGCCCTGGGCGGCGGCATCGTTGTCCAGGATCTCGAAGGATTCGGCCGCCCCGGCCATCCGCAGAATGTTCACCAGGTAGGGGGACAGGCCGCTCAGGATCAGGTCGCCGCCATAGCTGCGCAGACGTTCGGCCCGCTTTAAAAGAATCTCCACTCCCCGGTAATCCATGTGTTTTACCTGGGACATATCCATCTCCACCCTGAAGCAGTTCCTCTTGATCACCTTCAAAATAGCTTCCTCGATCTGGAAAAAACCCTGGAGATTGATCATCCCGTTGACCTCTAGCTTGGTAGCGTTCTGTCCGGCCGGTAAAACCTGAATCCTCATCTCAAATCTCCCTATATGTGATGAAATGGTTTAAAGCTGTTTGACCAGTTCCTGGTAGTTGTCGCTGTTGTCGCCCAGGAATTTTTCGTAGGCCGAGGGGTTCCACAGTTCGATCTTGTCCATCACCCCGGCGATCACCACCTCTTTGCTGAGGTTGGCCTGCTTCTGGAACTGGGCGGGGACGATGATACGGCCCTGCGAATCTATCTCCACCGGAAAACTCTCGGCCGAGAAGATCCTGATGGCATTGCGGTTCTCCTCGGTGCGGGGCAGGGCGTTCAGCTCCTCCATCTTCCTCAGCCAGTTATCATTGGGATAGACGAACAGGCAGCCGTCCTTGAGGCCGCGGGTGATCCACAGCTGATTGTTGGCCTGGGCGGAGATCATCTTCCGAAGCTGGGCCGGGATGTTGAGCCGGCCCTTGGCATCGAGATTATGATGATAGGTTCCCCCGAAAATGGTCATAATGACACCTCCCGAGCCGCTTTGGTTGAGACGGCTTTTGATAGATATCAGGGCCTTGTCCGTAAGTTATTGAAAATATAGAGCTATGGGTTTAAATTCCACTCTAATCCACTATGCCCCACTTTGTCCCACTTCGAACCATTTTATATACATTTTGCCCCATTGTCAAGTAAAAAATGAAAATATTTTATATTTTTTTACCGGGCCTGATCTAATGTGAAAAGCCAATGAAAAAAGCCCCC